>JAZRVT010000014.1:0-40696 GCA_045599325.1 Bacteroidales bacterium | reverse complement strand
AGGCATCAAGGTGGCCAACCCTACGCTTACCGTATGGCAGGCATGCGCAGATGGCGAAGCACTCGCCATTGGTGGTAACCATTTCATCCATGCTATTCGTCGCAACATCGATATCAATCTCATGCTCTTCAACAATCAGATCTACGGTCTGACCAAGGGACAGTATTCGCCGACCTCCAAGTTCGGCGCGATAACCAAGACCTCGCCTTACGGCACGGTCGAGCATCCGTTCAACCCGGGCTCGCTCGTACTTGGCGCGAAGGGCACTTTCTTCGCCCGTTCGCTGGATGTGGAGCTTAAGCTGAACGAGGAGATAATGACGGCTGCCGCGCTTCATGACGGCTGCTCTGTGATGGAATTCCTCACGAACTGCGTCATCTTCAACGACGGTGCCCACAAGGGTATCAGCGACCCTGCCGTCCGCGCGGACAGGACCATCATCCTTCGTCACGGAGAGAAGATGATCTTCGGCAAGGATATGGACAAGGGCCTCATCTATGACGGCAAGAAGATCCGTGTCGTCCATATCGGAGAGGGCGGATTCACTGAGGAGGACATCCTTGTCCATGACGCGCACACCGACAACATCGGTATCCACATGGCCCTTGCGGACATGAAGGGACCGGACTATCCTGTCGCTCTCGGCGTCATTCGTGACGTCAAGGACGTGACTTACGATGACGGAGTTCGCGACCAGGTCAAGGAAGTGATGCAGAAATCCAGGATTCACTGCGTCGATGACCTTCTCCACAGCGGAAGCACGTGGGAGGTAGAGTAAGAACATATAAACCAGCTTAATAAATCAATATCTTATGAAAACAGCAGACATCATGGCCAGACTCCAGGCCAAGTACCCCGGCGAGAGTGAATATCTCCAGGCTGTACAGGAAGTGTTGGAATCAATCGAAGACGTTTACAACCAGCATCCTGAATTCGAAAAGGCCAAGATAGTCGAGCGTATGGTCGAACCGGACCGCATCTTCACGTTCAGGGTCACCTGGGTGGACGACAAGGGCGAAGTCCAGACCAATCTCGGTTATCGTATCCAGTTCAATAGTGCGATCGGCCCATACAAGGGCGGTCTCCGTTTCCACAAGGCTGTTACTCCTTCAATGCTTAAGTTCCTGGGCTTCGAGCAGACATTCAAGAACGCTCTCACCACCCTTCCAATGGGCGGCGGCAAAGGTGGTTCCGATTTCGACCCGGTAGGAAAGTCAAACGACGAGATCATGCGTTTCTGCCAGGCCTATATGCTCGAACTCTGGCGCGCTATCGGTCCTGACAAGGATATCCCTGCAGGTGACGTCGGTGTCGGCGGCCGTGAGATCGGTTTCCTCAACGGAATGTATTCAAAGCTTGCTCAGCAGTATCATACTGGTGTCCTCACCGGTAAGGGTATGACTTGGGGCGGTTCAATCCTCCGTCCTGAAGCAACTGGTTTCGGTGCTCTCTATTTCACTCAGCACGTTCTCGAAACTGCAGGCAAGGACATCAAGGGCAAGACTGTGGCTCTCTCAGGATTCGGCAATGTGGCTTGGGGCGCTGCAACTAAGGCTACCGAACTCGGTGCGAAGGTTGTCGCTATCTCAGGTCCGGACGGTGTCTGCGAGATCAAGGACGGCATCACCAAGGAGATGATCGACTATATGCTCGATATGCGTGCTTCTAACCGCAACAAAGTCGAGGATATGGCTGTCAAGTTCCCTGACAAGGCTGTCTTCACTGCAGGTAAGAAGTCCTGGTCAGTCAAGTGCGACATCGCTCTCCCAAGCGCATTCCAGAATGAGCTTTCAGAGGCAGATGCAAAGGAACTCGTAGCTAACGGCACCTGGTGCTGCTGCGAAATCTCCAACATGGGCTGCCAGCCGGGCGCTATCCACTACTTCCAGTCAGTACCGGGCTTCCTCTTTGCTCCTGGCAAGGCTGTCAACGCAGGTGGCGTGGCAACTTCAGGTCTCGAGATGACTCAGAACGCTGAGCACATCAGCTGGTCAGGTAAGGAAGTTGACGAGCGTCTTCACACTATCA
This sequence comes from Bacteroidales bacterium, assembly GCA_045599325.1. GTDB lineage: Bacteria > Bacteroidota > Bacteroidia > Bacteroidales > UBA932 > Cacconaster. The sequence goes on along the minus strand of JAZRVT010000014.1, from coordinate 38,668 downwards.
TGGCATCTATCCACGAGCAGTGCGTCAAGTTCGGAACACAGCCAGACGGCACCATTGACTATGTCAAGGGCGCTAACATCGCCGGCTTCATGAAGGTTGCTCAGGCTATGCTCGAGCAGGGAATTCTGTAAGCGAACGGTTATTTCTCCGAATAGTGATATTCGACAGAGCCTTTCCGAGCGGAAGGCTCTGTTTTTTTTATGCTCCCGAGGATGCGGAGAGCCTGGCGGGCGACTGCCGGGGCGGGGTTGACGACAGTGACTCCGGGACCGGCCAGCCGCTCGATGACCGGCTGGAGGAAAGGGTAGTGGGTGCAGCCGAGCACTATGTGGTCCGCACCTTCGGCGAGCATCGGGTCAATGCACCTGTGGATGAGCGCCTCGACCTCCGGACCGTCAAGGATTCCCTTCTCGACAGTCTCCACAAGTCCTTCTCCCACGCGCTCGATGACCTTGACGTTGCCTGAGAAGCGGGCGAGGGTGTCGAGATACAGTTTTCCCTTGAAGGTTCCTGCGGTGGCCAGAACCCCGACCACTCCGCTTCTCGAACGCAGGACAGCCGGCTTTATGGCGGGTTCCATTCCGACGAAAGGAACGGAATAATGGTTTCTCAGATATGATATGGCCGCTGCTGTGGCGGTGTTGCAGGCCACTACAATCAGTTCGCATCCGCGTGCAATGAGAAAATCTGTAACCGTGCAGGCCCTTCCAATGATGAAACCGGGGGATTTCGGCCCGTAAGGGCAGTATGCCGAATCGCCGAAATAGATAAAGTCCTCTCCCGGCATCAGCTTCACAAGCTCACGCAGCACGGATTTTCCTCCTTCACCGGAATCGTAGACGCCAATCATATCAAATTGTAATTACAAAGATAATCAATAATGGGGAATCGTAACAATGGGGCCTCCTTAATATAGTTTATTTTGTCTGTAATTCATAATTTATCAGGTTAAATAAAGTTAAATAAAGATTATTCACAAAAATTGATTATTTTTGCCTTTCAACCCTTTGTATTACGGGTTGTTAGGAGTATTAATCTGTAACTGAAAAAGAAACTTTTATTAAAGGAATATTAAAAATCGTTACCAGAGCGTAGCGAAAACTTGATGAGAATTGTAATTCAATAACTAATTATTAACCAACTAAAATTTTTCTTATGAAAAGAATCAGACTCTTTTTGACAGGACTTTTGCTGGTTATCTCTGTGGGAGCATTCGCACAGAATATCCAGGTCAAAGGTACTGTTACTGATGCAAGCACCGGAGAGGTGATTCCTTTTGCTTCTGTACAGCTGAAGGGCACCATGACCGGTACAGCCACTGATTTGGACGGTAATTTCTCTCTTACCGTCCCTGCAGACGGCATCCTGGTCTTCAGTTTTGTCGGCTACAACAATCTCGAAGTGGCTGTCGATGGAAAGTCGCAGATTGAAGCTGCTCTCGCACCAAGCGCCGAGTTCCTCGAGGATGTCCTCGTCGTGGCTTACGGTACTTCAACCAAGAGCTCATTCACCGGTTCTGCAGCGATGGTCAACAGTGAGGCGATTGAGAAGAAGATCTCAAGCAACGTCACCAGCGCCCTCGCAGGCACAACCCCTGGCGTCCAGGTCATCTCCTCATCCGGTGACCCTACATCAAACGCTGCAACAATCCGCATCCGTGGCGTCGGCTCAATGAGCGCAAGCAGTGCACCTCTGATCGTTGTCGACGGTACGCCTTATGAGGGCGCAATCTCTGATATCAACCCTAACGATGTCGAGTCAATGTCAGTCCTCAAGGATGCGTCAGCATCAGCAATCTACGGTCACCGCGGAGCAAACGGTGTCATCCTCATCACCACCAAGAAAGGCAAGGGTGACGCTCAGATCAAATTCGACGCACGCTTCGGTTCAAACAGCCGTCTCATCCCTCAGTATGATGTGATCACAGACCCTGGCCAGTACTACACCACATTCTACACAATGCTGTACAACAAGTACTTCTATGCAGGCCACACTGAGGCTGAGAGCCACGCTTTTGCAAACAAGACCCTCTTCAACGAAAAGGACGGCGGTCTCGGCTACCAGGTCTTCACAATCCCTGCAGGCGAGAACCTTGTCGGCACCAACTTCAAGCTCAACCCTAACGCAAAGCTCGGTTACAGCGACGGTGAATTCTACTACACTCCGGATGACTGGTACAATGAAGTGTTCCACAACTCATTCCGTCAGGAGTACAACGTCTCTGTAAGCGGCTCCGGCGACCGTTTCAACTACTACGCATCAGGCGGATTCCTGGATGACGGCGGTATCATCTCCAACTCCGGCTACAAGCGCTACACAGGCCGTATCAACGCTGACTACCAGGTCAAGAAGTGGTTCAAGCTCACCAGCAACATGGCGTTCTCACACTCCAAGTCAATGACCAACGGTTCCAACGGCTCCTGGGGTTCATCAGGAAACGTATTCTACATCGCTAACTCAATCGGTCCTATCTATCCTCTCTACGTCCGCAATGCAGACGGCTCTATCAAGATGGACAACGGCCGTATCGTTTACGACTCCAACAATACAAACTTCATCCGTCCTTCAATCGTCGGCAACGCAATCCGCGACAACGAGTACAACAAGATCGACTCTCAGGCTGACGTATTCCAGGGCAAGGCAGGCGCTGTCATCACTCCGATCAAGGGTCTCTCACTGACTGCAAACCTCGGTCTCCTCGCTGACAACACCAGGACCAACTACCTCTACTCGATGTTCGGTTCAAGCGCCGGCACAGACGGTGCAACACAGGTGTCCCACAGCAGGACATTCGCTGTCAACCAGCAGTATCTTGCAGAATACAAGACTGACTTCGGCGGCAGCAAGAGCAACTTCGACATCCTCGCAGGTTACGAGCAGTACAACCGCAAGAGCCAGGGCCTCTGGGGTTACAACACACACCTCTTCAACCCGCTCGTAGGCGAACTCGACAATGCTGACGGTCCTGCAGAGGACTCACAGCTCGGTTCTTCAACCACCACCTATATGACAGAAGGTTTCCTTGCCCGTGCACAGTATGACTTCGCTGGCAAGTACTTCGCTTCAGCATCCTTCCGCCGTGATGCATCTTCACGCTTCGCAAAGGGTCACCGCTGGGGTAACTTCTGGAGCGTCGGCGGTGCATGGCTCATCAGCGCTGAAGACTTCATGCAGGGTGCTGACGCAGTCGATATGCTGAAGTTCAAGGCAAGCTACGGCCAGCAGGGTAATGATAACCTCGGTTCCCTCTACCCATATTCTGACCAGTACACCCACTCATTCAACGCAGCTACAGGCGAATATTCAATCGCCCTCAGCTACAAGGGTAATGAAAACCTCACCTGGGAGAAGATCGGTTCATTCAACGTAGGTTTCGATTTCGAACTCTTCCACGGCTATCTGAACGGTACTGCCGAATACTTCTCACGCGTCACTTCAGACCTTCTCTATTCAAAGCAGGTTCCTCTCTCTGCAGGTAACCCTACAGGATACACCCCAATCAATGTCGGTTCTATCAAGAACAACGGTTTTGAGGTCACCCTCGACGGCAACATCATCAACAGGAAGAACTTCAACTGGAGCTGGAACCTCAACCTCAGCCACTACAAGAACACCATCCTCGCTCTCGACGAGTCAGTCGCAGATAAAGGTATCAAGGGTTCCAACTATATCTACAGCATCGGCGGCTCCCTCTACAACGCATATATGTACAAGTTTGCAGGTGTTGACGCTGAGACCGGCAAGGGCCTCTATTGGAAGCACGACGATGACAAGGGAACTGACGAAGTGACATCTGTCTTCGATGAGGCTACCCAGTATGACCTCGGTTCAGTGATGCCTAAGCTCTACGGCGGTTTTGGAACATCTCTCAACTTCTACGGTTTCGACCTCTCCGCACAGTGCTCATTCCAGCTCGGCGGCCGTTACTACGACGGTTCATACCAGTCCCTGATGTGGACTCAGGCAAGCGCCGGCAGCGCATGGCACAAGGACGCTCTCAAGGCCTGGACTCCTGAGAACACCGATACAGTCGTTCCTCGTCTCGACGGTGACACAACAGTCGCACAGAGCGCTTTGGACCGCTTCATGATTTCTTCAGACTACCTCAGCCTCAACAACGTGACCCTCGGTTACACCTTCCCTCAGAAGTGGACCAAGAAGGTTGCAATGCAGGGCATCCGCATCTATGTCGCAGGTGAAAACCTCGCAGTCCTCTCAGCCCGCAAGGGTATGGACCCACGCTTCAACATGGGTCTGGGTTCATATACTTCCGGCGCAGGTATCAACACCAGTGCATATTCAGCACTCCGTACCATCACTGGCGGTATCACCATTACATTCTAATCTAAAAAGTAATTGGATATGAAACTCAATAAAGTATTTTCAGTAATATTGGCCAGCCTGGCATTGGCAGCCTGCTCCGATATCGAGAACGTAGTTCCTGAGAGTGGCACAATGCTCCTTTCACAGGTTCAGGAGACTAACGTTATCGCTCCTTCACGTGCTGAAGCATCCTTCACTGGTATGTTCACCAGCCTCGGACTTCCTTCAGGCCTCAATTATGACACACCTGATGACTGGCAGTTCCTTATGATCAACTTCTGCAACGACCTTGAAGGTGCGGACGCTATGATCCCGGACTCCAACTACAACTGGTTCTCTCCTTGCGGTGAATATTCTTCCCGCAGCGCGAACTACCGTAACCCGTACATCCGCTATCGCGCTCCTTACAAGCTGATTGCAGATGCCAACACTTTCATCGCAGGTTACGACCTGGAGACAGCTGACGAACACGCTATGAATATGATCGCCCAGGCAAACGCTCTCCGTGCATATGCATATCTCTGCCTTGCTCCTTCATTCCAGTTCGGATACAGTGTGGCAAAGGACCAGCCTTGTGTTCCTATCGTTGACGAGAACACCGAGGACGTAACATCCAACCCTCGCGCAACTGTCGCTGAGGTTTATGCAAAAATTATTGAATATCTTGACGCTGCTGTCGAAGGTCTCGAGAAATATCCTGAGGCACGCGCTTCCAAGATGTACATTGACAAGTATGTGGCTCACGGACTCCGTGCCCGCGCATACCTCGCTATGGGTGAATGGCAGAAGGCCCTCGACGATGCAAAGATCGCAGCTGAGATGGATACACCTGCCACTATTGCTGAGGTGTCAGTCCCTTCCTTCTACAACATCAAGGACCACAACTGGATCTGGGGTTATGATATGACTGTCGCTTCTGCGAACAGATATCCTTACGCAACTGTTTCAGGATGGCTCTCATCATTCTCTGCAAACGGTTATGCTCCTGCCTGCCAGTGCTACACCTGCATCAACAAGATGCTCTGGAACAAGATTCCTGACACTGACGTCCGCAAGGGCTGGTGGGTTGACGAAGACCTCTATTCTCCAAACATCGAAGGAATGACCTGGCCAGGCTGCGAACCACCAGATGTCGCTCACGCTTCCGATGGCGGTGACACTAAGCTCCCGTTCCTCCCATACACCAACGTCAAGTTCGGCTGCTATACAGTCGGTACTACAGTGAACGACGAGGATGCTCCTCTGATGCGTGTTGAAGAGATGATTCTTATCCAGGCTGAATGCTACGCAAACCTTAACAATGAATCTCAGGCAAGAACAGTCCTTGAGAACTTTGTCAAGACATACCGTGACCCTGCTTATGATTCCCACACAGACCGCAGCCTCCTCGATGAGATCTGGTTCCAGCGCCGTGTAGAGCTCTGGGGTGAAGGTTTCTTCGTAGGCGACGCACGCCGTCTCAACAAGCCTATCGTCCGTTTCCACGACGAGGCAAGCACCAACTTCTCAACTGCATTCCGTTTCAATATCCCTGCTGACGATCCTTGGCTCCCTATGAGATTCCCTCAGGGCGAAATGAACACCAACTTCGGTATCGTTGACAACACTGGTGGAAACCAGCCTGTCATCGACCAGCATCCGGAACTCCGTGACGGTGTCACTGACTAACCTATAAAACTGAAGTAAAATGAAAAAGATATTTTTCCTTCTTTCAATCAGCGCCCTCCTTTTCTGCTCCTGCCAGGAAGAAGAGGTAGTAGATGTAAGGGGTGAGCAGGAACCTCAGGGCTCTGCATACTTCCTCACTACAGACAAGGCAGCAGGTATCAACCCGGTTGAATATACAGTCGAGGCTGACGCTACTTCCTATACATACTGGCTTGGCAGAAAGAACACAACCGGTTCTCTGACAGTCAATATTGTAAACCACTCTGACCCACGTTTCACTGTTCCTTCTACAGTGACCTTCGAAAGCGGTGCCGACAAGGCTCCTCTGACAATCTCCTTCGATAGCGTTCCACCTGAGAACTGCCTCGTATCATTCGAAGTCGAGAAGTCACAGGCTGCTATCTATACAGGCTGCGCTTCTTTCCAGGGCTACCTCAACTGCCTCTGGGAGGCTCTTGGCAAAGGCTTCTTCTTTGACTACCTGCCTCTCCTCGGCAGCGACTACAATGTCGTCGAGGTTGATGTGTTCCGCTCTTATGTTGACCCTAACCAGTACAAGATCTCTGACCCTTACGAGGATGCTGACGAACTCCTTGTAGACGCTTGGGGCACTTCATACCTCGGCGGTGACAAGAACCCTGACGGCATCATCTTCTCAGTTACAGACGATGAGAAACAGAATATTGTATGGGATAGGTACTGGAACTCCGGTCTGATCTATACTGAGGACGGCAATCCTTCATACACTATCCGTGGCTGGTTCCCTTCTGCTCTCTCTTCAGGATATGCTTCTGAAGATGAACTGAGCTTCTACTATCCTGAAATGGATACTATGATCTTCTTCCCTCACTGGTACATCTCCGGTCTGGGCGGATTCGGCGCTTATCCTGCTATCCTTGGTATGCCATCGACATACAAGTCTATGGATGAGTTCATCCCTGCTCTTGAATTCCTGCTTTCAGTTCTGTAACAGCATATTCAAGTATAACGGAAGAGGCCCGCAGTTTTCTGCGGGCCTCTTTTATGTTCAGGACTGACCTGGTCAGTCCGGCTATTTGTACCAGTCCTTGTACATCATATACTGCCGCGCATTGCGTGTGGCGACGGCGCTGACAGCAGGGGAGGAATCCTTCAGTTTCTTTGCAGGGACACCTGCGTAGAGACCTGGCTCAAGCTTGGCGTTAGCGAGAACGACAGCACCTGCCGCAATGACACTTTCCGGCGCTATCTCGGCATTGTCGAGCAGAACGGCACCCATTCCTATCAGACTGCCGCGACCCACTCTGGCGCCGTGTATCACGGCATTATGGCCGATTGAGACATCGTCTTCAAGAACAGTTACTGACTGCTCGTAGGTGGTGTGGATGGACGCGTTGTCCTGGACGTTGACTCGGTTGCCGATTGTAATGGTGTTGACATCCCCTCTGAGAACGGCTCCATACCAAATGCTGCAATCATCTCCGATGGTTACATCTCCGATGATTACAGCATTCTCTGCGATGAAGCAATTCTTTCCGATCTTTGGGGTGATGCCTCTCAATTCACGGATGATTGCCATATTATGTCAGTTTTCTATCTGCCCTTTCTCATTACAAGGTTCTCATAATCATCCTTTGAAGTGACGACAAGGTTGTCGAACTCCCTCTGGCCGGTTCCGGCAGGTATCAGGTGACCGCAGATGACATTCTCCTTGAGGCCCTCGAGGGTGTCGATCTTGCCGCGGATGGCGGCATCGCTGAGCACCTTGGTGGTTTCCTGGAAGGATGCGGCAGACATAAAGCTGTTGGTCCTCAATGCTGCGCGGGTGATACCCTGGAGAATCTGGTTGGATGTTGCAGGGACAGCGTCGCGTGCTTCAGCCGGTCTGAGATCCTGACGCTTCAGAAGCGAGTTCTCGTCGCGGAGCTGGCGGACGGTGACGATCTGTCCTGCGCGGAGGTTCTGTGAGTCACCCGGATCCTTGATGTACTTCTTGTCGAAGATTCTGTCGTTCTCCTCAAGGAACTCAAGCTTGTCGACAAGCTGCTCAGGGAGGAATCTTGTGTCGCCCGGCTCTACGATCTCGACCTTGCGCATCATCTGACGTACGATGACCTCGAAGTGCTTGTCGTTGATCTTCACGCCCTGGAGACGGTAGACCTCCTGGATTTCGTTGACGATATACTCCTGAACCTTGATAGGACCGAGGATGTTGAGGATGTCGGTAGGGGATACCGCACCGTCTGAGAGTGCCATACCGGCCCTGACGTAGTCGTTCTCCTGAACGAGAATCTGCTTGGACAGTGGAACGAGGTAGTGCTTTTCCTCTCCGCTCTTCGCGCGGATGATGATTTCGCGGTTGCCTCGGCGGTTCTTGCCCATAATGACCTCGCCGTTGATTTCTGAAACCACTGCAGGGTTTGAAGGGTTGCGCGCCTCGAAGAGTTCGGTGACTCGTGGCAGACCGCCCGTGATGTCACCGGACTTGCCGACTGCGCGAGGGATCTTGACGATGATGTCACCGACCTTGACTTCCTGACCTTCTTCGACCATGACGTGTGCGCCTACAGGGAGGTTGTACTGCTTGAGGTCGTCGCCGTTCGCGTCAACGATGCGGATGGTAGGGCTCTTGGACCTGTCGCGGGATTCGATGATGGTCTTCTCGCGGTGGATAGCGAACTCATCGGTTGCCTCGTCACGGAAGGTGACGCCGTCAATCATAGTGTCGTAGACGACCTTACCAGCCGTTTCGGTGATGGTGAGTGCGTTGTATGCATCCCAGGTGCAGATTCTGTCGCCGATGCTGACGGTCTCACCGTCGCCCTTGAAGAGCTCTGAACCGTAAGGGACGTTATACTGTCCGAGTGTGATTTCAGTGACAGGGTGGATGATGCGCATTTCGGTAGCGCGGCTTACCACGATTACGTGGTCGCCCTTCTCGTCGTTCTTGATGATGGTGCGGAGTTCGTCGAACTCGAGGCGTCCTTCATACTTGGAGACGATGTCGCTCTCTGTTGCAGCATTACCTGCTGTACCGCCGGCGTGGAATGTACGGAGGGTCAGCTGTGTGCCCGGCTCGCCGATGGACTGTGCCGCGATGACGCCGACAACTTCTCCCTTCTCGACCATCCGGCCTGTTGCAAGGTTGCGTCCGTAGCACTTCGCGCAGACGCCCTTCTTGGACTCGCAGGTGAGGACGGAACGGATCTCAACCTGTTCGATAGGCAGGGAGTTGATGAGGTCAGCCTTGTCTTCAGTGATCTGCTCGCCTGCGCTGAGGATCTTCTCCCCGGTCAGAGGGTTGTAGATGTCGTGGACTGAAGTACGGCCGAGGATTCTCTCACCCAGGCTCTCGACGACAGTGTCCTTGTTCTTGATTGCTGTTGCAACCAGTCCGCGGAGTGTGCCGCAGTCGTCCTCGTTGATGATCACGTCGTGCGATACGTCGACGAGACGTCTTGTAAGATAACCTGCGTCCGCAGTCTTCAGCGCGGTATCGGCAAGACCCTTGCGGGCACCGTGGGTTGAAATGAAGTACTCGAGCACGCTGAGACCTTCCTTGAAGTTGGCGAGGATAGGGTTCTCGATGATGTCGGCTCCGGATGATGCACCGGACTTCTGCGGCTTCGCCATCAGACCTCGCATACCGCAGAGCTGACGGATCTGCTCCTTGGAACCACGCGCACCTGAATCAAGCATCATATAGACAGGGTTGAATCCGCCGTTGTCCTTCTTGATCTGCTGCTCGACGATGTTGGTGAGCTTGGAGTTGGTCTTTGTCCAGACGTCGATGACCTGGTTGTAACGTTCGGTGTTGGTGAGGAGACCCATATCGAAGTTGGCCTGGATGGCCTCGACCTCCTGGTATCCCTCCTCCACGAGAGCGGACTTCTCCTCAGGGACGATAACGTCGCCGAGGTTGAATGAAAGACCGCCTTCGAACGCCATACGGTAGCCGAGGTTCTTGATGTCATCGAGGAACTTGGCAGTGCGTGCGATGGATGTATGCTTCAGGACATCACCGATGATGTCACGGAGTGACTTCTTTTTGAGGAGTGTGTTGATGAACGGAACCTCGTCAGGAACCACCTGGTTGAAGAGGATTCGGCCTACAGTGGTCTCCTGCATATAATAACCCTTGGAGAGGTCGCACTTGTCCTTCGGCAGGCGGACCTGGCACTTTGTCTGCCAGGTTACGCGGCCTTCGTTCTTGGCGATAATTGCCTCTTCCGGACCGTAGAACTTCATTCCTTCTCCCTTGGCTCCCTCGCGCTCCTTGGTAATATAATAGAGTCCGAGGACCATATCCTGTGAAGGCACGGTGATAGGGGCGCCGTTCGCAGGGTGGAGGATGTTGTGGCTTCCGAGCATAAGGAGCTGCGCCTCAAGGACTGCAGCGTTGCCAAGAGGCAAGTGGACTGCCATCTGGTCACCGTCGAAGTCGGCGTTGAACGCGGTGCAGGCAAGCGGATGGAGCTGGATTGCCTTGCCCTCGATCATACGTGGCTGGAATGCCTGGATACCGAGTCTGTGAAGGGTAGGTGCACGGTTGAGCAGCACTGGATGACCTTTCATCACGTTCTCAAGGATGTCCCAGATCACAGGGTCCTTGCGGTCGACGATCTTCTTAGCGCTCTTGACTGTCTTTACGATGCCTCTCTCGATGAGTTTCCTGATCACGAAAGGCTTGTAGAGCTCGGCGGCCATATACTTCGGAAGACCGCACTCGTGCATTGAGAGTTCAGGACCTACGACAATGACGGAACGTGCGGAATAGTCCACGCGCTTACCGAGGAGGTTCTGACGGAAACGTCCCTGCTTGCCCTTGAGGCTGTCAGAGAGTGACTTGAGCGTGCGGTTAGCTTCCGACTTGACTGCGTTAGACTTGCGGGAATTGTCGAACAGGCTGTCCACGGCTTCCTGAAGCATACGCTTTTCGTTGCGGAGGATGACTTCCGGAGCCTTGATCTCGATGAGTCTCTTCAGACGGTTGTTGCGGATGATGACACGGCGGTAGAGGTCGTTGACATCACTTGTCGCGAAGCGTCCGCCGTCGAGCGGAACGAGAGGACGGAGGTCCGGCGGGATGACAGGGATGACCTTCATTATCATCCACTCAGGACGGTTGAGGTCCTTTGACTCGCGGAACGCCTCGATGACGCTCAGACGCTTGAGGGCCTCTGCCTTCCTCTGCTGTGAGTGGTCGTTCTCTGACTTGTCGCGGAGTTCGCAGGCAAGTGCATCGAGGTCAACCTTCTGAAGCAGTTCATAGATGGCTTCAGCGCCCATTCCGACCCTGAACTTTGAAGGGTCCTCGTTGTCGAGCTGCAGGTTCTCCTTCGGGAGCTTGTCGAGCAGGTCAAGATAATCCTTCTCGTCGAGAAGGTCAAGGTCATTGATGCCGTACTCCTTAGCTGCTCCTGCCTGCATCACCACATATTTCTCGTAGTAGATGATGGACTCAAGCTTCTTGGAAGGGATGCCGAGGAGATATCCGATCTTGTTAGGAGTTGAACGGAAATACCAGATGTGAGCCACAGGGACTGTAAGGGTGATGTGTCCCATACGCTCGCGGCGGACTTTCTTCTCGGTCACCTCGACGCCGCATCGGTCGCAGACGATGCCGCGGTAGCGGATTCTCTTGTACTTTCCGCAGTGGCATTCGTAGTCCTTGGTAGGACCGAAGATACGCTCGCAGAACAGACCGTCGCGCTCAGGCTTGTAGGTGCGGTAGTTGACGGTCTCCGGCTTGAGAACTTCGCCTGAGGACTGTTCGAGAATCTCCTCAGGTGAAGCCAGACCGATGGTGATCTGGTTGAAGTTGTTCTTGACCTTTATATCTTTCTTGTTGATTGGCATATCTTAATGTTTTTTACTTGTCAGACACTGTGCGAATTAGTTCAACTTGATGCTGAGGCCGAGGCCCTTGAGCTCGTGGAGCAGCACGTTGAGTGACTCAGGTATGCCTGCAGCAGGCATAGGGTCGCCCTTGACGATAGCTTCATAAGCACGGCTTCTTCCTGTCACGTCATCCGACTTGATGGTCAGAATCTCCTGGAGGATGTTGGATGCGCCGAATGCTTCGAGCGCCCAGACCTCCATCTCACCGAAACGCTGGCCGCCGAACTGGGCTTTACCGCCGAGAGGCTGCTGTGTGATGAGAGAGTAAGGACCGATAGAACGTGCGTGCATCTTGTCGTCGACCATATGGCCGAGCTTGATCATATAGATCACGCCCACAGTTGCCGGCTGGTCGAACAATTCACCGGTTCCGCCGTCGCGCAGCTGTGTGCGGCCGTAGCGAGGCAGACCTGCCTGGTCGGTATATTTGCAGATATCCTCAAGGCTTGCACCGTCGAAGATAGGTGTGCTGAACTTCAATCCGAGGTTGCGGCCTGCCCATCCGAGGACAGTCTCATAGATCTGTCCGAGGTTCATACGGCTAGGCACGCCAAGAGGGTTGAGCACGATGTCGACCGGAGTGCCGTCCTCGAGGAATGGCATATCCTCGTCGCGGACCACCTTGGCAACAATACCCTTGTTACCGTGTCGGCCTGCCATCTTGTCGCCCACCTGGATCTTGCGCTTCTTGGCCACATAGACCTTTGCAAGCTGCATGATGCCTGAAGGGAGCTGGTCACCGATGGTGAGGTTGTACTCGTTTCTCTTGTGCTGTGCGTCGATCTCCTTATATTTAATAAGGTAATTGTTGATCAGCGCCTTTATCATCTCGTTGGTCTTCTTGTCTGAAGTCCACTTGACCGGATTGATGTTGTTGTAGTCTACGTTGCTGAGGAATTCGCGGGTGAAGGATTCTCCCTTCGCAAGGACGGTTGCGTCGCAGAGGTCCTTGATCTCAGCGCTCTTCTTGCCGTCAACGAGCACGCACATCTTGTCGAGGAATATCTCGCGGAGTTCGGCGCACTTCTTCTCGAAGTCCTCGTTCTCTGCGTTGATTCTTGCCTTTGCTGCCTCTCTGCCCTTCTTGGAGTTGTCCTTGACAACGCGGGTGTAGAGGCTCTTGCCGATGATTGTGCCTGAGAGTGAAGGAGATGCCTTGAGTGAAGCATCCTTGACGTCACCTGCCTTGTCGCCGAAGATGGCGCGGAGGAGCTTCTCCTCAGGTGAAGGGTCGCTCTCTCCCTTAGGGGTGATCTTGCCGATGAGGATATCGCCCGGCTCCACGTGCGCACCGATGCGGATTATACCGTTCTTGTCGAGGTCCTTGGTGGCCTCTTCGCTGACGTTAGGGATGTCGGAGGTGAGTTCCTCCATTCCGCGCTTGGTGTCGCGTACTTCCATAATATACTCGTCGACGTGGATTGAAGTCAGGATATCCTCCCTGATCATCCTCTCGCTGAGCACGATTGCATCCTCGAAGTTGTATCCCTTCCAAGGCATGAAGGCGACCTTCAGGTTGCGGCCGAGAGCAAGCTCGCCGTTCTGGGTGCCGTAGCCTTCGGTCATTATCTGGCCAGGGACCACCTTGTCACCCTTGCGGACGGTAGGGGTGAGGTGGATGGATGTGCTCTGGTTGGTTTTCCTGTACTGAGGAAGCGTGTATACTGTGACCTCAGGGTCAAAGCTTACGAATTTCTCGCTTTCAGTCTTCTCGTACTTGACGTGGATTTCCCTTGCATCGACGAATACGACCTCGCCCTTGCCTTCAGCGGCAATCTGAGTGCGGGAGTCGCGTGCGACAGGGCCTTCGAGGCCTGTTCCGACGATAGGGGCCTCAGGCTTGATGATAGGCACTGCCTGACGCATCATGTTGGATCCCATCAATGCACGGTTAGCGTCGTCGTGCTCGAGGAAAGGAATCAGGGATGCAGCGATGGAAGCCACCTGGTTAGGTGCGACGTCCATAAGGTCGATGTCCTCCTTGCCCTTGACAGGGAAGTCGGCTTCGAGACGGCACTTGATTCTCTCGTCGAGGATCTCTCCTTTGTCGGAGAGCTTGACGGTTGACTGTGCGACCACCTTGTTTTCTTCCTCTTCTGCGCTCAGATACTGGAGACCTTCGTCTGTCAGGTCAACTATTCCGTTGACGACTTTGCGGTAAGGGGTCTCGATGAAGCCGAGGTCGTTGATCTTTGCATAGACGCAGAGGGATGAGATAAGGCCGATGTTCGGACCTTCCGGGGTCTCGATAGGGCAGAGGCGTCCGTAGTGGGTGTAGTGCACGTCGCGCACCTCGAATCCTGCACGGTCACGGGAAAGACCGCCCGGGCCGAGTGCGGAGAGACGGCGCTTGTGGGTCATCTCTGCCAGAGGGTTCGTCTGGTCCATGAACTGACTCAGCTGGCTGGTGGCGAAGAAGCTGTTGATGACGCTTGAGAGAGTCTTCGCGTTGATCAGGTCAGCCGGCTTGAATACCTCGTTGTCGCGGACGTTCATACGCTCGCGGATAGTGCGGGCCATACGTGCCAGACCGACATTGAACTGGTTTGCGAGCTGCTCTCCGACAGTGCGGATTCGGCGGTTGCTCAAGTGGTCGATGTCGTCGACGGTGGCCTTCGAGTTGATGAGCTGGATCAGATATCTGATGATCTCAATGATGTCCTCCTTGGTGAGGATTCTGGTCTCCTGAGGAGTCTTGAGATTGAGTTTCTTGTTCATGCGGTAGCGTCCCACCTGGCCAAGGTCGTATCTCTTGTCAGAGAAGAAGAGCTTGTCGATGACGTCACGTGCAGTGGCCTCATCAGGCGGTTCGGAATTGCGCAGCTGACGGTAGGTATAGAAAATCGCCTCTTTTTCAGAGTTCGTTGTATCTTTCTGGAGGGTGTTGTGGATGATGGCGAAATCAGATGTGTCGGCATCTTCCTTGTGGAGAAGGATTGACGCAGCACCGGAGTCGATGATGTCGTCGATATGGCTCTCTTCGAGGATGGTTTCGCGGTCGATGATCACATTGTTTCTCTCAATGTAGACGACTTCTCCTGTGTCTTCATCGACGAAGTCCTCGTTCCAAGTCTTCAGAACCCTTGCAGCGAGCTTGCGGCCCACGCATTTCTTGAGGTTGGTGCGGTTGACCTTAACCTCCTCGGCGAGTCCGAAGATGTCAAGAATGTCCTTGTCGCTCTCGAATCCGATTGCGCGGAGAAGAGTTGTCACAGGCAGCTTCTTCTTGCGGTCGATGTATGCGTACATCACGTTGTTGATGTCTGTCGCGAACTCGATCCACGATCCCTTGAACGGGATGATGCGTGCGGAGTAGAGCTTTGTGCCGTTGGCGTGCATGCTCTGGCCGAAGAATACGCCAGGTGAGCGATGCAATTGTGATACGACAATTCGTTCTGAACCGTTGATGATGAATGTTCCCCTCGGAGTCATATACGGGATCTCACCCAGATATACGTCCTGGATCACGGTGTCGAAGTCTTCGTGTTCGACGTCGGTGCAGTAGAGTTTGAGTTTTGCCTTCAGAGGCACGGCATAGGTGAGTCCTCTGTCAAGGCATTCGTCCATTGAATAGCGTGGCGGATCGACGAAATAGTCGATAAACTCGAGAACGAAATTGTTGCGAGTATCGGTGATAGGAAATGTCTCCTGGAAGACTTTGAAAAGTCCCTCGTTCCTGCGGTTTTCAGCAGTTGTCTCAAGCTGGAAAAAGTCCTTGAAGGACTTGAGCTGCACTGCCAGAAAATCAGGGTATTCGAGAAGCGCCTTCGAGGTGGCAAATGTAATCCTCTGATTGTTAGACTTTTGTGGCATTTTATATAGGACGGTTGAATATAAACTTAAAAAAACGACAAAAAGGTTTAGGGCCTTTTGTTTATCCGGCCCTAAACCCGATTTCTGTCCCTATAAGGGAAGAAGTGGGAAGTAGTTATTTAAGTTCAACTTCTCCGCCTGCTTCTTCGAGAGCTGCCTTGATCTGTTCAGCTTCAGCCTTTGAAATCTTCTCCTTGATCTTAGCTTCCGGAGCCTTGTCAACGAGTTCCTTAGCTTCCTTAAGACCGAGGCCTGTGAGTTCCTTGACTGCCTTTACCATCTGGAGTTTTGCCTGACCAGCTGAGATAAGGATTACGTCAAATGCGGTCTGCTCAGCTTCTGCTGCGCCTGCGCCAGCTTCTGGAGCTGCCATTACAACTGCTGCTGCAGCTGGTTCGATGCCGTATTCTTCTTTGAGAACCTGTGCAAGTTCCTGGACGTCTTTTACGGTAAGGTTAACGAGTTCTTCCGCAAGAGCTTTGATGTCTGCCATAATTGATTATTTTTTTTTGTTTTATTGTTACTGAATTATTCTTCGGCCTCTTTCTTGGAGTCCTGCAGAGCAGAAATGACTCTTCTGATAGGTGACTGGAGGAGGCTGATGATGTCACCGACAAGTTCATCGTGGGACTTGATGTTCACGAGGGTTGTGAGCTGGTTCTCGCCTACGTAAGCGCAGTCCTGAAGGTATGCGCTCTTGAGAGACGGCTTGCCGAACTTTGCACCGAATTCCTTGATCACCTTTGCAGGTGCATTAGGAACGGTTGTGAACATAATAGCAGTGTTACCCTTGAGGGTAGGGAAGAGCTGTTCAATCTCAGTGTTGCCCAGGCTGCTGAGAGCCTGCTTGAGAAGAGTGTTCTTGACAACTTCGAGTTTGATCTGCTTTTCGAAGCATGCGCGACGCAGTTCGGAAGTCTTTTCTGCATTGAGACCTGAAATGTCTGCAAGGTAGAAGTTAGGATTTTCCGCCAACTGTGCTGCTACTTTCTCAATAATCTGAGCTTTTAATTCTTTTCTCATAATCTTGGGTTTTATTATTCAGCAGCACTGATTGTCTTTGTGTCGACTGCAATGCCAGGGCCCATTGTCGAAGCCATATAGATGCTTCTTACGTAAGTTCCCTTGAGTGCTTGCGGTTTCAGTTTGATAATGGTGTTGAGAAGCTCTACTGCATTCTCAGCGATCTGCTGGGATGAGAAGGATACCTTGCCGATACCGGCGTGAACGATGCCCTGCTTGTCAACCTTGAAGTCGATCTTACCGGCCTTCACTTCCTTGACGGCTGTCGCAATGTCCATTGTGACAGTACCGGTCTTAGGGTTAGGCATAAGACCGCGAGGACCGAGGATACGGCCGATAGGACCTATCTTGGCCATAACTGTAGGAGTACAGATGATGACGTCTACGTCTGTCCAACCGCCCTTGATCTTCTCGATGTAGTCATCGAGACCTACGAAGTCTGCTCCGGCTTCCTTAGCCTCGGCTTCCTTGTCAGGAGTACAGAGAACCAGCACGCGAACGACTTTACCGGTGCCATGAGGAAGAGTGACCACGCCACGGACCATCTGGTTCGCCTTGCGAGGGTCTACGCCAAGACGTACTGAGAGCTCAACTGTGGAGTCAAACTTTGTAAAGGCGGTTTCCTTTACGAGAGCGCTTGCTTCTGTGAGTCTGTACAGCTTGTGCGGGTCAACCTGAGCAGCAGCTGCTTTTTGATTTTTAGTTAATTTACTCATTGCGTGTGATTTTATTGTACATCGGCTGGATATTCTCCGCTGACAGTGACACCCATACTGCGTGCAGTACCGGCTACCAGTGACATTGCGGACTTTTCAGTGAATGCGTTGAGGTCAGGCATTTTTTCCTTTGCAATAGCACGGACCTGTTCCCAAGTGATTGCCGCAACCTTCTTTCTGTTTGGCTCAGAAGAAGCTGTCTGGATCTTGGCTGCCTCCTTGATAAGGACTGCCATAGGCGGCTGCTTTACAACAAAAGTGAAAGACTTATCACTGTAAACGGTGATGACGACCGGAAGGATCTTTCCGGCTCTGTCCTGAGTGCGGGCATTGAACTGCTTGCAGAAGTCCATGATATTGACACCCTTTGAACCAAGGGCCGGACCTACTGGAGGTGAAGGATTTGCTGCACCGCCTTTGATCTGCAGTTTGATTAACCCTGCAATTTCTTTAGCCATAGTTTAAATGATTTATTCTTTTGTTACCTGTGCAAAATTCAGTTCGAGAAGAGTCTTTCTGCCGAAGATCTTTACCATTACCTTGAGCTTGCGCTTGTCAGCGAGAAGTTCGTCCACTGTGCCGTCAAAGCCGTTGAAAGGACCGTCGATGATCTTGACAGCCTCACCTACGACGAATGGGGTCACGGTCTCTTCCTCCTGGTCGGCCTGTTCATCAAGGCGGCCCATGATGCGGTTCATCTCTGACTCGCGGATTGGCACCGGAATTCTGTCCTTGCCTTCACTGAGGAATCCCGCAACGTAGGTTATGTTGCGGATGACGTGCTGGAGCTCACCGGTCATCACCGCCTCTACAAGAAGATAACCAGGATAAAGAATACGCTCGGCGCTGACGCGCTTGCCATTCTTCACCTGATAGTATTTCTCGGTAGGGATGAGTACCTGTGTGAGAAGGTGATCAAGCTTGAGAGCAGTTATCTCCTTTTCGATGTACTCCTTGGCTTTCTTCTCCTTGCCTCCAGCAGTGCGTACGACGTACCACTGTTTAGTCTCTTCGCTCATAGTAATAATTAAAGTTGGTAGATACCTGTCATGATGGTTCTGATGACCAGGTCAATCAGCCATATGATAATAGCGAGAATGAGGGTCGTTACCATCACCAGGATAGCTGAACTCTGCAGCTTGTCCCAAGTGGGCCAAGTCACCTTGGTAGTCAGCTCTTTCCATGACTCCTTTACGTATGTGCCAAATTTTGCCATTGTTATTTTGTTGTGACAGAAACAGTTGGAAGCGGAAGTCTCTGCCGGTTAATAACAGTCAGAATGCGTAACCACTCTGATTTGCAGGGGAAGCAGGATTCGAACCCACATCGACGGTTTTGGTGACCGCTGAACTACCCTTGTTCTATTCCCCTAAATGTTGGTCGAGCCTGCAAGCAAACTCGACCAATATTTGTTAGGTATTTGAGTTCTTGAGATTAGTCAAGGATCTTGATTACCTGGCCTGAACCTACTGTACGACCACCTTCGCGGATTGCGAAACGGAGACCTTCGTTCAGAGCGACTGGGTAGATGAGCTCTACCTTGAAGGTAATGTTGTCACCTGGCATTACAACGTCTACGCCTGCAGGAAGCTCGATCTCACCGGTGATGTCAAGGGTGCGGATGAAGAACTGTGGACGGTAGTGGTTCTTGAATGGAGTGTGACGGCCACCCTCATCTTTCTTGAGGACGTAAACAGCAGCCTCAAAGCACTTGTGAGGAGTGATTGTGTTAGGGTGAGCGATAACCTGACCGCGCTTGACTTCCTTCTTGTCGACGCCACGGAGGAGGAGACCTACGTTGTCACCTGCTTCGCCCTGGTCGAGGAGCTTGCGGAACATCTCGACACCTGTAACGACTGACTTGCGAGGCTCTTCGCCGAGACCGATGATCTGGATTTCATCACCGACCTTAACGATACCGGTCTCAATACGGCCAGTTGCAACTGTACCACGGCCAGTGATTGAGAAGATATCCTCGATAGGCATAAGGAATGGCTTTTCATTGTCGCGGACTGGCAGAGGAATGTACTCGTCAACTGCGTTCATGAGTTCCATTACGACATCCTCCCAGTGTGGGTCACCGTTGAGTGCGCCGAGAGCTGAACCGCAGATAACAGGTGCGTTGTCACCGTCGAAGTCATAGAAGCTGAGGAGTTCACGAACTTCCATCTCAACGAGTTCAACGATTTCAGGGTCCTCAACGATATCAACCTTGTTCAGGAAGACAACGATACGAGGGACGTTCACCTGGCGGGCGAGAAGGATATGCTCGCGGGTCTGAGGCATAGGACCGTCGGTTGCTGCAACGACGAGGATAGCACCGTCCATCTGAGCTGCACCGGTGACCATGTTCTTGACGTAGTCAGCGTGACCCGGGCAGTCAACGTGTGCATAGTGGCGGTTTTCAGTCTGATACTCGACGTGAGCTGTGTTGATGGTGATACCACGCTCTTTCTCTTCCGGAGCGTTGTCGATCTGGTCGAATGACTTGACTTCAGAAAGGCCCTTCTTTGCGAGAACCTGAGTGATAGCTGCAGTCAGAGTGGTTTTGCCGTGGTCAACGTGGCCGATAGTACCGATGTTTACATGCGGCTTGTCTCTTTTGAATGATTCTTTTGCCATAGTGTTATGTTTTTTATGAGTTTTCTTTGGAGCCGATGGTGAGAATTGAACTCACGACCTCTTCCTTACCAAGGAAGCGCTCTACCCCTGAGCTACATTGGCCTGTAATAATATTTGAGCGGAAGACGAGGTTCGAACCCGCGACCCTCAGCTTGGAAGGCTGATGCTCTACCAACTGAGCTACTTCCGCACATAAAAAAAGTGGGCAGAGATGGATTCGAACCACCGTAGGCGTGCGCCAGCAGATTTACAGTCTGCCCCATTTGGCCACTCTGGTATCTGCCCAAATGAAAAGTAGAACTTTTCGGAGCCGATGGAGGGAGTCGAACCCACGACCTGCTGATTACAAATCAGCTGCTCTGACCAACTGAGCTACGTCGGCGCGGCTTGATTTTGGGACTGCAAATATATGGGTTTTATCTTAATTGGCAAAATTATTTTGCACTTTTTAAGATAAAATTGCTTCCAAAATATCTTTGGTGTTGAAACGGCAGTCGGAGTACAGTTCCTCCGGTGTGCCCTGTCCCACGAATCTGTCCGGTATCCCGAGCGCTATAAGCTTGCGGCTCAGACCGTTATCGGCAATATACTCTGCTACGGCGCTGTGCAGTCCGCCTGCCGTGACGCCGTCCTCAAGCGTTATTATCCTCTCCGCCGAGGCGCAGGCTTCGGCGAGCGCGTCCCTGTCGAGAGGCTTGAGGAAGCGCATATCATAGTGGAGCACCTCCACACCTTCGGCTGCGGCCATCCTGACTGCAGCTGCTCCTTTCACCCCTATCGCACCGATGCTGAGGAGCGCTGTTCCGCGGCCCTCGTGAAGCTTGACAGCCCTGCCGCGGGTGACAGGTGAGAACTCCTTCCCGCGCCACTCCGCTCCGCTGCCGCATCCTCTCGGATAGCGGATGATGCACGGTCCGTATTCCGGAAGGGTGGCGGAGTACATCATATCCCTCAGCTCCGCCTCGTTGAGAGGCGCCATCAATGTCAGGTTGGGGACAGACCTGTATGCCGCCAGGTCGAAGACGCCGTGGTGTGTCGCACCGTCTTCACCCACAAGACCTCCGCGGTCGAAGCAGAGCACGACCTTGAGGTTCTGGAGGGCGACGTCGTGGATTATTGAGTCGTATGCCCTCTGGCTGAAGGTGGAGTATATGTTGCAGAACGGGAGTATCCCGCCTGCGGCGAGTCCTGCCGAGAAAGTGACGGCGTGCTGCTCCGCGATCCCCACGTCGAAGAATCTGTCCGGCATCTCTTCGGCGAGAATGTTCATCCCGCAGCCAGTGGCCATAGCAGGGGTGACGCCCACGATGCGGCTGTCGCTTTTCGCGAGGTCGAGCAGGGTCGCGCCGAATACGTCCTGGAACTTGTCGGCGGCGGCTTTCCTGCCGGTGCGCTTCCCGGTGGATACGTCAAACGTGCCCGGTGCATGCCAGACGGTCTGGTCCTCTTCTGCCGGAGCATATCCCTTGCCCTTGGTGGTGAGCACGTGGAGGAGTTTCGGACCCGGGAGGTTCTTCATTCTTTCGAGAGTGTTCTTCAGCAGCACCACGTCGTTGCCGTCGACAGGACCGAAATATCTGAAGCCGAGGGAGTCGAAGAGGGACTGTGTCTCAGGCCTGATTCCGAAGAGCCGCTTGAAGTTCTTCACCTGCTTCTGGAGGAAAGACCTCAGGCTGCGCTCTCCCAGCCGGTCCCATACATTGGTCTTGATACGGTTGTACCGCTCGCTGGTCGCAATCTTGAGAAGGTGGTTGTGGAGTGCGCCGGTCTCCTTGTCGATCGCCATCTGGTTGTCATTGAGGATCACCAGGATGTCGGTCTTCAGCGCGCCTGCATTGTTGAGGCCCTCGAATGCGAGCCCTCCCGTCATCGCGCCGTCGCCTATTACGGCGACCGCCTTTTCGCAGCGGCCTTCCATCTGGGCCGAGACCGCCAGTCCGAGTGCGGCGGAGATTGATGTGGAGGAATGACCAGTCCCGAATGAGTCGTACGGGCTTTCGCTGATGCGCGGGAATCCGCTGATGCCGTTGCGGCGGCGGTTGTCCCTGAACGCCTCCCTCCTGCCTGTCAGTATCTTGTGGGCGTATGCCTGATGGCCGACGTCCCATACCACTTTGTCCGATGGGGTGTTGAACACGTTGTGGACGGCGACGGCAATCTCCACGGCGCCGAGGCTTGCGCCGATATGCCCCGGATTCTCTGAACAGCAGTCAATGATATACTTGCGGAGCTCTGCGCAAAGCTGCACGAGTTCCGCATCACTGAGGCCCCTGATCTGTGACGGGCTGCTGATGTTTTCGAGAATCGCCAAATCGGATTATTTCCTGATGATAGTCTGGTCGCGGTCCGGACCGATTGAGAGAACGCTCACTGGAACGCCGGTCTCCTCCTCGATGAACCTGATGTAGTCCAGGAACTCGGCAGGGAGCTCAGCTTCTGTGCGGCATCCCGCAACAGGAGTGCTCCAGCCCTTGAATTCGCGGTAGACAGGCTTTACGTCGGCATAGACATCGTAAGGAACGCAGGTGGTCTGCTTTCCGTCGACCTCATAGGCGACAGCGGCCTTGAGTGTGTCGAATCCGTCGAGGACATCGGCCTTCATCATGATGAGTTCGGTTACTCCGCTGATCATTATGGCATATTTGAGCGCGACAAGGTCAATCCAGCCGGTGCGGCGCGGACGGCCTGTGGTGGCTCCGAATTCGTGGCCCTTCTGCCTGAGCTCCTCTCCCGTCTCATCGAAGAGTTCGGTAGGGAACGGACCGCTGCCGACTCGGGTGCAGTATGCTTTGAATACACCGTAGACCTTGCCGATGCGGGAAGGGGCTGCGCCGAGACCGGTGCAGGCTCCGGCACAGGCGGTGGATGAGGATGTCACGAAAGGATATGAGCCGAAGTCAACGTCGAGCATCGAGCCCTGGGCACCCTCTGCAAGGATTGCCTTCCCTTCGTCGAGAAGAGTGTTGACAAGGTATTCGCCGTCGACGATATCGAAGGTCTTGAGGTACTCTGCCGCTTCCATCCACTCTTTCTCTCCCGCCTCCGGGTCATACTGGAAGTCGTAGCGGCTCAGCTGGCCGATATGTTTCTTCTTGAGTGTGTTGTATTTTTCCTTGAAATCCGGCTGGAGCAGGTCGCCCACGCGGAGGCCGTTGCGGCCGGTCTTGTCGGAGTAGGCCGGTCCGATGCCCTTGAGGGTGGACCCGATCTTCGACTTTCCGAGCGCGATTTCATTGGCGGCATCCATCAGCCTGTGGGTCGGCACGATGAGGTTTGTTCTCTTTGCTATCCTGATGCGCTCCCTTACCGGCACTCCGAGAGCCTCGATGGCCTTGCACTCCTCACGGAAGATGACAGGGTCGAGGACAACGCCGTTGCCTATGATGTTGACCGAGCCTTCTCTGAAGACTCCTGACGGAACAGAGTGGAGCACGAACCCGGTCTCTCCGAAATGGATGGAGTGGCCTGCGTTAGGGCCGCCCTGGAAACGTGCTACTACCGGATATTTGTCAGCGAGGACATCTACTATCTTGCCTTTTCCTTCATCTCCCCACTGGAGACCGAGGACTACGTCGAGATTTGCTTTCATTGAAGTGTGGTTATTTAACCCACAAAAATACTACTTATTTGACAAAAAGCGAAATCAATCGCCCATCATCATCAGGCATCTTGCCTTTTCTGCGGCGGCCGGGGTGAAGAGCCCTTCGTCATAGAGAAGTTTCAGGTTGACTGCTGAACTGTGGGTGATGACTGCTGCTTCTGAGGAATCTCCCGGGTCCAGGGGAGAAGCCTTCGGTTCCATTGCGAGGATGGCGGCGGCCACGTCTCTTGCCGTTGAGGCGTTGAACGGGCTGCGGGCCAGAATGCTGCAGTATTTGGTGGCCATTGCGGTGTTGCCGGCAATCATATTGTATCTGATCAGCTGCCTGATCGTGCCGAAACTGGTGCCGTGCGGAAGGTTGCAGGACGACTGGAAGAGCTGGTGGACAGCCTCGTTCGTGCATCCGGCCGAGGCGTTGAAGAGACTGCCGAAAAGATAGCTGCGGCGGTCAGTCAATCCTTCGAAGTCCAGGTCGCCGGGACCCCGGAAAGGGTATTTTCCAAAACTCGAGACAAGCTGTCCCCTCTCCGCAAGGGCAAGGGCTGCGAAAGGCAGCATGTTCGGATCCTCAGACGCACGGTACGGAGTTATGACGGCGGTGATGTCCGCCCATTTCCCGTGGACTGCCGAATGCTCGATGCGGTCCCAGACCTCGCGGTCGCGGATGGCAGGGGAGAAGACTATTACTGCGGCAGCGGCGGCTGTCATTGCGGCAGCGGCGGCGTTCTGCAGAGTTCCGCTCTCCCTTGCTTCGGATTTGCGGTCGATGGCCAGGACTGCGGCCCAGAGCGCAAGTATGATGAGGAATGCCGCAGACGGTGCGGCAGGGGTGGTTGAGAAGGCGGCCAGCATCCATAAGGTGCAGGCCGCAGCAGATGCCGCCACGACGCTCCATCTGCCTGTGAAACGGAATATCCTTCGGGCGAGGAGCCACGCTGCGGCGGCAAGAAGCGCGGTGGCCAGAGGGCCGGCCCACGGGATTCGGTAGAACTGTACCAGAAAGCTGCCGAGCAGGTTGGAAAGCGGGAAGCTGCCATTGAACACTTCGCGGAAATAGTCGCCGGTCAGCAGGAAAAGGCCGTTGAACTCCTGCTGCATCAGAGTGTGACGCTGGCAGAAGAAGCAGGTGCAGAATACGGCGGCTGCTGTAAGTGTCGGGAACAGTGCCTTTCTCATCGTTCAAATAGCGCGGATACGCTGCGCTGACGGTCCGGTGACTCACCCTTGATGAATTCAGGGATGTTATATGACTTGAGTCTCAGTGTGTTGTGGTCAGGACTCCTCTGCGGGAGCAGGAATGGCTTGGAGAAGCGGCCGCCGCCCTCGCAGTGGGTGATGAACAGCCTTGTGTAGCGGCCGTCGGTACGCCTGCTGCCGAAGACCATCCATTTTCCTTCGCTGGACCAGGAATGGTAGCTCTCGGTGTCGTCGCTGTTTATCTCGTCCAGCCTCCTGACCGCGCCGGTGTCCAGGTCCAGTGCCCAGAGGTCGGCCTCTCTGTGCCATACAGGGAAGGTTCCGAATCGGGCTGCGGTGAAGACCAGCAGGCTGCCACTTGCACGTGGGAATGAGACAGAGAGGGAGTCGCAGTCGAATAATGTCTCGGGCTCTCCTGAAAACTCTCCGTTCTCGAATCCGACGGACATCAGCCTGTAGCGGAGCTTCCCACGGTTTTCAGGGAGTTTCCCGGGATTGTCCGATGCGCAGTAATAGAGCCTGCTGCCGTCAGGCGACCAGGACGGGAAGGTCTCGAGGACATCATCTCCGGAGAGAGCCGGAACCAGTGTCATGGCGTCCGTCTCAAGGTCGAGAAGTATTATGTCAGAAGCAGTGTCATACACTTCAATGGGCTGTTCGTTCCTGATTGTGAAGCACTGGCGGGTGTCGTTTGACGAGAAGGCGACATATCTGCCTTCAGGATGCCAGGCGGGGTAGGTGCCCTGCCTGCCGGGGCCTGCTTCGGCAAGGTTGAACAGCCGGGCATTCTCCCCGTCGGCGAACACTGTGCCGCCACCCTTGCCGCGGGCGTGGAAGAACATCCTGTCAGGATCACCGTTGAGGAAGGTGTGGCAGTTGACGCAGCCCATCCCGTTGGCTTTGTTGGTGACGATGGACTTCTCCTCATACGATGAGAGCCGCCGCTGGTATATCCCCATATCGTGCCAGCTTTCATAGCCCGGTTCTATCAGCCTGTAGGCAATGTACGGGTCGATGGGGTCACCGGATATGCATACGGGGAACGGGGCGTAGCGCACTCCTTCGCGGGATCCCTTCTCCCAGGCTTCGACAGTTATCCAGAGGGTGTCGCCTTCGCGTCTACGCTCTTCGCGGAAGCGTCTGCCGTCGGCCATCTCAAACGTCAGCGGGGCGATGCCTTCGGGCACAGTCACTCCGACATAGTCCGGGAATATATGCGGTGCTTCCCCGCATTCCCTGAACTGTCCGGGGACGCAGGATGCGGCAGCTGCGAGCACCGCAAGGACCGTCGTAAAAAGCCTTATTCTCATTGTTTGGTTCCAAAGGTACTGATAATTTGCCTTTTTCACCTTTTTTTTGCTAATTTTGAAGATTATTAGTCCAACAAACCTAACCAAATGAGTGAAAAGATCTATAAACTGATGAACGACAACCCTGTCGCACGCTGGGGTGTCCTTTTGCTCGTGGCGTCGATGATGTTCTTCGCCTATATGTTCGTTGATGTGATGTCTCCGCTCAAGTCTCTCGTCGAGTCCAGCCTCGGATGGAACAGCGGCGTCTTCGGCAAGTATGCAGCATCCGAATATATCCTTAACGTGTGCGGTTTCCTGCTCATCGCGGGTGTTATCCTTGACAAGCTCGGCGTACGCTTCGCAGGCTGGCTCTCAGCCGCCCTGATGGTTCTCGGCGCCGCCATAAAATTCATAGGTATAAGCGACTGGTTTGCTCAGACAGCGTTCTACGGCTGGCTCGGCACCTGGTGGACCTCAATGCCTGCAAGCGCCAAGATGGCTTCGCTGGGATTCATGATCTTCGGCTGCGGCTGCGAGATGGAAGGCACCAATGTCTCCAAGATCCTTGCTAAATGGTTCAAGGGAAAGGAGATGGCCCTCGCTATGGGACTTGAGATGGCCATCGCCCGTCTCGGTGTGTTCGGAGTGATGTGGATTGCTCCGATCATCTCTGCAAAGTTCAACGCTTCTGTCCTTGCTCCGGTGGGATTCTGCGGTGCGCTGCTCGTGATAGGCCTCATCAACTTCCTGATCTTCGGTGTTATGGACCGCAAATTCGACAAGACCCTCGTCGCCGCCGGCCTCGCCACTGAAGAGAAATCCCCTGAGGACGAGTTCCACATCAGCGACCTCGGTGCAATCTTCAAGAGCAAGATGTTCTGGATCGTGGCACTCCTCTGTGTGCTTTACTACAGCGCAATCTTCCCGTTCCAGAGATATGCCACCAACTTCCTCGAGGAGACTCTCGCCATCGAGGCGGCCTCTGCAGCAAAGCTCTTCAGCTGCTTCCCGATACTGGCGATGTGCCTCACGCCGGTTCTCGGAATCTTCCTTGACCGCAAGGGCAAGGGTGCGTCGATGCTTCTGCTGGGCTCAATCATTATGATTGTCTGCCATCTCAGCTTCGCATTCCTGCTTCCGCTCTTCCCGTCAAAGACATTCGCCCTCATACTTATCGTCGTGCTCGGCGTCAGCTTCTCGCTTGTCCCTGCCGCCCTCTGGCCTTCTGTGCCGAAGATCATTGACGAGAAGATACTCGGATCGGCATACTGCCTCATCTTCTGGGTCCAGAACATCGGCCTCTGCTTCGTGCCGATGCTCATCGGATCCCTCCGCGAGTCAACCGGCGGATATCTCGTACCTATGATAGTATTCTCCAGCTTCGGAGTCCTGGCCTTCATCTTCAGTCTTATGCTCAAGAGAGAGGATGTGAAGAAGGGATACGGTCTCGAGGAACCAAATATCAAGAAATAACAATCTCTTAAACATATGACAGACACACAAAAAGCTAAAACGCTCAAAGCCAGCAAGATCGCCTGCTGGCTCGCTCTGGCGTGCCTTGTGGTGCCGATGTTCGGCTCCTATTTCTTCGACGACATGTTCTCAACAGTGTCGCACATCTTCAAGAACCCTGAGATGCTTCAGCTCGGATGGAGCTCCGCAAACTTCGGACTCTATGCCGGCGGCTACTCATTCCTCTGCGTATGGGGCGGCCTCATCATCTGCGGTATCCTTCTTGACAAGTTCGGCGTCCGCCTCATCGGTTCTGTATTCGTGGGCCTGATGCTCCTCGGAGCCGCTATCGTGACAGTCGCCATCTCCGCCGGTCTCCCTGCAAGCAAGTCCCTCACCATCGCATACATCGGCTGTATGATATTCGGCCTCGGAAGCGAGATTGCGGGAGTTGCTGTGACAAGGTCAATCGCCAAATGGTTCAAAGGAAAGAATGTGGCTCTTGCAATGGGTCTGCAGCTCTCCATCGCACGTATCGGAACAGGTCTCGCAATGATCCTTGCTCCGCGCATCGTGATGGCAAACGCTGACGGATTCTATCCTCTCAACGCAACCAACCGCCCTGCAATCTTCGGTCTTGCATTCATCTTCATCGGTGCGATTCTCTGGGCCATCTTCGTGGCAATGGATGCGAAATACGACAAGCAGGAGGGCATTATGACCCAGCGTGGCGAGCAGAAGGAGGAGGACAAGTTCAAGTTCTCCGACATCATCAAGGTGCTCAAGAACCCTCGCTTCATAATGATAGCGCTCCTCTGCGTATTCTTCTACTGCTGTGTCATCAGCTTCAAGAAGTTCGGCACATCCATCATAATGCCTCGCTTCGGTCTCGACGACAAGGTGGTTTCAGTGATGATCTCAATGATCGCATTCGCCCCTGTGCTCTTCACCCCGCTTTTCGGCGCCCTCGTCGACAAGGTGGGCAAGGCAACTACCTGGATGATCACCGGTGCGGTCCTCGTGTTTGCGGCACATCTGATGCTTGCTTTCGCAACTGCCAAGTTCTTCGGCTACTGCGCAATCGTCCTTCTGGGTATCGGCTACTCACTTGTTCCTTCGGCTATGTGGCCTTCAGTTCCTAAGATCGTTCCTGAGAAGAACCTCGGCACTGCATACTCTCTCATCTACTGGATCCAGAACATGGGTATGCTCCTCGTTCCTATCTTCGTGGGCAGAATCATGAGCAACGGAGCTTATGAAGAGGTGCAGAAGTCAGTGCATTCAGAGTATATCTTCATCGCTCTCGGAATCATCGCCATCACAGTGGCAATCCTTCTCAAGTTCAATTCGAAGAAGCATCCTGAACTCAAGATCGACAGGCCTTCAAAGGAACTTGCCGAATAATTTCCGCTGTATTGAAAAGAAAGAGGATGACCTCTAAGTCCTTCTGGACTTTTTAGTCACCCTCTTTTTTTTCATCTGCTGTCTCTCAGCAAGTCCGAATCAGCGGAACGTAGACGGTATGGAATCATCCCCGGGCGCTTGCCAGGCACAGAGGTCTCGATTAAAAGTCAGTTATTGTTTTCCCGGGGAGCGGATGGCTGAAGATGTCAGATTGACCTGAAGAGATCGGAGAACTTCCTGTCGTCCTCCTCTTCCAGCAGCCTGACGGTTTCCGTCAGGAATGTCTCAAGTTTCACCGCAGGGTCAAGACCCATCGTGCGGCGGATGGCGCTGCGCTTGTTGTAGTAAGAGGCCACATTGTCGTAGCCCGCAAGCATACAGACAGTCACTATGTCCAGTCCGATGGCCAGCATTCCGCAGATGGTGATCTCCTTCCTGGTCAGTTCCGGGTATTCGTTGTGGAGATAGTCGCAGAGTCCTGAGCAGTGGATGTTGGCAAGGCCGTAGAATTCGTCGGTCATTGCGTTGCCGGTGACATCGTCGATGGAGAAAAGATTAGTGATGAGTCTGGTGAGGAGCGGCTCGTTGTTGCTTCCGGCCCTGCCGCGTGCGTTGAGGATCTGGACGACCCTCTCGAGCAGGATGCCGTCGTAGAGCTTCCTTTCCAGAATGCGTGCCCTGATGTCAGACAGAGCTGCTCTCAGATGGCGTCTTTTAGGGATGAAGACGAAAATGAGAAGTGAGAGAAGACCGAGAATGACCAGTCCTCCAAAAAAAATAAAGATGATTGTTCATAGAGTTATTGAAGTGAGGCGCAGTATGCCTTGACAAGCTCTTCATCGGGCTCCTCTCCGGTCATCCTGCGGAAACTTGCGACGGCCTGCCTCTCAAGCCACTCCAGGCCGGATACATAGCGGATGCCGCGTTCTTTGCAGATATCCTTCAGGCAAGGGTCCTTGTAGTTTGCCTCCACGACGGTTTTGCCATCAAGGTCAAGCGTGTCCAGAAGGGCGGTCCTTACCGGAACGGCATATACCAGAAGGTCGAACTCCGGCACACCCTTTTCCGCCTGTTCAAGCCTCATCGGAGTGATTCCGCCAGCAGCGAAACAGAAGTCGCGCGCCTTCTCCCAGTCCCTGTTGGCAAGGGTGACGGACATCGGAAGCTTCTT
The DNA here is from genome assembly GCA_045599325.1 of Bacteroidales bacterium. Taxonomy (GTDB): domain Bacteria; phylum Bacteroidota; class Bacteroidia; order Bacteroidales; family UBA932; genus Cacconaster. Next base: position 8,506 of record JAZRVT010000014.1, on the reverse strand, counting down.
GGCAGCGAGGGCGGCGGCCTTGGCAGCGCCTCCGCAGCCCACCACAAGAGCGTTCTGCCTTCTGCAGCCGAGCCCCTTGAGAATCTCCTCCACGGCCCAGTAGTCCGTGTTGTATCCTATTATGCGGTTTCCGTCCTTCTTCAGGAGGTTGACTGCGAAGAGCTCCCTGGAGATAGTGTCGGTTGCGTCCGCCTTCCTGAAGGCGCGGTCCTTGAACGGGGAGGTGACATTGATGGCGTCATAACCGGCAATGAATCTCCTGTAGGCTGTCTCGAAATCCTCCTCATCGATGAGGTCGTAGGAGAAGTCATCGCGGCCCGGGTAGGCTTCCTTGAAGAACTCGGGGCTTTTGCTATGGGATACAGGGTGTCCTATGAGACCGAACTTCATCTTATCTGGTGTTTGAGTTGCGCTGTCTGACAGCTTCGAAAGTGAGTATTGCGACCGATACCGATACATTGAGAGAATCCATCATCCCCGCCATCGGTATGCGTATGCGCGCGTCAGACCTCTCCCTCCAGAAGTCGGACAGACCGCGGTCTTCTGTCCCGAAGACGATTGCTGTCGGGCGGACCATATCTGTCTCGTAATAGAGTTCCGAGTCCTGAAGCTGAGCGGTGAGGATGCTGATGCCGCGGCCCTTGAGCCAGTTGTATGCCTCTTCAGAACTGCAGGCGGCAACAGGCACCGAAAAGGCGGCTCCGAGGCTCGCCCTGATGAGGTTCGGGTTGTAAAGGTCTGTCAGAGGGTCGCACACAATCACTGCGTCGGCCCCCGCTGCATCGGCGCTGCGGAGCACTGCCCCGAGGTTGCCGGGTTTCTCGACGCTTTCGAGGACAATCACAAGGGGGGATCCAGAAGTGCGGAGACCGGCAAGGGAGGCCTCTTTTGCCTTCATAACGGCCACAATTCCTTCGGTCGACTCCCGGTAGGCCATCTTCTCATAGACGGCCGCACTTACGTATTCGGCTTCGAAACCATCAGGGGCCGGAGTGCCTTCGGCCACGAAAACCTCGACCGCCTCGTATCCGGCAGCAACGGCCCTTTCGAACTCACGGCGCCCCTCTATGACAAAAAGCCCGCGGGCACGACGCTCGCGAGACTTTGTCCCAAGGAGGACGGCCTCCTTGACCTTTGAGTTCTGAAGGGAGGTTATCACTGCTCCTTCTCCTGAGGCTGTGCGCTCTTCTCAGGCCTCATCTGAGGGAAGAAGAGGACATCCTGGATTGTGGTGGAGTTGGTCATCATCATCGTCAGGCGGTCGATTCCCATACCGAGGCCGGATGTCGGAGGCATACCGTATTCGAGGGCGCGTACAAAGTCCATATCGATGTACATCGCCTCGTCATCTCCTGCGTCCTTGAGGCGGACCTGCTCGTTGAATCTCTCGAGCTGGTCGATAGGGTCGTTGAGCTCGCTGTATGCGTTTGCCAGCTCCTTGCCGTTGACGAAGAGCTCGAAACGTTCGGTGAGGGCAGGATTCTCGCGGTGACGCTTGGTCAGAGGGCTCATCTCGACAGGGTAGTCGGTGATGAAGGTAGGCTGGATGAGGTTCTTCTCACAGTATTCGCCGAAGATGGCGTCAATCAGCTTGCCGACACCCATCTGCGGGGTGACAGGGACATTGAGCTTGCGGCAGGTGTCGCGAAGTGCGGCTTCGTCCATCCCGGCGATGTCGACCCCTGCATATTCCTTGATGGCCTCAAGCATAGGAAGCTTGCGGTATGGAGCCTTGAATTCGATTTCGTTGCCCCATACGTCGAACTTGGTCTTCCCGTTGATGGCGACAGCGATGCGCTCGATCATATTCTCCACGAACTTCATCATCCACTTGTAGTCCTTGTAGGCGACATAGATCTCCATACAGGTGAACTCAGGGTTGTGGGTGCGGTCCATTCCCTCGTTGCGGAAGTCCTTGGCGAACTCGTACACTCCCTTGAAGCCGCCTACGATGAGCCTCTTGAGGTAGAGTTCGTTGGCGATACGCATATAGAGAGGAATGTCGAGGGTGTTGTGATGGGTGATGAAAGGCCTTGCTGATGCGCCGCCCGGAATCGACTGGAGGATAGGGGTCTCCACTTCGAGATAACCGTGCTCGTTGAAGTATTCGCGCATTGTGTTGACGATGCGGGTCCTCTTCTGGAATATCTCCTTGACGCCAGGGTTGACGATGAGGTCCACATACCTCATCCTGTAACGGAGTTCAGGGTCTGCGAATGCGTCGAAGACCTTGCCGTCCTGCTCCTTGACGATAGGGAGCACGCGGAGGGACTTGCTGAGCACTGTAAGCTGCTTTGCGTGGACAGACAGCTGGCCGGTCTGGGTGATGAAGGCGAAGCCCTTGATGCCTATGATGTCGCCGATGTCGAGGAGTTTCTTGAAGACAGTGTTGTACATTGTCTTGTCCTCGCCCGGGCATATTTCATCGCGTTTTATGTAAACCTGGATTCTGCCGCAGTCATCCTGAAGTTCGATGAATGACGCCGCGCCCATTATGCGGCGGCTCATCATACGGCCGGCTATGGAGATTTCCTGGAAGTTGTTCTTCTCAGGGTCGTAGCCCGCCTTGATCTCGCTGGTAGTGACGTTGACTTCGTATTCTGCTGCAGGATACGCTTCTATGCCGAGGTTGTGAAGCTGCTGGAGCGATGCGCGCCTTCCAAGTTCCTGTTCGTTGAGATCAGTGATTTCCATTATTCCGAAAAGAAATTTTGCTGTTAAAAGAGGTCTTTCTCACGAATGTCCTTCACCCGGAGCTGTATGTTGGCTATGCCGCGGTAGTAGTTCTCTGCTATCGAGTAGCAGATGTCCACCGGGTTGCCGGCCTGCATATGGTCGAAGTGCTCCGAAAGGTTGAAGGCTATTGCGGAGATATGGTGGTATGGTTCGTCTTCCTGGATGAGTTCGAGCTTTAGATGCTTCATATCGCCGCTTTCGGCTGAACCGACCTTGCGGCCGTTGCCGTTGTCATATACATTCTCTGTCAGGAATACAGGGGACTGGTTGCCCGGACCGAACGGCTGGAACTGTTTGAGGAGACGGAAGAATTTCGGGGTGATCTGGTTGAAGTCCAGATAGCAGTCCACATTGACGATAGGGGAGAGTTCGATGTTCTTGATCTTCGATGCGACTGCGTTCTCGAAGCGTTCGCAGAAGGTCGGGAAGTTCTCTTCCCTGATGGTCAGTCCGGCTGCATACATATGGCCTCCGAAGTTTTCGAGGAGGTCGGAGCAGGATTCGATGGCCTCATAGAGGTCGAAGCCTGCGATGGACCTGGCGGAGCCGGTGATGAAGCCGTTGGACTTGGTCATCACGATGGTCGGGCGGTAGTAGGCCTCCACGAGGCGGGATGCCACGATGCCCACGACGCCCTTGTGCCAGGATGGGTTGTATACGATTGTTGACTTCTTGCTTTCGAAATCAGGCGTTTCGCGCACCATCTCGAGCGCCTCCTCCGTGATTTCGCGGTCAATCTTCTTTCTGTCGTTGTTGTGTTCGTTGATGGCAGAACCTATCTCGAGGGCATCCTGCTCATTGATGGCGACGAGCATGTCCACTGCTGTCCTGCCTGATTCCATACGGCCAGCAGCGTTGATTCGCGGACCGATCTTGAAGACGATCTCGTCGATGGTGATCTTGTGCTTCTCGAGGCCCGAGAGCTTGATGATCGGAATGAGGCCCTTGCGGGGGTTCTCGTTCAGCTGCTTGAGACCGAAATATGCCAGCACCCTGTTCTCTCCCGTCACGGAGACGAGGTCTGAGGCGATGCTGACTACAAGGAGGTCGAGGAGCGGAAGGATCTCTTCAAACGGGATGCCGTGGGTGGCTGCATATGCCTGGACAAGCTTGAATCCAACTCCGCAGCCGGAAAGGTCGTCGAACGGGTAGGTGTTGTCCTCGCGCTTCGGGTCGAGGACTGCAACTGCCGGCGGAAGCTCCGAGTCGGGCAGGTGGTGGTCGCAGATGATGGCGTCGATGCCGAGGCTCTTGGCGTACTTAACCTTCTCGACGGCCTTGATGCCGCAGTCGAGGGTGATGAGGAGCGTGCAGCCGTGCTCCTTCGCAACGTCGATTCCCTTGTAGGAGACACCGTAACCTTCGTCGTAGCGGTCAGGGATGTAGTATTCCAGGTTTGTGGTGAAGCGGCGGAAGAAGGAGTAGATGAGGGATACGGCGGTGGTTCCGTCAACGTCGTAGTCGCCGTAGATGAAGATTCGCTCCTTTTCCCGGATGGCGGTGTCGATGCGGTCGACGGCCTTGCCCATATCCTGCATCAGGAAAGGGTCGTGGAGCATCGACAGGTCGGGCCTGAAGAACTCCCTCGCCTTGGCGAAGGTGTCGATTCCGCGCTGGACAAGAAGGTTGGCCAGAACCTGGTCAATGCCAAGTTCCTGCGCCAGCTGGCGTACAGAGGCGGGATTCCCCGGTTCTCTAACAACCCATTTTTTTTCGATATTGCCCATAAGACGTCACCTGAACCGCAAAGCTACTAAAATTGTCCCACAAGGACAAAAAAAAGTCGGGCAGAAACCCGACTTTGTAATGGTTGTACCGCTTTGCGGCGGCGTCTAGAACGGAAGGTCATCCAATCCGTCGCCTCCGAGATCCTCCGGACTGACGTACGGAGTGGTCTGAACAGGCTGTGGCGCAGGCTGCTGCACCGGCTGGCGGTACTGCGGCTGTTGCTGCGGCTGGACTGCAGGCTGCTGGTAGCCGCCCTGCGCAGGAGCGGTCCCTGCCGGACGGCGGTCGAGAAGCTGGATGGAGTCAGCCTGGATTTCGGTTACATAATGCTTCGCTCCGTTCTGGTCATCCCAGCTGCGGGAACGGAGTTTCCCTTCGACATAGATCTGGGAGCCTTTCCTGATATAGTTGGCCGCAAGGTCAGCGAGCTGGCGCCAGGCGATGATAGTGTGCCATTCTGTGACCTCCTTCTGCTCTCCGCTGCGATCTTTGAATCTCTCGCTTGTAGCGAGTGTGATTGTGGCGACTGAGGCGCCGCTTTCGAGATGTCTGATTTCAGGATCCTTCCCTACGTTTCCAATGAGTAATACTTTGTTGAGTGGCATAACTTTAAACTATCTATAAAATTCTGTTAAAAGTACGACCAAAAAACAAGAAATGCAAGTAAACTTGAGCAATTATTTCTGCAGCATTGAGGCGACGGCTCCGGTGATGCGGCGGATGGCGTCGTCATAGTCGAAGGAGTCAATGATGACAACCTTGTCCGCGCAGAGCCTGTATGCAGGCCTGCGTGAGAGATATAGTGCCGCAATCTCCTCTTCGGACCTGCTGCGGGCAAGCGGTCTGTCAGCATTGGACAGCTCGCTGAAGACTACCTCGAGCGAGGTGTCGAGCCAGAGGACAGAGGCGTGCTTCCGGAGCAGGCAGGCATTCTCCCTGCTGAGCACGGTGCCGCCGCCAAGCGCGATCACAGCATCGCCTGAGTTTTCTAGGATATCCTTCAGGACTTCGGACTCAATCTCCCTGAAAAGGGATTCCCCGCCGCGGCTGAAGATATCGGCGGGTGTGCCGTGACGCAGGGATATCTCGTCGTCCAGGTCTATGAACCTCAGACCTAGGCTTTCAGCGGCGATGCGCCCGAAGGTGCTCTTGCCGCTTGCCATAAAGCCTTCAACCGCTACAGTCATAACGGGGTCAGAAAAGTGTCGGTTCTGGGTCGTCTGCATCCCATACGGGTGCGGCAGGTTTCGTGCTGTCAGGCTCCGGCCCGTCAGGGACTGAAGGTGCTGCTTCTGCTTCAGGGAGGTCGCCGGCCTCTTCGCTGTCCGGTGCCACAGGCTCCTCATCTTCAGGCTCCTCCTTCTCGAGAGGCTCCACGAACCTTACGGAAGCAACCTCCAGCCAGGACACCTTCTTGCCTTTCGCCTTGGAACTCTTCCTGCCGATATACTGCTCGACATCGACGAGTTCAGGATCCCTGCCCTCGTTCTTTCCGCCGAAAGTGATTTCAATCTGAGGGAACCGGTCGTCACAGATCTCGATGAACCTGGAGTTCTTGCCCTCGGCGATGAACCTCTCGGGCACTCCTGCGTTCGCCTCGAAACTGAAGCGCTTGATATAGTGGGCCTTTGCAGGTCCGTCATAGTAGAGGACGGAATAGACTGTCTCCTCGTCGAACTTCTCTATGCGGCAGATGTCCCCCTGATAGTGGTTGCCGAGATCGTAGGATGTGGTGTAGTAAGTGCCGTCCTTGCAGATGACGAGAATCTTGTCGTCTTCTGAGAATTCTCCCAGATAGAGTCCTCTCTCAGTGTCGGACAGGCGGTTGATGTCGGTGTCGAACCAGATCTGCTTTCCGGAGAGGGTGGAGATGCCCTTGGACTTGAGCGCTATCTTCTGGATTGCGTTCTTGGAGACCAGATTCCCTCTTGAAGCGCGCCCCTTGATGGCGAGCGCTGAGAAGTCGTAGTCCTCGGAGAGCTTCTTCAGCTTAGGCTTCGGACGGTAGTGGATGCGGAGAAGTTCGGCCTCTCCGTTGCTGTTGGCAGTGAACCAGGAGACCACGGACCCCGGCTTGCCCTGGGTCAGGTCATACTCCTTGTCGCGGGTTATCCCGGTAACGGCGAACCTCTTGGCGTAATATACGCCCTGCTTGCCGTCACGGTAGACCACATTGTAGACAGTACGCTCGTCCTTTCGGTTGAAGACAGCGGCGTGGATGATGTCCTTGCCGATGAAAGCCTTGTCCTTGACCTTTGTGACGCTGTATTTGCCGTCCTTGCGGAAGACCACGATCTCAGCGATGTCGGAGCAGTCGCAGATGTACTCGGCGCCGTCGATCTTGCGGGCATCGGTGCCGATGAATCCGTCGGCCTTGTTTGCGTAGAGCTTCGCGTTGAGGGTGACGACCTTCGCTGCCTGGATGTCCTCGAAGGTGGTGATTTCGGTCTTGCGCGGATATCTCGACCCGTATTTGCGCTTCAGCTGCTGGAAGTAGCGGATCGTGTATTCTGTCAGATGCTCGAGGTTGTTCCTTACCTCCTCGATGTCGGCCTCGATACCGCGGATCTTCTCCTCAGCGGCCTTTATGTCAAACCGTGAAATCTTGCGTACAGGTTTCTCGACAAGTTTCGCTATGTCGGCGGATGTGATCGGCCTGCGGACGAGTTTCTGGTATTTGTTCATCCCGGCCTCGATGTCGCGCAGCTGCTCCTCCCAGGATGCGGCTTCGTTCTCGAGGATGCGGTAGACCTTCTTCTCGAAGAATATCTTCTCGAGAGAGGAGAAGTGCCAGTCGGCCTCAAGTTCGTCGAGAAGGATGTTCAGCTCCTGGCCGAAAAGGTCCTTGGTGTGGAAAGCGTTGTAGCGCAGTATATCATTGACTCCGAGGAACTGCGGCTTGCGGTCCATTATGACGCAGGCGTTCGGGGATACCGCCACCTCGCAGGAGGTGAAGGCGTAGAGGGCGTCGATGGTCTTGTCAGGGGAGACGTCGTTCTGAAGCACGATGGAGATCTCCACATTGTCGCTCGACATATCGTCCACCTTCTTGATCTTGATCTTTCCCTTGTCGTTGGCCTTGATGATTGAGTCAATGAGAGTCTCTGTTGTCTGGCCGAAAGGAATCTCCGTGATTGTCAGGGTCTTCTTGTCTGTCTTGACAATCCTTGCACGGATCTTCACCTTGCCGCCTCTGACACCGTTGTTGTAGCGTGAGCAGTCGATAAGGCCTCCTGTAGGGAAGTCGGGATAAATCTCGAATGGCTTGTTGCGGAGCGCGGCGATGGAGGCGTCCAGAAGCTCGTTGAAGTTGTGGGGGAGAATCTTGACGGAAAGTCCCACGGCTATGCCGTCGGTTCCCTGCGCCAGCAGGAGAGGGAACTTCATCGGAAGGACCACAGGCTCTGTGTTTGTGCCGTCATAGGAAGGGACCCATTCGGTTATTTTTCTGTTGAACGCCACTTCAAGAGCGAACTTGCTCAGGCGCGCCTCAATGTAGCGGCTCGCAGCAGCTGAGTCACCGGTGAAGATATTGCCCCAGTTTCCCTGGCAATCCACCAGATAATCCTTCTGCCCCAACCCCACGAGCGCCTCCTTGATTGAGGCATCACCGTGAGGGTGATATTTCATAGTGTCACCGACGATTCCGGCCACCTTGTGGTAATGGCCGTCCTCCACCTTGTGCATGGCGTGGAGGATTCTGCGCTGTACAGGCTTGAGGCCATCCTCGATATGAGGCACGGCCCTGTCAAGAATCACATAAGAGGCATAATCCAGGAACCAGTCCTTATACAGGCCGGAAAGCTTGTACTTGTTGTCCCCTTCAGCCAGTATCCTGTCAAACTTGTCAGAAGAAGAATCCGAATCATCCCCCTCGTCCACCACCTCTGCATCATCCTCCTGTGTCTGGATCTCATCGTCATCCAGAATATCATCTTTCTCCTCGAAATCGTCGCTCATAACATTATCAGTCTAAAATGTATCCGAATTTCTTGAGTTTGCGGGTATCCTCCCTCCAGTTCTCCTCTACTTTCACGAACAC
>JAZRVT010000013.1:0-35355 GCA_045599325.1 Bacteroidales bacterium | reverse complement strand
GACAGCGTGAACAAGTCGTAAGTTGCCCAAAGTGGCCGGGCATAGGCATCAAGAACTGGTCTGACGGTTCAACCGAAAGAGTCAGGACCATCGTCCTGAATGAAGACCTTACTCTCACTGCCAACTATCAGCAGAACTATGTGATGCTATAAGGGTCTGACCCAACTACAATGCACCCGTCCCAGGCTCCGGCTTGAGACGGGTGTTCTCGTTAATTAATCCGCGAACGAGCCACGAACAATCCAAGAATGACCACATGACTATATTAGTATAGTAGGGTAAATGTATGCAAAAGAAGATTTGCGGCGATTTCAGTTAATTGGGGTATATAAAAGAAAAATACGCACAAGTTTTAAGGACTTATGCGTATTTTTATGCGTAAACGTTGTAAAATGTTGATTTTCAACGTCTTTTGCGGAGAGTGAGGGATTCGAACCCCCGAACCCTTTCAGGTCAACAGTTTTCAAGACTGCCGCTATCGACCACTCAGCCAACTCTCCAGTCCCGTTGGGGATGCAAAGATAGACAAAAAAAACTATTGACGAAATATTTTTTAATTTTGAGGAGGAATGTTAATGCAAATCGTGTTATGACAGAAAGGCTCCGGGTGAAACTCGAAGCCTTGTGCTGTCCGGCCGTCAGCCGTATCGCCCTTTTCAGCGACCTCTGACAAACTTATTTATACCATTCCACTGCGTTCTTCTCGCCGGCAAGCCAGAGGACGTCGCCGCTCTTGAACTGGAACTCGGCGGACGGGTTGGTATGAAGGACTCCGTCACGGAGAACGCTGACCACCATACATCCGGAAGCCCTCATATTCGAAGACCTGAGGTTCTTGCCGGTGAGGCCTGATTCTTCTGTCAGGACGATGGTGTCGACTATGAACTCGCTCCTGTCCACATCGGCCGGTTCATCAGTATTGTTCTTCATCACCTCATTGAACTTGGCAAGCTGTTCCGGGGTGCCGACCGCAAGCATCAGGTCACCGGGGTATATCGGTTCGCTGCCGGAAGGGATTATCACTGACTTGCTGCCACGCTGGATCTTGACGATGTTGATGCCGGTCGTCTTGCGGAAAGGCATCTCGCGGAGTGTCCTGCCGATATACTCGAATTCCGGGCTGACGACGACTGGCTCTATGTGGATGCCATATCCGTCAAGCTTCTCGCGGAATTCGGCGGTGACAGGGGACTTGCGCCTTTCGAGGATCTCCTTCTCATTGAAATTGTCGATGAAAGTGTCTTCCAGCGATGAGAACCGGTGCTTCGACTTGCGTACAAGGAAGACAAACACTGCGATGGCCGCAGCGATGAGCAGGATCACCCACCAGGAGAGTTCGAAATGGGAGTCGAAGAGCCATACCACGAAGGCGATGACTATCAGCACACGGAGATAGATGAGTGCAAGCAGTGCGTAGCGGTTGTTCGGGTTTTTCTGGACAAGGTGTTCACCGCAGGTGGTCACTGTCTTTCCGCTTATGGCCACTCTGCTGAGGAAAGGAGTCATCACCAGCAGCATCAGAATGACCTTGAGCCATTTCACCACGACCTCGCTGACGTCAGGCAGGACGCGGGCCATCATCTTGTCGACCAACGGACCGAGTATCAGCATTATCGCGACTATCACGACGCTGTAGAGGACAACTCTGAGGGTATAGGTCTTGAGGAGTCTCCCCCACTCGCTCTTCTCCGCCTGGGATACGGGGGCCTGGAACTCCTGCTTGCGCTCCACCCTGGCAAGCACTTTTGCCGGGAGGTGCCTCTCAAGCCAGGCAGCGGCGGGATCGCCGAGCTTTATCATATACGGAGTTGTGAAAGTAGTTATCACAGAGACTGCAATGACAACGGGATAGATGAAGTCTCTCATCACGCCCATAGAGCATCCGAGTCCGGCGATGATGAAGGCGAACTCACCCAGCTGGGCGAGAGTGAAGCCGGCGTGGACTGCGGTGTTAAGTCCCTGTCCGGACAGAAGGGCACCGAGTGTGCTGAAGACCAGTATGCCGGCAATCGCAACCAGTGTGATAATCACCACAGGAAGCCAGTGCTGTGCTATGACAGCAGGATCGACCATCATTCCCACGGAAACGAAGAAGATAGCGCCGAACAGGTCCTTGATGCTGCCGGTGATATGCTCGATCCTCTCCCCCTCTACTGTCTCAGCGAGGATGGATCCCATCACAAACGCACCGAGAGCGGAACTGAAGCCAGCGATGTTGGCCAGGACGACCATAAGGAAGCACAGGCCGATTGCTACCAGCAGAAGTATCTCATTGTTCAGATACTTCTTGGCCTTGCGCAGAATAAGCGGTATAAGGTATATGCCCACAACAAACCAGAGCACCAGGAAGAAGACCAGCTTAGCGAGGCCCATCAGCATCTCGCCTCCCGCGAACTTGCCGGTCACAGCGAGTGTTGAGAGCAGGACCATAAGCAGCACGGCGATCAGGTCCTCGAAAACGAGCGAGCCGAAGATCAGCGTGGCGTAAGGCCTGTCCTTGAGCCCCATATCGCCATAGGCCTTGATTATTATGGTGGTGGAGCTCATGGAAAGCAGACCTCCGAGGAAAATGCCCTCCATACTGGTCCACCCCATGGCCTTGCCCGCCACAATGCCTACGGCAAACATTCCTATGCACTTGACTCCGGCGGTTATCAGCGCGCTGCTGCCGATTTTCATCAGTTTCTTGAAACTGAATTCAAGCCCCAGTCCGAAGAGAAGGAATATGATGCCTATCTCCGACCATTCGTGAATGGCTTCGGAGTCAAGCTGGGGAAGGAGCCCGAGGTTCGGACCGACCAGGAATCCGGCAATGATATATCCTAATATGGGCGGCTGCTTGAGTGCCCGGGAGATGATGGTAAAGAGGCCTGCCGCAACAAGTATTATCGCCAGTTCAGCAACCAGCCCGAGGTCTTCTGACATAATTACTCTTTTTTGTTTTCAGACTGTGATTTGTGAGAATGGAGCCAATGGAAGAAAAGGATTGCACTTATCGCAAACACGGACAGGGCGATGTACGGAGCCCAGTCGAAAGGCATATTGAAGCCGATCTTCGCGGTTGAGATATATGTGAGCGATATTGCTGTCATAAAGCAGGCCGGAATCATAGTCACAAGATAGGCCGGATGACGGCGTCGGCGCGAAAGCCATACGGTGATGGCCCACAGGGTGAAGCAGGCCAGAGACTGGTTTGCCCATCCGAAATAGCGCCATACAGTATTGAAACCGTTTTCATCCGCAATATTGAACCAGAGGATGAGGCCCGTGATGACGAAAATAGGCACACTGACCATAAGGCGGCTGGCGAGTTTCTTCTGAGGGAACTTGAGGGCGTCGGCAACCATAAGCCGCGCACTTCTGAGGGCGGTGTCACCGGTAGTTATCGGGGCCGCCACAACTCCGAGGATGGCAAGCACGCCGCCGATTCCGCCGAGCCAGGACTTGGCGACAGAGGTGACAACCTGAGGGGCGGAAGCCGTAAGGCTCGAGCCGACCTGGGCAGCACCTCCGTCAAAGAAGAAATATGAGCTGACGGCCGCCCAGATAAGAGCAATGAGGCCTTCTGTTATCATAGCCCCGTAAAAAATCGGCCTTCCGAGCTTTTCGTGCTTCATACAGCGGGCCATCATAGGGCTCTGGGTAGCGTGGAAGCCAGATATCGCTCCGCAGGCTATGGTTATGAAGAGACACGGAAGAATCGGCTGTTCTGCCAGACCAGAAAGGCCTCTCTCAGCGCCGAGGTTCCCGAGGCCGTTCCATATCTCTGGGATTGAAGGCCACTTCAGGACAAGGCAGATTCCGAGGGAGACCGCCATAAAGATCAGGGCAAGGGCGAATAGCGGATAAATCTTGCCGATGATCTTGTCAATCGGAAGCAGAGTCGCAATGATATAATATGCCAGGACAATGGCAACCCATATCATCGATGCCCGGACAGTTCCGCCGGTCAGTCCTCCCAGAATCACTGCGGGGCTGTAGACGAATACAGCACCCGTCATAAGCAGGAGAAGGAGAGTGAATACAAGGGCGACTTTCTTCGCGCCATTGCCGAGCGAGTGTCCGATTATGTTCGGGAGGGATGTGCCCTTCCCCCTCATTGACATCATCCCGGCGAGATAATCGTGCACAGCGCCTGCGAAGATGCAGCCGAATACAATCCAGAGATAGGAGGCCGGACCGAACTTGGCGCCCATAATGGCACCGAAGATGGGACCTGTGCCCGCGATGTTGAGAAGCTGGATCATATAGACCTTCCAGGCGGGCATCGGGATATAGTCCATACCGTCATTGAACTCCACGGCCGGGGCAAGCCTGTTGTCAGGCTTGAAGATTCTTTCGACAAACCTTCCGTATAGTATGAAGCCCAGTATAAGTGCTGCTACGCTGATCAGGAATGATACCATATGCTATCTGCTTTTATCGGGAGCCGCAGGAGTGCCAGGAAGCGGCTTCCAGTTCTTGAGTTCTTCCTTGAGGACTTCGATTGCCTTGTCCAGCTGGGCATCCTTGCCGAGGAAATCCTCGAAAGGATTGATGTCCACTTCAATGTCGGGATCGACGCCGTGCCCCTCGATTATCCAGTTGCCTTCAAGGGAATATGAAGTGAAGAACGGAGTGCGCATATCCTGTCCGTCGACATATGCCTTGGATCCGGAGATGCCGACAATGCCGCCCCAGGAGCGCTTGCCTATGAGCTTACCAATGCCGAGCTGGCGGAAACCGTAAGGGAAGAGGTCGCCGTCGGATGAGGAGTACTTGTCGATCAGGCAGACCTTCGGGCCGTGGTGGGTCTCGGAAGGGACTGTCCCGTTCTTTCCGTTACGGTACATATTGAGTCTGTAGACCTCTCTCTGGAGGCGTTCCAGAATCATCGGCGAGACATTTCCTCCACCGTTCATACGGTCATCGATTATCAGGGCCTTCTTGTCAAGCTGGGTGTAGAAGAGTTTGGTGAACATATCGAGACCTTCTGTGCTCATATCCGGGATATGGATGTAGCCTATCTCGCCGTCAGATGCCTTCTCCACCTTCTCTATATTGCCCTGCACCCACTCGTAGTATGCGAGGTTGGCCTCATCTGCCACCGGAACCACATAGACCGTGCGGGCATTCTTGCCGGAGGCATTGGATGCAATCTCCAGGGAGACTGTCTTGCCCGCTTTTCCGACCAGTGCCTGATATATGTCTGTAAGTTCCGCTGCTGAAGTTCCGTTGACCTTTGTGACATACTCTCCCACCTTTGCGTCAATGCCCGGTTCGGTGAGCGGTGAGCGGAGGGAGGCATCCCAGTTCGCGCCCTTGAATATATGGTCGATGCGGAACGCGCCGGTCTTGCCGTCCTTGCTGAACCTGCCTCCGAGAAGGCCGGTGGCGATGCGCGGCACTTGAGGATACTCGCCTGAAGTGATATATGCGTGGCCGATGTTGAGCTCGCCGATCATCTCGCCGATGAGATAGGTCAGGTCGTGGCGGTGCTTCACATACGGCAGCATCACAGCATATTTGTCGTGGATCTTCTGCCAGTCGAGGCCGTGCATATTCTCCACATAGAAGTAGTCGCGGCTCACGCGCCAGCTCTCATCGAAGATCTGGGCCCACTCGGCCTCGTGGTCCACAACCATATCCATCGCATCGGTCGGAACAGGGTCTTCAAGTTTCGCAGGGCCGCCGAAAGAGGTGACATAAAGCTTGCCGCCGTCGCGGACAAGGCATTTCTTATGGTCAGGGGTGAAGGCGAGAGGAAGGTTCTTCGGGCCGTCACCTGTCTTCTGAGTCTTGAGGTCAAATGTCTTGATGCCCGGAGCAGCGGCACGTCCGCCCAAACTGAACGAAGAGTAGTAGAGCTTGCCGCCGTCGCAGAGGATAAGCCGGTACATACCGGAAGGGAGAGGAAGCGGAGTGATCCTCTCACCGATGCCGTCTATGTCGACCACTGTTTTGACTGCCGGTTTTTCCGGCTTGTCACCAGGCTTGCCGTCAGGCTTCGGACCCTTCGGCCCGTCGCCGGATTCATTTCCGTATTCGTTGGACCTGAGCGCAAGCGGATTCTCCGTATCCTTTGCCAGCGGAATCATAAAGACATAGTCGCTGATGTTGTATGAGGCATTCCACTCAACTCTGGAGTACTGGCTGCGGAAGTCACGTGACGATGTGAAGAAGAGATACTTGCCGTCAGTCGAGAAGAGAGGGCTGCCCGAGGAGTACCACTTGTCGGTCACCTGGTATGACTTGCCGGTTGCTACTTCGTAGAGGAAGATGGCAGGGGTCTCGTTGTCGAGTTCCTGGGTATATGCGATCCAGGAGCCGTCCGGAGAGATTTCACAGCCGCGGAGCGAAGTCTCGCTCACGATGATACGCTTGAGAGCCTTTGTCTCAACATTCAGGGAGTAGATGTCGCGGCGCTCGGTCGAGAAATAGAGAGTCTTTCCGTCAGGGGACCACTTCAGCCCGGTAGGATATCCGCTCTTGAAGTCAGTCATCCTGACTGCCTCCCGCATATTGTCAGACGGAGCGACGTATACCTGATACTCGCCCTCCTTGTCGGAGAAGTATGCTATCCGGGAGCCGTCCGGAGACCAGACGCCCTCACGCTCGTGGCCGCTGCAGGACTCTGTGACATTATATACAGGACCGTTCTTGGCAGGGAGTGAATAGAGGTCGCCGCGGGCGATGATCAGCACGCGCTCCGCATCAGGCGAAAGGCTGTAGGCGAACATCCTGCCCGCCACGTTCTGAAGTTCAGGACGGCTGTAGATATTGTCATCCTGGAGACAGATGCTGAGTTTCCTGCAGGACCTGTCCTTGACATCGAAGCGGTAGATCCAGCCCCCGTTCTCAAAGACAATGTGATCCTTGGAGTATGAAGGGAACTTGCAGTCGTATTCTGTGAAATCTGTGACCTTCTCGGTCTTTTTGCTCTTTGTGTCGTAGACGAAGAGGTTCATTGTGCGGTCACGGTCCGAGAGGTAATAGATCTCGTCGCCGATCCACATCGGGAAGATGTCCTGTGCCTCCGGGTCGCATCCCGGAATCTTCTCGAGAGAGGTGGTCCCGACCTTGTTGATCCAGATGTCGTCGGCCTGTCCGCCGCGATAGTACTTCCAGGTGCGGAATTCGCGGAACATCCTGTTCATTGCCATCTTCTTGCCGTCAGGGGAATATGAGCAGAACCCGCCCTCTGTGGTCGGGATCCTCTCCGCCACGCCGCCTTCGGCGCTCACCTTGCAGAGCTGTCCGCGGAGTCCGGAGAAGTTGTGCCACTTGCTGCGGAAGACTATCTCCTTCCCGTCCGGAGTCCAGCACATTATGATGTTGTTCGGGCCCATCCTCTCGCCGACCAGGTCGCGGTCCACGAGCGCGGAGTATGTGATGCGCTTAGGTTCGCCTCCGGCGACAGGGATGGTGTAAACCTCGGTGTTGCCGTCATACTGTCCGGTGAAGGCCACTGTCTTTCCGTCCGGAGAGATCCTCGGGAAGACCTCGTAGCCCACGTGAGACGTGAGCTTTACAGCCTGACCTCCGTCGATGCCGACGCGGTAGAGGTTGCCGGCATAGCTGAATACAATGTTGTCGCCTCCGACTGCAGGGAAGCGGAGCAGGCGCGCCTCATCATTGGCAGCAAAGGCCAGTACAGGCGCCAGTATTGCCAGAAGCGTGAAAAAGCGTTTCATAGTCTATAGGATGTTTAGTGATTGCTCTTTGATCTTTTCGAGTTCGTCCTTCATCTTGACCACCCACTTCTGGATTTCGGCGTGATTGGCCTTGGAACCCATTGTGTTGATCTCGCGTCCCATCTCCTGAGCGATGAAACCGAGCTTGCGGCCGGGGAGTTCCTCGCCGTCAGCGGTCTCGCGGAAATAGCGGCAGTGCTGGCGCAGGCGCACCTTCTCTTCGTTGATGTCAAGTTTCTCGATGTAGAATATCATCTCCTGCTCCAGCCTGTTCTCGTCAGGATTGAGGCTAAGTTCTGCCATCCTGGAGAGAATCTTCTCGCGGACATTGCTGACACGCTCCTTTTCATAGCGCTCGACCTCCGCGACATAGCTCTCTATCTTGTCAACCTGACCGAGAACGTCACGCCTCAGGCTCTCACCCTCACGGATACGGAACCCGTCGAGTCCGGCGACAGCCTTCCTGATCGCCCCGTAGAGACTTTCCCACTCCTCTTCTGAAAGTTCAGTGGATTTGGTTTCAAAGACATCAGGCATACGGAGAATCATCTCCATAAGCCTCTCCTCATCAAACCTGACTCCGGTGGTCTCACTTGCAGCGCGGACCTGACGCTCATACTCAGCCACAACAGCTGGATTGAGTGTGCGGGCGACCTGTCCCCCGCCCCTTTCAACAGAGATGAAGAGGTCGATATTGCCTCTGCAGAGAGCGTTGGCGACATATTGTCTGACTTCGACCTCTTTCTCGCGAGGGATGAGTTGTGTCTTGAAAGTTATGTCAGCATTCTTTCCGTTGACGGAGCGTATCTCCACCAGATATTTGTCCTGTCCGAGAAGGAGTTCCGCCTTCCCGTAACCAGTCATTGACTTAAGCATTATGTATCAGAAAGTTAAGGATTAGCAACCTGTTTATTAACTTGTAAAGTTAATAAAAAAGACGCCCAAATGAGTCATTAATCCCTAAAAATGAACACAATGGCGAAGTCTGTCTGCGTTTTCCCTGAAGAAATCAGCATCACATTCTCTTATTGATTTTCCACGATGCAAATGAATTTCTCCATTCTTGAATTCAAATTGGAAAACCGCTATCATATATTTGAAACCTTTGTCAGCATAAAAATCGAAGTGTGACAGAGTTTCATACAGGACTCGCGCCTTTATTTCCCTTTCATACCCTGCCAGGCCGGCCCAGTCTTCCGGAGAGATGTTGAGAGGCGACCCTTTCAAATCAATTCTCTGTTCAACCTCAATAACCCTCCCTTCAGAATCAATAAGAACATCTACTCTTAATTTTGCATCTTCTCTTGATGACAATTCTTCAATCATCCCTGCTGTTACTGATTCTTTCATCATCTCCAACATCTCATCATCCGGATTGACAAGATAAAACTGGTCAGACAAATCGTAATAGGTACAGGGGACAGCACCAATCTGCATTATATCAGAATCATAAATCTCTTTCCAGACAAGCTGCTGAATGGTCATCAATGCGGAATAGAGAGGGGGTGCCGGCACCGGTTCGGGGGCAATCAATATTCTGTTGTCCGAACGCCGGAAGCAGGCGTTGTATGAGATGTACGATGCATCCTTGTACGGACAATTGTCGTAAATGGAATAAACTGTACTTCCACCCGCATCGTCCGCAATGGTCATCATACCTTCCCGGTACATCCTCCAATCAATTTTAACAATATTGTCGGAAGCCTTTCCTGACGCTGCAACAACCACCAGCAGCATCAATGCCGTTAATGAAAAATGCCTCATTTCAATCCTCCACAAGAGAGTTGCTACAATCAAAAATCGTTCCCAGGTTTCTCATATCCCTATGGGTAGAATCTTCACTCATAACTTCATACTCAGTTGATAAACCTCTTACAAGTTTTGCATCCTGTATTGTAATAGATTGAGTGTTCTGAGGGCAGTTCTCAACGCAATCTTGAGAACAACCTATACATGAGAGAAAACAAGAGAATATGATTAATGCAAGACTATATCTTCTCATAGTATTGGCAATACAGACGATGGTTAATAAATTTCTTAACTGCACAGAACATTGAAAGGGCCCGGATTGGACCCTTTCAGTGTTCTGTATCTGAATAAGTCAGAAGACTACTTCTTGCACTCTTTGCAGTCGCAAGCGAGGCAGCCCCAGACTATTGAAGCGAGAGCGCCGCCGATGAGAGGAGCAACGATGAATACCCATACATCCTTGAGAGCGTCACCGCCGACGAAGAGAGCCGGACCGAATGAACGTGCAGGGTTGACTGAAGTTCCGGTGAGGTTGATGCATACGAGGTGGATGAGGACGAGTGAAAGACCGATTGCAAGACCGGCGAGATTGCCTGCGCCCTTCTTGTCGTCAGTTGTGCCGAGGACAACGAGGACGAAGAGGAATGTAGCAACGACTTCTACGAGGATTGCACCGCCGACTCCGCCGGCGTTTGCGATACCGTTTGTGCCGAGGCCTGCAGGATCACCCATTGCACCAGGAGCGCCTGTTGCGGAGCAGATCCAGTAGAGGATGGCAGCACCGATGATACCGCCGATGAACTGTCCGACCCAGTAGCCGACAGCGTCCTTGAAGCTCATACGCTTTGAAAGGAGAACGCCGAGGGTGATTGCAGGGTTGATGTGGCAACCGGAGATACCGCCGATTGTGTAGGCCATAGCAATGACTGAAAGGCCGAATGCAGCTGCAGTGGCGAATACGCCTGCAGGAGTCGAGCAGCCGACGAACACAGCTGTGCCGCAGCCGAGGAGAGTCAGAACCATTGTTCCGATGCACTCTGCAAAATACTTTTTCATAATAATTGATCTGTTATTGGAGTTGTTATTGTAGGATTGCCTGTTTACATACCCATTCCGCCGTCGACCTGGATGACCTGGCCGGAGACATATGAGGCGAGGTCAGATGCAAGGAAGGTGCAGACTTTCGCCACCTCTTCAGGCAGGCCTCCGCGGCGCAGAGGAATCTTGACCTCCCACTGCTTGAGCACATCCTCAGGCATCTTTGCAGTCATATCGGTCAGGATAAAGCCCGGGGCGACAACGTTCGCGCGCACTCCGCGGGGGCCTAGTTCCTGGGCGATGGACTTCGCGAGACCGATCATCCCGGCCTTGGAAGCGCTGTAATTGCACTGTCCGGCATTGCCGTGGACTCCGACAACGGAACTGATGTTTATGATGGAGCCGCCCCGCTGCCTCATCATCACCGGTGACACGGCGTGGACGAAGTTGAAGGCGCTCTTGAGATTCACGTTTATGACGGCATCCCACTGCGCCTCGCTCATCCTGAGCATCAGACCGTCCTTGGTTATGCCGGCATTGTTGACAAGGATGTCAAGGTGTCCGAACTGTGAGACCACCTGCTCCACCACTTCGTGCGCCGCAGCGAAATCGGCGGCATTGGAGGCGATGGCCACGGCCTTCACGCCGAGAGCTTCGAGTTCCGAGCGTGTCTGCTCGGCCACCTCGTCGACAACAAGGTCGGTGAACGCTATGCCGGCTCCTTCCGAAGCCATTCTGAGGGCTATCTGTTTGCCGATACCGCGCGCCGCGCCGGTAATGAGAGCCGTTTTTCCTTCGAGAAGACCCATAATATTCTATTTTTCTATTTCTGCGAGCAGGTCATATTCACCGGCCCCTGTGATTCTAACATTCGTAAAATTACCAATTAGTTCGTTAGTATCCAAACCTTTGAGAGATTTTTCATCACCTATCAGAATCTCTCCGTCCACTTCAGGCGACTCGCCCTGAGAACGCGCCACAAGCACCCCGTCAGTGAAAGAGTCCACCAGAACGCGTTCGGACGAGCCTATCCTGGATACATTGTATGCCTCGGAAATCGCGCTCTGAGCATCCATCAGCCTGTCATAGCGCTCCTGCTTGACCTCCTGAGGGATGTCATCGGCGAGATTCCGGGCGCCCCAGGTATCCTCCTCCTCGGAGTAAGTGAAAGCGCCGAGCCTCTCGAAACGGGCCCACCGCACGAAATCCAGCAGGTCCTCGAATTCGGCCTCGCCTTCGCCCGGATGGCCCACCATCATCGTGGTGCGGAGCACGACGCCCGGGACCATCTGCCTCATCTTCTCGACGAGACGCCTGGTCTGGTTCCCGTCCACGCCGCGGCGCATAGCGGAGAGCACCCTGTCGGCAGAGTGCTGGAGCGGGATGTCGATGTATTTGCAGACTTTCGGGTTCTCAGCCATTATCCTGAGGACATCGTCAGGGAAACCGGCAGGATAGCTGTAGTGAAGCCTTATCCACTCGATGCCGTCCACTGAGGCCATCCTCTCGACAGCATCGCCGAGACGGCGGCGGCCATAAAGGTCAAGACCGTAGAAAGTTGTATCCTGGGCGATGACTATCAGTTCCTTGACGCCCCGTGAGGCAAGCATCCTGACCTCCTCCTCGATCTTCTCAAGGGGAACAGAGACGTGAGGACCGCGGATGTTGGGGATGGCGCAGTACGAGCAGGCCCTGTCACACCCTTCCGATATCTTCAGGTAGGCGTAGTGCTTCGGGGTCGTGAGGACTCTGTCGATGCTGTCGAAGGTCATCACTCCGTCCCAATGGTCCACCTCAGGGATCTCGCTGACAAGAGCGTCGCGGTAGCGCTGCGAGAGGCATCCGAACACCGAGACCTTGTCGATCAGGCCGCGCTTCTTTGCGTCCACAGCCTCGAAGATAGCGTCAATGGACTCCACTTTCGCATCCTGGATGAAGCCGCAGGTGTTGATGATGACTTCATCGACATTGCCGAGGGAGAGGTCCTCATCTTCAGGCGCAAGCTCATAGCCCCTCGCCTGCAGCAGGTGCATATAGCGCTCGGAGTCCACGCGGTTCTTCGAGCAGCCCATCGTGACTGTCTGGACCCTCTTCATCGCGCCGGACTATTTCTCCTCAGCTTCAGCCTTCTCTTCTGCCTTCTCCTCGGCCTCGCGCTCCTCGTCGGTGACGAATTCCAGGGTAGCGTACTTCTGGAGCACGGAATACCAGTCCAGGACCTTCTTCATATGGGAGACATAGAAGCGGTCAGCGTCATAGTCAGGGATGACCTCGCCGAAGAACTTGGCTATAGCCTTGGTGTCGCTCTTCGAGCTCATCGCCTCGCCGCCATTGAGTTTCTCTGCCATCTTTTCGAGAACGCTCTGCAGGGAGATCTCGTCCTGAGTGGTGTAGATGGATATGTCGGAGAGTGACGTCACCTTTGCGTGCACGCCGAAGATGGTGCGCTGGCCGGTCAGAAGAGACTCGGCGATGAGACCGTTGCGGGCCTGTGCGACATATTGGAAGAGTCCGTGTTCACCTGACACGGAGAGGATTTTCTTAAGATCTGTTTTTTCCATTTTCAATTGTTTCTAATAATTCTATCAATGCAGGCACCACAGCGTGCCTGTCGTCGTGTTCAATTATAAAGTCCGCCTCTGCGCATCTGCGCTCATCGCTCCACTGCGATGCGAGCCTCCGCACAACCTCGTCGCGGCTGCACCGGTCACGCTGCATCACGCGGCTGATGCGGGTCTCGAGGGGCGCCGTCACAACCAGGACATAGTCCGGGAGATGCCTCAGCATCGGCTTTTCGAGCAGGATGGCCGACTCGATGACCACCGTATCAGCTCCGGAGGATTCCTTCCACCGCAGGAAGTCACGCTCCACTGCCGGGTGGACAAGCGACTCGACCTTCTGCAGAAGCGCCCGGTCGCTGAATATGAGTCCTGCAAGCGCCCGCCTGTCTATGCGGCCTTCAGGGGTGAGTATCCTCCCGCCAAGTGCTTCTGTCATATCGCGGAGCAGTACAGGGTCTTCGTCATAGAGCCTCTTGGCAGCGGCGTCGCAGTCGTATGACGGCACGCCCATCACGTTCAGAGCCTTGATAATGAAGCTCTTTCCGCTGCCGATACCGCCAGTGACAAGCAGAACAGACTGTCCGGACATCACTCCTCCACGATTATGCACTCCACCATTCTCGGGGAGAGGGAATACGAGAATATCTCACGGTCCGTCTCCAGCACGGGGATGGTCTTGGAGTTGCGCGAAGCCGAGAACTCCCTGTAGTCAACTGTCAGAGACATATCATCCTGACCTTTGGCGGCCTTTGACGAGAAAGGAGCCCTCCAGGTCAGTTCGACCGAGGACGGCAGGAACATCAGCCTCTTGTCGTCAGGCAGGTTGACAGCCTTGACCTGAACCGTGCGGACCTGCTCCACATAGCGCTGAACATCAACCGAATAGAGCACTTCCGAGCAGTCGATGCGGAGTCCCTTGAGAGATTCGAGTGAGGCATATCCCTGAGCCGGTTTTCTGAGACCGCCCAGAGATATCCTTTCCGTCCTGACCTCGGTCACTCCGGCAAGGAGCTGGACGTCGCCATATACCAGCACCGAATCGGGACGGATCTCCATCTCCCCCACCTGCATATGCTGCGGCGCGAAGGATAGAGAGATCTGCGGGTTCACAGGAACCTTGACATAGGACTGGGAGGCGAAGTTGAAGGAGAGCGAGTCGGTCTCAATGAAGTCTATGTTGAGCCAGCCGCTGAGCTCCCCGGCAAGCTGCTCGCGGATGTCGGAGGTGGCGAGGGTGAAAAGGTCCCCCTCCCCGCCTGCACTATGGAGGAACTTCGGATCGACCTTGACCTCAATGGTCTGGGGATTCTTCCTGTGGCTTCTGGCGCTCAGGACAAGGAACCCTGTGGCGTCGCCGCGGATGACCAGAGCCTCCCGCGACACTGCGTGGTTCTCGTGGCCCTCAACCTGAGAGGTGACCGCAACCCTGTACTGCAGGCTCGCCGAATAGTTGAGCGAGAGGTTGTGGAAAACCCATACCAGGAAGGCCAGAAGCAGTGAAACCGCAAGCGTCCCAAGGTCTCTTTTCATTTATGCTATGCCTGTGCAGCGTCGCTGAAATCCTTGACGAGGGATGCCCTGTCAACCTTGAGCCTGACTTCCTTGTCAACCTCGATGATGACCTGAGGAGCATTTTCCCTGACCTCCACGATAGTGCCGTAGATGCCGCCTATTGTGACCACCTTGTCGCCCTTCGTCAGTTCGCTGCGGAACTTGTCGAGCTCCTTCTGCTTCTTCTGCTGAGGGCGGATCATAAAGAGCCACATCACCACAAAGATGAGAACGAGCATCAGAATCATTGACAATCCGCCGCCGGCCTGGCCCTGAGCGGCCTGAAGGAAATTCATATAGTACATATCTTTCTTGTTTTAATTTGTTTCTACTGTTCGAGCAGGCCCCTGCCCTGCTTCCTTATTTCGCCTGAGTCCAACTTCTCGCGGACAATCTTGTCGAGGACGCCGTTGACGAAGATCCTGCTGTTGGGGGTGCTGTAGTACTTCGATATCTCAACGTATTCGTTGATGGTGACCTTCACCGGGATGGTCGGGAACGTCACGGCTTCGGTGACACCCATTATGATGAGTGTGGCGTCAGTGGCCACGAGCCGGTCTGCCTTCCAGTTGGAGATGCTGTCAGAGACCAGTCCGGAATATTCGTCATAATGGAGGATGGACTCCTCGAGCAGACGGCGCGCGAACTCGCGGTCATCCTCCTTGAGGAAGGTCGAAGGATGGACGATATGATGCTTGCGCTTGGTGACCTCGATGTTGTCGATTATGACATTGAGGGCGTAGGCGAGGTCGTCGACCCAGAGGATGGAGAGGTCCTCGAGGATGGAAAGCAGTTCCTCGTTGTCCTCGAACTCGTCCTGGAAGATGCAGGAGAAGAGGTCGCAGTCCTCCTCAAAGGAGTGCTCCGTGGATGCCATATAGTTCTGGTAGTACTCCTTTGTGACGATGGAGCGGTAGACACGCTTGACGAATGCATCATATTCAGCCCATACGAGCCCTCTCTTCTGGCAGTAGCGGCCGAATTCGGGGTCGTCGCACAGAAGCTTGGCGAAGCCGTTGCCCACGAACTTCATGTTCGGGTTGGCCTCGGCTTCTGTAGGATGGAACTTGCGCATACCGTCCGCTATTCTTTCAGCGGCCACGTCTACGAGAGACCCGGATATGTTCAGGAGGAAATAGTAAAGGTCCTTGACCTTGTCGCAGGATTCGACAAGCTGCTTCTCTGCTGAATCCACGTTCGAGGATTCTGAAGCTTCGTATGCAAAGAGCGTCTTAAATGCCTTTATGCGGATAAGCCTTCTTGATAGCATTTCAAAGATTGATGAATTATTTTACAAAGATAGTCCTTTCTTTGAAAAATAAATTTAACTTTGCATAGGAAATATCAAAAATTGACATAAGGATGTATTTTGAAGATTACGAAAATGCAGGTATGCAGGAGCGCGGCGACGATGTTTTTTCAAAACCTGTAAGAGCCGGAAAGAGGACCTACTTCTTTGACGTCAAGGCCACCAAGGGTAACGATTACTACCTCACAATCACGGAGAGCAAGCGCCGTATCGAAAGGGACGGGCGCTATGTATACGACAAGCACAAGATCTTCCTCTACAAGGAGGACTTCGACAAATTCGCCGAAGGGCTCCAGGACGTAATCAATTACATCCGCGAGAGATGTCCGGTCCAGGAACAGGAACCGGGCGAAGAGAGGCAGACAGACTCATTCTCCGACGTGAATTTCGAGGAACTTTAAAAAAAACCGACTTTTCGTCGGTTTTTTTTTTGCTTGCTCGCGTGTTTTGCCTAATTTTGTAACACTTTTGTTAAAAAACACACGGGCTGATGATTCTTCCATTCGGATACGACAAAGTGGCTGCGGGGTCCGGCATCCTCGGCAGAAGGAGCGAGATTGACATAGTGGCCTCGACTCTCGCCTCGGGAAAAAGCATAGCAGTCATCGGCGCACCGAGGTCCGGCAAGGAGACCATTGTCTCAGAGGCGATCTCAAGGCTCAGGGCACGGGGCGAGAAATCAATCCTCTGCCAGATGGACTTCTTCAACATCCGCACGAAGGAGGATTTCTTCGCTCTCTGGAAAAAGACGATGAAGGATATTTCCGGCGAAGTCAACCGCAACTCCCTCCTCCCGTATGACATCGACACCGAGTTCGTCTCTGACCGGCAGAGTCTCGACCTTCCGCAGATAATTGCGGAAGAGGCCTCCACGACCATTATCATATACATAAAGCAGTTCCAGAACCTTCTCACCTTCGAGGACGAGACCTTCAGGCTCGAGGACTTCGACCGTTCCTGGTCCAAGCACTCGAGAGTGAGGTATATAATGACCGGATCCTACATCAATTCGATGAAGTACATCTTCATAGAGCGCAGGCTCTTCTACTCCATGGCCAGGGCTCTTGAGGTCAAGCCCCTGGACAAGAGGGAGGTCTGTGAATACATAACCACTGCGTTCCTCAACGTGGGACGGGTCATCGAGGCTGAGGAGGCTCTCGAAATCTACGAGATTGCTTCCGGCAACATATGGTATGTCAACCAGCTCTGCTCTTTCTGCTATTCCATGCCGGCCGGTTATATCAACCGCAAGATTGTCAACCAGTCGCGCGACTGCCTGCTTGCCATCCACTCTCCGAGATTTCTCCAGACAATGCTCGACCTGACTTCCAACCAGATCAATTTCCTGCGGGCAGTGGTCGACGGCGTTCAGAAATTCAGCAGTTCCGAGATAATGGAGAAATACCGCCTCAACTCATCTGCGAATGTATTCAGGCTCAAGGATGCGCTCCAGAAAAAAGAGGTCATCACTTTCACCAGCGAGGATGATGCGGTTGTGATCGACCCTCTGTTTGAATACTGGCTGAGAAACTGTTATTTCGCTCATATATGAAAAAGTTCGTGGTGCTCTCCGGTGCCGGCGTAAGCGCCGAGAGCGGAATCAGGACCTTCCGCGACAGCGACGGTCTTTGGGAAAACTACAATGTGGCGGACGTGGCCGACATCGAAGGATGGTGGCGCAACCGCGGCCTGGTGCTCAAATTCTACAATGAACGCAGACACCAGCTGGAGAAAGCGCAGCCGAATGCGGCGCACAGGACCATCGCGGAGCTCGAACGGTATTTCGAGATGACCGTAGTGACTCAGAATGTGGACAACCTGCACGAAAGGGCCGGTTCCACAAATGTCATCCACCTGCACGGCGAGCTGACGAAGGTCCGTCCTGAGGACCAGGAGGACAGAGGCGTGCGCGATATAGGATACAGGGATGTCAATCCGGGCGACTGCGATTCCAGAGGCGTGCAGCTACGCCCTCACATCGTCTGGTTCGGGGAGGCCGTGCCTATGATGTATCCGGCCGCTGTCGCCGTGGGCGAGGCTGACATCCTGCTTATCATAGGGACATCGCTCAACGTCTATCCCGCCGCAGGACTTTTCAGGTATGCCAGTCCGGGCACACCTATCTTCCTGATTGACCCGAAGCCGATCAGGATTGATTACAATAACTTCAGGCAGATCCAGAAGCCGGCCACAGAAGGGATGGCCGAACTGAAGGAAATACTCATCAGGGAATACATATAACCACAGACATCAATCGTAAACACATATACTATGAAACGCCACTTGACCCTCCTCGCAGCAGCGCTGCTTGCTGTCACGGGGATCCACGCTCAGACTGAGCCCGTGAAGTTTGCATTTCTCGCAGACGTGCATCTCTGCGCCGATTCCCCGAAGATCGGCAATCTCGAACGCTGCATTGAAGACATCAACAGTCAGGATGACATACAGTTTGTCCTCTTCGGCGGCGACATCACCGAATTCGGTGCGGACCACGAAATCGCACTGGCAAAAGAGGTGATCGACAAGCTCGACAAGCCCTGCTACGTTCTGGCAGGCAACCACGACGCGAAATGGTCAGAAAGCGGGTGCAACACTTTTGCCAAGGTATTCGGCTACGAGCAGTTCGAATTCGAGAAGGGCGGCATCAAGTTCATAGGCTGCAACAGCGGTCCGAACATGAGGATGGCCCCTGCCCTTCTACCGCACGAGAGCCTGGTGTGGCTCGACTCAATTGTCACCGCCACCCCTCCTGAGCAGCCGCTGGTCTTTGTCAACCACTTCCCTCAGGACACCTCGATGCTCAACTATTTCCAGGTCATCAACACCTTGAAGAAGGGCAACATACAGATGCTCATCGGAGGCCACTGGCACAGCAACGTGATCCTCAACTACCAGGGTGTCCCGGGAATCCTCGGACGCTCTCCGGACCATGGCAGCAATATCGGCTACAACATTATGACAATCAAGGACAACAAGTTCGAGACCCGTGAGCGCATTGTGGCTGACAAGCAGGGCAATCCTCTGGACGAAACCCGTGACCCGTGGTTCTCGCTTGACTTCCACGACAAGCCTCTCTACGCCCCGGAGACAGCCGGCAAGGCAAATGACCCTTACGGCCTGCCGGCCGACTTCCCGTGGATGGACTTCGACATCAACGACCAGTATTCCAACGTAAGCGCAATCTGGCGCGCCCAGGATGAGGGTGACGTGGGAGACGCAGTTGCAAGAGCAGGCAAGTATGTTGTCTATGCCAACACTTCAGGCGTGGTCAAGGCGCTTGACTTCAGCACAGGAGAAGAGATCTGGCGCTACGCCACTGAAGGCAAGGTCTTCTCCTCCCCTGCAATCAAGGGCAGAAGGGTGGTCATCGGCTCAACCGACGGCAACATCTACTGCCTCTCGCTCAGGAAAGGACGCCTCCTCTGGAAGCACCAGTGCGAAAAGTCTGTCCTCGCAACCCCTGTGATCCGGGACAGGAAAGTATATTGCGGATCCTCCGACAACGCATTCAGGGCGCTCAAGCTCCGCAACGGCAGACTCGTCTGGAAATTCGACGGTGTCAAGGGATTCGTGGAGAGCAGGCCTTATATCGACAAGGAACAGGTTGTATTCGGAGACTGGGCAAACACCCTCTACTCTCTCGACCCTGAGACCGGCGGGCTCCAGTGGAGCTGGGAGACACACGGATCGAGGATGCTCTCGCCGGCTGCGGTATGGCCAGTGAAGGCGAACGGCAGAATCTTCATCGCCACCCCTGAGCGCAAGACATACGCCATCGACGCCGCTACCGGTGAACAGATATGGGTTGACAAGGGCGGCCGCGAGTCCGTCGCCCTCTCGCCTGACGGAAAGCGCCTCTATGTCAAGACAATGTCCGGTACAATGGAGGCATTCAGCACAGACGCCGGGGATTCCGGAAAGCTCTGGGAGACTGTCATCCCTATGATGGGATATGAAATCAGCCCTACACCTTGCGCCACAGCTGTCGTTGACGGTAAGGAGCTCCTCTTCATGCCGACCGACAAGGGCAACATCTACTGCCTCAACCCTGAGGACGGTTCGGTGATCTGGGCGCACAAGGTCAGCGTGGCGATGATCAACAACATCGTCCCTCTGCCTGACCGCCAGCTGCTCATCTCTACGATGGACGGCATCATCACCAGGCTCCAGTACTGATTCTGAATTATTCCAGCTTGAACACGTAGGTTATCGTCCCCTCCTGTGAAACAGGGGCGGACGAGGCCACGGTGAACTTTGCCTGCAGGGCAGCCTGCTTCGCAGCGTTCCAGAGGCTGCGGTCGTTGACCGTTGTGCCCACATCCCCCGGTATCGCGGAGGTCACCTTCCCGTCGCGGTCAACAGTGATCTTGACCACCACCCTGCCCGTCTTCTGGACATTGTATGACGGAAGAGGAAGAGAACCGACCACGCTTCGTCCGGCAAGACGTGCGGAAGGCACGCCGTCCGAAGTGCCGCTGAGGGTATTGCCGGCAGCGTGTCCCTGTGAGAGTGCGTCGGAAGGGGTGACGGAGGTGTGCAGGGCTGCTGTATCCTTGTTGTTGCTGTTGGCCGCAGACGGGAAGAGGGCGCGCTTGTTGATTTCAGGGCGAGGCGGCTCGGCGACTGCAACATCGCCGTCCGGACCGGGAGTTGCAGCGGCCGTCTCATTGGCCGTCGACCCCTGCACCGGACTTTCCGCCCTCTTGACAAGTCTCACTTCGCCGTCAGGGTCAGGTTCTTCGGCGCGCGGTTCCGGACCTGCCGTGAAGTCGATCCTGTCGGGCTCCTGGTCGAACTCGATGACCATCGTCTTCTCCTCGGGAGGCGGATAGGTGTACTTCAATCCGCCGTTGAAGCAGAGGGTCAGCAGCGCGCCGTGGAAGACGGCTGTCATAGCTGCACCTATGAGGACATCTTTCTTCATCCGGGGCCGTCTTCTATTCCGGAGAGGTGGCCATTATCACCTTGTAGTGGTTCCTCTTGGCTATATTCATAAGTGCCACGACCTCCTTTACGGGGACGGTCTCGTCGGCGTAGATGGAGAAGGTGGGGTCATCCTCATACTGGAGCTCCTCGACGAGCGCCGGCTCGATCTGAGACCAGGTGACAGGCGTCTGGCTGCCGTTGATGTGATAGGAGACCCTCTGCTGCTCCGGATAGTGCTTGATGGAGACGCTGACGGTGGCCTTTGCAGCCACCTGGCCGGTGCTCTTGGGGAGCATCAGCTTCAGTGCGTTGGGGTTGACGAGCGTGGATGTCACGAGAAAGAATATCAGCAGCAGGAAGACGATATCTGTCATCGACGACATCGAGAACGACGGATCAACCTTTGTGTTTCTCTTGATTGCCATAGTCTACTCCTCAACGTTTGCGGCTGCATCCTTCTTTGCCTGGACAGCGTCGAGGAACTCGATGGTGGTGGACTCCATCTTGGAGACGACACCGGTGACGCTCGAGGTGAGGAAGTTGTATGCGAAGAAAGCAAGGATACCGACGATCAGACCGCCGACAGTGGTGATCATCGCAGTGTAGATACCGCCTGAAAGAAGGGTGATGTCGATGTTGTTGCCGGCTTGAGCCATATTGAAGAATGCCTGGACCATACCGAGCACGGTGCCGAGGAATCCGATCATCGGTGCGCCGCCGGCGATGGTTGCAAGGGCAGGAAGTCCCTTCTCAAGCTTGGCGACCTCGACGTTCGCGACATTCTCGACAGCGATGCGGATGTCGTCGAGCGGCTTGTCGATCCTCTCGACGCCCTTTTCGATCATCCTCGCGATCGGGGAGTCGCTCCTGCGGCAGAGAGCCCTTGCAGAGCGCACCTTGCCGGAGAGGAGATAATCGTCGACGTCCTTGATGAAGTTCTTGTCGATTTTTCCGGCACGGCGGATGGCCCACCATTTCTTGCCGAAGATGTAGATGGCGATGACAGAGAGAATTGCAAGGACTATCATCAGCCAGCCGCCCTTTGCGGCCATACTGATGAGAGAGAACGAGAGTTCTTCGCTTACCGGGGCGACAGCTGCCTCGACAGCCTCAGAACCCGCTTCCTGGAGAATAGAGAAAATCATAGTCTATGTATTTTGTTTTAATTTTTTTAAATTGAAGTCAACGGATAGGGATATTCAACCGCAGCAAGGAACAGGGCCCTGCCGTCCACCGACTGTCCTGCGGCGCAGCGGTCGTGTGATTCCAGCACCTCCGCCACCCAGTTCTCAGGCCTGCGGCCCCTTCCCACTTCCAAAAGCGTGCCTACTGTGGCGCGCACCATATTCCGCAGGAACCGGTTGGCCGTGATGGTGAAGACATAGTGGCCTTCACTGAGCCTCTCCCAGCGGGCTTCGGTGACAGTACAGAGAGACGTTGCGTTGTCCGCGCCCGTCTTCTCGAAACTTGAGAAGTCGTGTTCGCCGATGAGAGCCTGCGCAGCACGGTTCATCGCATCGATGTCGCAGGGAAACTTGTAGAAGAGAGAGAAGTTTGCAAAAGGGTCCTTGACGGTGTGGAGGTAGTAGCGGTATGTACGGCTTACGGCGTCGAAGCGCGCATGGGCTCCGTCCGGCACTTTGAAGAAGTCTCTGACATAAATGGCAGGAGGGAGAATGGCATTTATTTTGCGAAGGAGCGCTGCCGGCTCCAGTTCCCCGCAGGAGGTGTCAAAGTGGGCATAGTATGACGAAGCGTTGACCCCTGTGTCAGTCCTTCCCGCCCCGACCACAGCGATCTCCTCGGAAAAGGCAATGGACAGAGCTCTCTCAACAGCGGCCTGCACCGAAGGTGCATCTGTCTGTGACTGCCACCCGCAGAAAGGAGCCCCATTGTAGGAAAGAGAAACGAAAAGCCGCATCCAGTCTTACTATTATTTGCTATATTTGCAAGATTGACAGGCAAAAATACAAAACAATTTACAAATAACTATGGATAGCGTAAACATTAAAGAACTGAATGAACGCATCGAAAAGGAGAGCGCCTTCGTGGACATCATCCAGATGGAGATGGGAAAGGTGATCGTAGGCCAGAAACCGCTCGTGGAGAACCTCCTCATCGGTCTTCTCGCAAACGGCCATATCCTCCTCGAAGGAATGCCGGGCCTTGCGAAGACCCTTGCGATCAACACCCTCGCGAAAATCATCGATGCAAAGTTCAGCCGAATCCAGTTCACCCCTGACCTGCTCCCTGCCGATGTCATCGGCACAATGATCTACAGCCAGAAGAGCGAACAGTTCCAGATCAAGAAAGGCCCCGTCTTCGCCAACTTCGTCCTTGCGGATGAGATCAACCGAAGCCCGGCCAAGGTGCAGTCAGCGCTTCTCGAGGCTATGCAGGAGCGTCAGGTGACCATCGGCGACGAGACATTCAAGCTCCCTGAGCCGTTCCTCGTGATGGCCACCCAGAACCCTATCGAGCAGGAGGGGACATATCCTCTCCCGGAGGCGCAGGTCGACCGTTTCATGCTCAAGGTCAAGGTCAGTTACCCGAAGAAGGAAGAGGAGAAGCTCATCGTCAGGATGAACAACCAGGGCGAGTTCCCGAAGCCGTCCGCACAGCTCAAGCCGGAGGACATCGTCCGCGCAAGACAGGTGGTGCGCGACGTCTATATGGACGAAAAGATTGAAAAATATATCGTGGACATCGTGTTCGCCACCAGGAACCCTGAGGAGTACGGTCTCGGCAAACTGAAGAATATGATCTCGTTCGGAGGTTCCCCGCGTGCCAGCATCTCACTCTCGATGGCGGCGAAGGCATACGCGTTCATCAAGCGCCGCGGCTATGTCATCCCTGAGGACGTGCGCGCCGTCAGCTATGACGTGCTCCGCCACCGCATCGGCCTTACATACGAGGCCGAGGCCGAGAACGTGACCACTGAAGACATCATCACAGACGTACTCAACGCAGTAGAGGTTCCATAATGGATAACGATCTGTTAAAGAAGGTCAGGAAGATTGAGATAAAGACCAAGGCCCTCTCCCACCAGATTTTCGCCGGAGAATACCACTCGGCGTTCAAGGGACGGGGAATGGCCTTCAGCGAGGTGCGCGAATACCAGTACGGCGACGACGTGCGCAATATGGACTGGAACGTCACCGCCCGCCTCAGGTCTCCTTATGTCAAGATATTCGAGGAGGAGCGCGAACTCACGGTGATGCTCCTCATCGATGTGAGCGGATCGCGCGCCTTCGGCACCAGGACACGCCTCAAGAAGGACCTGATAGCCGAAATCGCAGCCGTCCTCTCCTTCTCCGCCTCCATCAACAACGACAAGGTCGGCGCACTCTTCTTCAGCGACAGGGTCGAGAAGTTCATCCCGCCGAAGAAGGGCCGCAGTCATCTGCTCCACATCATACGGGAACTGGTGGAGTTCGAGCCGGAGAGCCGCGGCACTGACGTGGGCGCCGCGCTGCAGTATCTGACCAACGCTCTGAAGAAGCGCTGCACGGCCTTCGTCCTCTCTGATATGGACGACCTTACCCCCGAGATGCAGCCCCGTTATGAAGATGCTCTCAAGATTGCCGCAGGCCGCCACGACCTCTCGGTGATCAGCATCTACGACCCGTGCGAGAGGGCCATCCCTAACGTGGGCCTCGTCAGGGTGCGGGATGCGGAGACAGGGCGCAGCCGCTGGATAAACACCGCCTCCGCATCAGTGAGGAAGAGCTACGGGGAGTGGAGCCGCAAGGCTCAGGCGGCAACCCGGAACGTGCTGCGGAGATACCGCATCGACAATGTAAGCATCAGCACCGACCAGGACTATGTGAAGGAGCTGATATCGTTTTTCAAAAGCAGGGCATAAATGAAACGGTTTCTTGCATTCATATTTCTATTCGCATCGATCTGCGCTTCAGCTCAGGATGACGGCACTCTGCAGTCAAGGCTCAGCCGCGACACCATCCTCATAGGCGACCAGATAGAATGGCTTTTCGACCTCGGACTTCAGGAGGGGGAGGAACTCTTCCTGGAGAAGCCGTCCGGAACGCCGGTTCAGGGAGTCGAGACCATCAGGGAGATGAGCCTCGACACCATTTCTGCAAAAAAGGGAAGGATGGACCTCCGCGGAAGAGTGATCCTCACCAGCTTCGACAGCGGCAGCTATGTGCTGCCCGACATCACAGCCGCCATCAGGCGCGCTGACGGCGCCGTCGACACCCTCCTGTTCGAGGGGCCGGTGCTCGAGGTCACTACCATTCCGGTTGACACCGCGACCTTCCAGCCTTACGACATCAAGGGGCAGATACGCTATCCTCTGACTGCCAAGGAGATGCTGCCGTGGTTCGGCATACTGCTCATTGTTGCCGCACTCATCTGGTTCATTGTCAGGCTTGTCCGCCGCAGACGCGAGAACAGGACCTTCTTCGGGAAGCCAGTCGTCAAGGATCCGCCTCACATAGTGGCGCTCCGCAGCCTTGAGAAGACCCGCGGCCAGAAGCTCTGGCAGAACAACAGGCAGAAGCAGTTCTACACACAGGTGACAGACGCGCTCCGCCAGTATATGGCCGACAGATATGACATCCCGGCACTCGAAGAGACATCCGCTGAGATTTTCAAGGACCTGCAGGACAAGCAGGTCGACCCTCATCTGATGGAGAAGGTCAAGGAACTCTTCACAACTGCCGATTATGTGAAATTCGCCAAGCACAGCGCCTCAGACCTTGAGAATGAGGAGGCCATCCCAACCGCAGTCAGGTTTGTCAACGAGACCTATATGCAGCAGGTTGAAGGAGAGAACACCCAAAACAGCAAGGAGGCCAGGTGATGTTTTTCGAATACCCGAAACTGCTCTGGCTGGAACTGATCCTTCTGCCGCTCGCCGCCCTCTACATCTGGAGGCAGATTCGCGGGAAGGAGCCTTTCCTGACTGTCTCCAACGCCTCCCAGTGGGAGAGCGGCGGCAAGGGTTCCGGAGCCCGCATCTTCCGGCACCTCCCATTCATCCTGAGGATGCTCGCCATTGCGGCAGTCATCGCCGCGATTGCGCGCCCCCGTTCCTCACAGGACTTCGAGAAGGTTGACACTGAAGGCATCGACATAGTGCTGACAATGGACGTCTCCACCTCGATGCTGGCCCGCGACTTCAAGCCTGACCGCATCGGGGCCGCGAAGGACATAGCCATCGAATTCGTGGCGAGCCGCCCCGCCGACAGGATCGGCATCGTGGTGTTCGCCGGCGAAAGCTACACCCAGTCCCCTCTGACTACCGACCGGGCCACGCTCATCAACCTGATGAAGGAGGTCGAGACCGGGCTCATTGACGACGGGACCGCCATCGGAAACGGCCTCGCTACCGCTGTGGCGAGACTCAAGGATTCCGACGCGAAAAGCAAGGTGGTCATCCTGCTGACCGACGGTATGAACAACAGCGGCGAAATCGCCCCGCAGATGGCAGCCGAAATAGCAAAGACTTACGGCATAAGGGTTTACACCATAGGCGTCGGAGCAATGGGCGAAGCCCCTTATCCTTTCATGACCCCTTGGGGAGTGCAGATACAGAATGTCAAGGTGGAGATTGACGAGCCCCTGCTGCGAGACATCGCCGAGCAGACAGGAGGCAAGTACTTCCGCGCCACCGACAACACCAAACTAATGGAAATCTACTCTGAGATCAACAAGATGGAGAAGAGCAGGACCACAGTGGACAGTTTCCCTGTCTACACCGAACTCTTCATGCGCTTCGCGCTGATCGCCCTGTTCTGCCTGCTTGCGGAACTTGCTCTCAGATTCTTTATCAGGAGGATGCCGTAATGATATACTTGGCACAAGGTGATTATCTGCTGCTGTTGCTGCTGATTCCGCTGCTCTTCGTCTTCTACGCCATCTACCGCAGACGCTGGCGCAGAAACGCCGCACGGCTCGGGGACGCGGAGCTCGTTGAGCAGATGATGCCCGCAGCATCGCCGGCGAAGGGCTGGCTCAAGATCAGCCTGCTGGCCGCAGCCTGGTTCTTCTTCGTCATCGGTCTCGCACGCCCTCAGCTGGGGGCCCGCCTCAAGGAGCACGAGGCCAACGGCATCGAGGTGATGATTGCCCTCGACGTCTCCAACTCTATGCTCGCGGAGGACTACTCCCCCAACCGTCTGGAGCGCTCGAAGCTAGCCATATCAAGGCTCGTGGACAGACTTCAGGGCGACCGCATCGGACTGATCGTATTCGCCGGCGAGTCGTTCGTCCAGCTGCCGGTCACCGCGGACTATGTATCCGCGAAGATATTCCTCAACAGCATCTCTACCGAAAGCGTCCCTGTCCAGGGAACCGCCCTGGCTGAGGCGATGGTCTCAGCAGCCAGAAGTTTCAGCAGTCAGAGCGACCGCTCCCGTGCCATAATCCTCATCACTGACGGAGAGGACCACGAAGGAGACGTAATGGAGGCTGCCAGACAGATAGCTGAGCAGGGCATCCGCATCTACTGCATAGGCGTAGGCTCCCCGCAGGGCAAGCCTATTCCGAAGAACGGCTCGCTTCTGAAGGATGCAGACGGAGAGATAGTCGTCACCCGGCTTGACGAAGCCACTCTCCAGGAGATTGCAGGCATAGGCGAAGGCAAGTATGTCCGCGCCGGGAACAGCGAGTTCGGCCTCAACCCGATAATCGACGACATCCGCACTCTCGACAAGGAGAAGTTCCAGTCGGTAGTCTTCGAGGACTTTGATGAACAGTTTATGTATTTCTTCGCAATTGCACTCTTCTTCCTCATTCTCGAACTCATCGTTCCCGACACGAAAGCGAAGAGGAGGCTCTTCAGGAAATGATTATGAAAAGAATACTTTTGACAGCCATATTGATCCTTTCCCCGCTCTGCTGTTTCGCTCAGAGCGAGCGCTCCAGCGTGCGCCGCGGCAACCGGGACTTCCGGAAGGAGAAATATGAGAACGCAGAGATAAGCTACAAGAAGGCTCTGGTGGCGGACTCAACCTCCGTTTCAGCCGACTACAATCTCGGCAACACCTATTACCGCCTCGAGAATTTCACCGAAGCTGACAAGTATTACAAGGCCGGGGCCGACTCTCTGGCCAAAGGCGCCCACGGAGCGGACCTCTACCACAATACGGGCAACTCGTTCCTGAAGCAGAGGAACTGGAGCGGAGCCATCGAGGCCTACAAGAACGCTCTGAGGCGCAATCCTGGCGATATGGAGACCAAGGCCAATCTGGCTTATGCCCAGAAGATGCTCGAAAACGAGCAGCAGAACCAGAACCAGGATCAGAACCAGGACCAGAACCAGGATCAGAATCAGGATCAGAATCAGGACCAGGATCAGAACCAAGATCAGAATCAGAATCAGGACCAGAACCAGGACCAGAACCAGGACCAGAATCAGGACCAGAACCAGGACCAGAATCAGGACCAGAATCAGGACCAGAACCAGGACCAGCAGGGTCAGAACCCTCCTCCTAAGATAACGCCTCAGGCCGCCCAGCAGATGCTTCAGGCCATCCAGGACCAGGAGAAGGAGACCCAGGACAAGGTCAAGAAAGAAAAGGCCCTGCAGATGAAATCCAAACAGAAAGAGAAAAACTGGTAACACAGCCATATGAAACGCACCTTCACACTCCTACTGCTGCTCAGCGCCATAACCTGCGCCGCACAGAGTCTCACCATAGACGGCCCCCGCGTCGTGTCAATCGACGAAACTTTCCGTATCGTCTTTTCGGCCGACGGCAATATGGATGGGTTCGACTGGCCGGGAACAGAAGATTTTGACGTGGTCTGGGGACCGCAGCGCGGCTCCTCTTCGAGCACGAGCATCATCAACGGCAAACGCACATCCTCCCATCAGGAGACTATGACCTACATCCTCCAGCCGAAGGCTGAGGGGAAGTTCACGATTCCGGGAGCGACTGCCACTGTCGAGAAGACAGAATGCTCATCCAAATCGCTGACAATAGAGGTTGTCGGGTCCCAGCAGCAGAATCAGCAGCAGAACGACAGCCAGCAGAGCAGCAGCCAGCAGCAGAGCTCCGGAAACCAGAACAGCGCCGGCAACGCGGCTGCAACCGGTACTGTCTCAAACCAGGACATCTTCATGAGACTGTCTGTGAGCAAGACAGATGTCGTGAAGGGCGAG
Organism: Bacteroidales bacterium; assembly: GCA_045599325.1. Lineage (GTDB taxonomy): Bacteria > Bacteroidota > Bacteroidia > Bacteroidales > UBA932 > Cacconaster. The sequence continues at coordinate 6,417 of JAZRVT010000013.1, read as the reverse complement.
CCGATCACGGCGACACTGAAGATATACACCCGTGCAGACATCTCAGGTTTCGAGGACATCCACTTCCCTACCTTCAACGGATTCTGGAGCAAAGAGACAGTGGCGGTCAGCAATCTCGAGTTCAACCGCGAGAATGTGGGAGGCACAATCTACAACTCAGCTCTCCTGCGCCAGTATATGCTCATACCGCAGCAGACCGGAAAACTGACGATTGACCCTGCCGAAATGGTATGCCAGGTGCGCATCAGGACCTCTTCGGGAGGCCCTATGTCCATCTTCGACGACTTCTTCGACTCCTTCCAGACAATACGCAAGCGCATATCCACACCTGCAGTCACAATCAACGTGCGTGACCTCCCTCAGGGAGCCCCGGCATCATTCGCCGGCGGAGTCGGCGATTTCAAGATTGCAGCCAGGATGAGCAAGGAGGGCATAAAGTCCAACGAGGCGGCATCCCTGACGGTGACCGTTTCCGGAAAGGGCAACATCGCTATGATAGAAGCCCCTAAGGTGAGCTTCCCTCCTGATTTCGAGGTGTATGACCTGAAGACCACGGACAAGGTGTCCAACGACGGGACAAGCGGTTCCAAGAGCTTCGAGTTCCCGTTCATCCCGCGCAGCCACGGAGACTTCACCATACCGTCCATCGAATACACTTACTACGACAACGCCCACGGCAAGTATGTCACAGTCTCAACCGGCGACATTCCAGTCACCATCGAAAAGGGTGAGGAGATCGAAGGCGGCGGAGTTGCCGTTGCAGGCAGCAACCGCCAGGCCGTGAGAAGTCTCGCAGAGGATTTCCGCTACATCTCGACAGGCAGCGGAGGACTCAGGAAGAAGGATTCCTTCTTTGCCGGCTCGCTGCTCTTCTTCATACTGCTTGCTGCGGTCGCACTCCTCTATTTCATCATCCTTGCAGCGATGAAGGCCTCCGCACGCCGCAAAGCCGATGTAGCAGGCAGCAGGAACCGCAAGGCGAACAAAGTGGCCCGCACCCGCCTGAAGAATGCCGAAGGCTATATGAAGCAGGGGCTCAGCTCCGCATATTACGAGGAGCTGCACAAGGCGCTCCTTGGATATATTTCCGACAAGCTCGCCATCCCAGCGGCTGACCTTTCGAGGGAGACAGTCACCTCTGCGCTTGAAAGCAAGGGCGTCAGCGGAACGGCCATCGCCTCCTTCAATTCCCTGCTCGACCGCTGCGAGTTTGCAAGATACTCTCCTGAAAGCGGTCAGGCACAGATGCAGAATGAATATGACGAAGCAGTCGGAACCATCTCCGACCTTGAAAGACAAGTGAAAGGAACAATGAAAAAAGGAACGCCGAAAACCGCTCTCATCGCACTCCTGCTGCTCTGCACGGGACTGAGCGCAACGGCACAGGAGCAGAGTGTCTCAGACCTCTGGAAGAAGGCCGGCGAGGCATATGCCGCGGGACAGTGGCAGAACGCCCTGAACCTTTATCAGGCAATCGAGGCTGAGAACCTGCAGAGCGCTGACCTCTACTACAACATAGGCAACGCCTTTTATAAGACCGGGGAGATGGCCCGTTCGATCCTCTATTACGAAAAGGCACTCAAGCTCGAGCCGGGGCACGAAGACGCGGCCAACAACCTGTCCATTGTCTCTCAGATGACTCTTGACAAGATCGACGTTGTGCCGGACTTCATACTGGCAAGCTGGACGAATGGCCTCCGAAGAGGGCTTGCCGCCGACAGCTGGGCCTGGATCACCCTTGCGCTTGCAGCGGCAGTGGCGGCGCTTATGCTTGTCTTCAGGCTCTCGGAGCGCGACGGTCTGAGAAAGGTCTCCTTCATCGTGGCCTGCGTGCTGACGGCGATGATGGCAGCAACCCTCATTTTCTCGCTCAAGCAGCGCGCAGAGATCACCAGGTCAGAGAGCGCCATCGTCACTTCTCCGGTCAGTTCGGTGAAGAACTCCCCTGCCGACGGCGGTCAGACAGTGTTCGTGATCCACGAAGGGACAAAGGTCAGGCTGATAGACAATGTCGGCGAGTGGACCAGGATCTCGCTTTCCGACGGACGCCAGGGATGGCTCAAGGCTGAGACAATAGAGGAGATCTGACACTATCCTCTCCGCAGCGCCTCCACGGGATCCATTGCTGCGGCTCTGCCGGCAGGCAGAAGCGCTGAGAGCAGGCTCACAGCACCGCACACTGCCGCCGACAGAATTATCCACCGCCACGGAACGGTGAAACTGCCGTCAAGGGCGGCAGCGACAAGATTCCCGGCAAGCAATCCGAGCACTGTGCCGGCAAGCGCGCCCACCTGGCCCAGCACCGCCGACTCCGCAAGTATTTCACGTCTGATGTCCGATGCGCGGGCTCCAAGCGCACGGCGCGTTCCGATCTCCCGCGTGCGCTCCTTCACAGAAACCAGCAGGATGTTCATCAGCCCCACAGCAGCGCCCAGAAGCGTTATCAGTCCAGCTGCAAAGGCTGCGGCGGAGAGTTTCCTCCGAAGCCCGGCGACGATGGCTCTGGCGCTGTCGGCCCGCACTATCTCAAAATCGGTTTTCTCGGATGGCGCCAGCCTCCGGATCCGCCTCATAAGCGACTCCGCAGAGGCAATGGCCGCCCCGGTATCCTCCCCGCTGCGCGGGACAAGGGTCACTGAATAGTTACCGCCGCGGAATGCAGGCACAAGCACACTGCCGTCCAGACCTGTTCCAAAGACCGCCCCCTGCCGTTCGATGCACCCTATGACTTCATACCGCACGCCGGCGGCATCGACCATAGACCCAAGACCGGAACCCTCTCCGAAAAGCCTCCGGCGGACATTGTCGCCGATGACCGCCACGTGGTGCCGTCCTTCCACATCCTCCTCCGCCAGGAAGCGTCCGCATAGAAGACGCGCACCACGGCATTTCAGGAACCCCCCGTCTGTCGCCACAACGGTCACTACAGGGTCGGTTGCGTGACTGCCGCACTTTACGACTGCGGACGGGGACAGTACAGCGGAGACAGAAACTGCTTCCGCTGACTGGAACTCTCTGGCAAAGGCGGCCGCCTGTCCAAAAGAAAGGGGCGGGCCCTCTTCCTCCGGAATTATCGTCAGCAGGTCCGACCCCATCCGTGAAAAGCTTCCGGCCACTCTCTCGGCCAGAATGTCCACAGCGGTTTCGATGCCCACAATGGACATCACCCCGACTGCCATCATTGAAACTGTAAGGAAACTCCTGCGGCGGTTGCAGGAAAGGGATTTCACCGCCTGAATCAACTCTTCTCCCATCACATATCCTCCTTCAAATTATTTTCAAAAATAGGAAAATATCTTTGATTGAATTACCTTTGCACCCGATAAAAAACGTTTTTTCACATAATTCAAATCCTCTGATGGAAAAGAATCAAAGCCGCAAAGGCTACACACAGAAGCGGAGCGACGATGGGAATCGTCCTGCCCGCAGACCATACGGCCGACGCACAACCGATGAGAATCGCCAGTCCGAGCCGAAAACCAGGCCAGTCCGCACCAGAACAGGCTACAAATCCCCTAATACCGGTTCCTATTCAAAGCCTTCAACCTACAGAAAGAAGGCAAAACCAGCAGTGAAGGAGGATGACGGACTCGTCCGCCTCAACAAGTTCATCGCCAACTCAGGAGTATGCTCCCGACGCGAAGCCGACAGGCTGATCGAACTCGGCAACGTCACAGTCAATGGTGTACAGGTCACCGAACTCGGCACTAAGATCGACCCTGCCAAGGATGACATCCGTTTCAACGGAGAGCGCATCCGCGGAGAGAAGAAGGTCTACATCCTGATGAACAAGCCGAAGAACTATGTCACCACAGTCTCCGACCCTCACGCAGAGCAGACCGTGATGGACCTCATCTCCAAGAGCAAGTGTCCGGAGAGAGTCTACCCTGTGGGACGTCTCGACAAGGCCACCACAGGCGTGCTCCTCTTCACCAATGACGGAGCGCTCGCGGAGAAGCTCACCCACCCGTCACACGAAATCAAGAAGATTTACCAGGCCAACCTCGACAAGAACCTCAAGAGAGACGACATGGAGGCCATCCTCAACGGCATCACCCTCGAGGACGGCCCGATCGCAGCCGACGCCATCGCCTACGTCGACGAGGAGGACAAGTCGAAGATCGGCATTGAGATCCACAGCGGCCGCAACCGCATCGTCCGCCGCATCTTCGAGCACCTCGGCTACAAGGTGAAGAAACTGGACCGCGTCTTCTTCGCGGGCCTCACCAAGAAAAACGTCCGCCGCGGACAGTGGAGATTCCTCACTGAGCAGGAGGTGGCAAGACTTCATATGGGGGCCTTCGAATAATGGAGAGTCCTAAGCAGCACCGTGCGGGATTCGTCAACATCATCGGCAATCCCAACGTCGGCAAGTCGACACTGATGAACGCCCTTGTGGGCGAGAATCTCTCGATAGTGACCGCAAAGGCGCAGACAACGCGCCACCGCATAATGGGCATCGTCAACAGCGATGACTGGCAGATTGTCTATTCCGACACTCCGGGCATCCTGAAACCGAGCTATGCCCTCCAGCAGAGCATGCTGGATTTCGTCGACGTGGCCATCGGCGACGCCGACATTATCCTCTACGTCACCGACGTGGTGGAGAAGAAGGACAAGAACCGCGAATATGTGGAGAAACTCTCCAGGCTCGAGTGCCCTGTAATAATTGTCATCAACAAGATTGACATCAGCGACCAGCCGACCGTCCTGAAGATTGTGGAAGAGTGGCAGCAGCTCGTGCCGAACGCAGTGATAATACCTGCCTCGGCCCAGGAGAGATTCAACCTCGAGAGCATATTCGACGCCATAGTGGAACGTCTCCCGGTCAGCCCGCCGTGGTTCGACAAGGAGCAGTTCACCGACAAGAGCATGCGTTTCTTCGCTTCCGAGATCATCCGCGAGAAGATACTTGAGAACTACACCAAGGAGATCCCTTACTGCACCGAGGTCGTCATCGACTCGTTCAAGGAGGGTGAGGAGCGCTACGACATCAGCGCCGTCATCAATGTGGCGCGCGACTCACAGAAAGGCATCATCATCGGAAAGGGCGGAAGCGCCCTGAAGAAGACCGCCACACAGGCGCGTCTCGAGATGGAGAACTTCTTCCAGAAGAAGGTGTTCCTCCAGGTTTTCGTGAAAGTCGAGCCGAACTGGCGCGAAGACAGGAAGATGCTCAGGAAATTCGGCTACATACTTGACTAGCGACATATCCGATTATGAAAGACGACGAGATCGACGTATTCGAAGACTACGAAGACGCTCCTGCCGGAGAAGACCAGGAAACCGGAGATGAATCCGGCGAGATGCTGGACGAAGAGAACATCGCCCAGGATGAACTGGACAAATATGACCGCCTTGTTGCAGAGGGGGAGAACAAGTACAAGCTCTCCGGAATGTACAGGGAATGGTTCCTCGACTATGCCTCCTACGTAATCCTTGACCGCGCCGTCCCACATATCGAAGACGGTCTGAAACCAGTGCAGAGGCGTATTCTCCACGCTATGCAGAAGGTTGACGACGGCCATTACCACAAGGTCGCCGGCATAGTCGGCGACACGATGAAATATCACCCTCACGGAGACGCCTCCATCAAGGACGCGCTCGTGACGCTCGGACAGAAGGACTATCTGATCGACTGCCAGGGCAACTGGGGCAATATCCTGACCGGCGACTCGGCGGCTGCGCCACGATACATCGAGGCCCGACTGTCGAAGTTCGCTCTCGAGGTGGTCTACAACAACAAGATCACCCCCTGGCAGCTGTCTTATGATGGCCGCAAAAAGGAGCCTATCAACCTGCCTATCAAGTTTCCATTGCTCCTTGCTCAAGGTGTCGAGGGTATTGCCGTAGGCCTGTCTTCGAAGATCCTTCCTCACAACTTCAATGAGCTGCTCGATGCCTCAATAGCCTGTCTCAAGGGCGAGAGCTTTGAGCTGTATCCCGATTTCCCCACAGGTGGTCTCATCGACGTAGCCAAGTATCACGATGGTATGCGTGGCGGTGTGGTCAAGGTACGATCGCGCATTGACAAGATCGACCAGAAGACACTCCGCATCACGGATGTGCCATTTGGCAAAACCACAGATTCACTCATTGAGTCCATCAAGAAAGCCATCGAGAAGGGCAAAATCAAGATCAAGTCGTTCGACGATTTCACCTCCGACCATGCAGAGATCGTTGTGCATCTCATGCCAGGCGTATCGAGCGACAAGACCATCGATGCCCTCTATGCTTTCACCGACTGCGAGATCAGCATTTCGCCCAATTGTTGCGTCATCCACGACCGTAAGCCCCACTTCCTCAGCGTCAGCGAGGTACTGCGCCGTTCGGCCGAGAATACACGCGAGCTGCTGCGCCAGGAGCTCGAGGTACAGAAGGGCGAGTTACTCGAGCACCTCATGCTCTGCTCGCTCG
>JAZRVT010000012.1:0-16957 GCA_045599325.1 Bacteroidales bacterium | reverse complement strand
TCTATCTCTATCTTCTCTATCGCAAGGTCCGAACCCATACTGTTCGTCACCTCGAACTCTATCGCCGTCGTTATCGGCGTGAAGTTCAGGAACACCTCCCCCTCCTCGAAACTCTGCTTCTCCGCCGCAACCTTCCTCATAGCCACCATATACTGGTTCTTCATATCAGGAGCCGCCGTATATGTCCCGTCCGTCGGCCCGCTGACTGACAACGCAGGCTGCACCGCCGGAATCTCCCCCGTCAGCGACCCCATCGTCGACAGGCTGTGCTTCTCGTCATTGAAACAGACCGGGCTCGGATAGACAGCGTAGAACACGTGTTCATCAGTCGTGTTCCCCCACTTCAATCCGTCGGCGTTGCTAGAGTGGAGCGACAATGTCGCCCTCGACTCCGCGGTCGTCCCCTGGCGCACTCCGGCTGTAGTTACGTAGTCAGCGTAATGATTCCTTCCGGAGGTCGGATTCGTCGCCTGCTCGCAAACAATGCGGATCTCGTCGCCTGACACCCAGTTCACCATCTGCTTCTTCGTGTTCTCGTCCACCTGGACGATCTCTCCGTAGGATGTCTTTGTCATCGGCCCTGCCACGCTCCTCGCCCCGAACCTTATCTCCTGACCGCTTTCCCATATAGGCTCCACGCAGCCTGCCGCTGCTAGCACAGCGCACACCAGCGCCGCTGTTCTGATTATATCCTTTCTCATTTCCTGTATCCTCCCTATTCCACCGGGCCAGTCTCCCAGCTGTTGTTCACGAATGCATCTGCCTCGAAGGTCACCTCCGTCCCTACCTTCTGTCCTACCGACGACACCGTCGAGTTGTTGTTCACCGATGCCGCAAGGATGGAGTGTGACACCTCTATGATAATGGGTGAACACTCCAGCTTTTCATATTTTTTCTTGTATTCAGACATAATCTGTTCAAGGTGGTTTTAAAAAAAATTTGGCGAATTTAGCAATATCTAAGTATTGTGAACAGAGCAATAGGAAGATTTAACAATTATTAACATTAGCGGCACATTCATTTCAATCTCATTTGACCAGACAATTGAGATTGTCGGAGCAACGCACGGGATTTTTCACTATCTTTATAGGTTAATAGCGATAATGCAGAAAAACACCACAACTATGAAAAGAATCACAATACTCGCCATCGCTGCTGCGATGGCATTCGGATGGGCGGCTGACGCTGCCGCACAGTCTGACAATCAGGCCATCAGCTTCAGGCAGGGCCGCGGGCGCGACACAGTCGGCAGTTCCAAGTACTCATTCGTCGGAATCACCGACCCGGGAGCGAAAGCGACAATCAACGGCGAGGAGGCCCACGTCTACAAGACAGGCGCCTTCGGAAAGGACCTTGTCCTCAAGCCGGGTGACAATGTGATAGAGGTCGCCCTGAGCAAAGGGGCTGACACAAGGAACGAAACCATCCACGTGTTCTACGACACCCAGGCGCGCCTCCGCCATCAGGAGAGACCGGCCCCGGCATCACAGCTCTCGGCAAGGCTTCTCTATGTCAGCACACTTGAAGGCGGCTACCTCCAGTACGGCAGCGGCACTGACCGTCTCGGCGGGTCGAAGATGGCATACCTCGATTCAGGCATCGTGCTGAAGGTTGTCGGCGAGATCGACAATCTCTACAAAGTGCAGCTGTCAGAGGCCAGGTTCGCATACATCGACAAGGAGTATGTCACGGAGACTGCCAAGTGCGCACAGACCGTCAACACCAACAATATGAGCCTCATCAACACCGGCAAGACAGACCGCATCAGCATCTCCCTGCCGATGAGGCTTCCATATGAGCCCGTGACCCACCTCGACCCTACCTGCATCGACGTCAACATCTTCGGCGCGATGAACAACAGCAACTGGATCACCCAGGCCGAGGAGCTCGGGATGATCGACTATGTGGACGCACAGCAGGTCGAGGGAGACGTGTTCAGGCTCCATATCGTGCTTAAGGAGAAATACTCCTGGGGATTCTCCGTAAAGTATTCCGGCACAACCCTCATCATCGACGTGAAGCACCGTCCTGAGCTCACCCTCAAGGGGCTGAAGGTAGGACTTGACGCAGGCCACGGCGGAGAGGCACCCGGCGCTGTCAGCGTCACCGGCATCAGAGAGAAGGACTGCAACCTCACTATCGTCTATGACCTCAAGAAGATCCTCGAGGAGAAGGGCGCAATCGTCACCCTCACCAGAGCCGACGACTCAGCGCCGTCAATGACTGAGCGCAAGAAAGTGCTTCTCGACGCCGACGTGGACATCCTCATCTCCATCCACAACAATGCCGGCGGCTCGCCTAACGTCCCGATGGGCACCAGCACCTACTACAAGCACATCGTCAACCGCGACCTCGCAAAGATTCTGCTCGACCATATGCTCGAGCTCGAAGTGAGGAACTATGGTCTGACAGGCAACTTCAACTTCTCGCTCAACGCGCCGACCGAGTATCCTAACGCCCTTGTGGAATGCCTCTTCATGAGCAGCCTCCCGGACGAAGAGAAACTCGCCGACCCGGCTTTCCTCAACAAGATAGCACAGAAGGTCGCCGACGGCCTCGAGGATTACCTCAAGACAGTCCGCAAGAGCCTCAAATAGCAGAAAACCTGACTGATGGACTTCGAACTCCAGTCACCTTACAGGCCAACAGGAGACCAGCCTGCCGCAATAGAGCAGATCTGCGCCTCTATCCGTGAAGGCAGTCCCGCCACCACGCTCCTCGGCGTGACCGGCAGCGGAAAGACCTTCACGATGGCCAACGTGATAGAGCGGCTCCAGCGTCCGGTGCTGATACTCAGCCACAACAAGACGCTGGCGGCCCAGCTCTACAGCGAGTTCAAGTCCTTCTTCCCGAAGAATCTGGTAGAGTATTTCGTATCATACTACGACTACTACCAGCCGGAAGCCTATCTTCCGACCACCGACACCTACATCGAGAAAGACCTCAGCATCAACGACGAGATCGAGAAGCTGAGGCTCAGCGCCTCCTCGGCGCTTCTCTCCGGCAGGCGCGACGTCATTGTGGTCTCTTCCGTCTCCTGCCTCTACGGCATCGGCAATCCGGACGACTTCCACTCCACCACAGTCAGGATAGAGGCCGGCCAGAAGATGAGCCGCCAGAAACTCCTCTACTCGCTGGTCGACGCGCTCTACTCCCGCAACGAGGCTGAGTTCAAGCGCGGCACCTTCAGAGTCAAGGGCGACTGCGTGGACATCTTCCTGGCATACGGCGACTACGCCTGCAGGGTGGTCTTCTTCGGCGACGAGATAGAGTCCATCGAGACCATAGACCCTGTCACCGGAGCCACTCTGGAGTTCCTGAGTTCAATTTCCATCTACCCCGCGAACAACTTCGTGACCTCGAAGGAGCGCACACGCAGCGCCGTCTCCGCCATCCAGGACGATATGATGGAGCAGTGCGCCTATTTCAAGGAGATAGGCAAGCATCTGGAGGCGAAGCGGCTGCAGTCGAGAGTGGAGTACGACCTTGAAATGATCAAGGAGGTCGGCTACTGTCCGGGCATCGAGAACTATTCCAGATATTTCGACGGCAGGAGCGCCGGAATGAGGCCTTTCTGCCTTATCGACTACTTCCCGGACGACTTCCTCACCTTCATCGACGAGAGCCACGTCACCATCCCTCAGATCCGGGCTATGTCGGGAGGCGACAGGTCCCGCAAGCAGACACTCATCGAGTACGGCTTCCGGCTCCCGGCCGCAGCCGACAACCGGCCGCTCCGGTTCGACGAGTTCCAGTCCATTGTGGGGCAGCGGCTATATGTCAGCGCCACCCCGGGCGACTTCGAGCTGGAGGAGAGCGGCGGAGTGATAGTGGAGCAGGTAGTCAGGCCGACAGGGCTTCTCGACCCGCCGATAGAGGTGCGCCCTATCAAGAACCAGATAGACGACCTGCTGGAAGAGATTGAGCTGAGGGTCGAGAAGGACGAGAGGGTACTTGTCACGACTCTCACGAAGAGGATGGCCGAGGAGCTGGAGAAATATCTTACGAGGATGGATGTCCGCACGCGCTACATCCATTCCGATGTCGACACCCTCGAGCGCGTGGAGATTCTGGACGACTTCAAGGCCGGGCGGTTCGATGTCCTTGTGGGTGTCAACCTGCTCCGCGAGGGGCTCGACCTCCCTACCGTCTCGCTGGTGGCCATCCTGGATGCCGACAAGGAGGGGTTCCTCCGCTCCGCCAGGAGCCTCACCCAGACTGCCGGCCGCGCCGCGAGGAACGTCCACGGCCTGGTGATAATGTACGCCGACACCATCACGGACTCGATGCGCGAGACTATCGACCAGACAGAGAGGCGCAGGGCAAAGCAGCAGGCGTACAACGAGGAGCACGGCATCACGCCGACACAGGTCGGCTCCGCCTCCGGAACCAGGATCCAGGCTGCGGCCAAGGCATACAGCGGTCCGCAGACTGACGACAAGGTCAGGATGCTCGAGGATGACCCTGTGGTGATGAAGATGAGCCGCGCAGAGATGCTCGCGGCGGCGAAGGCGGCCAGAAAGAAGATGGAGGATGCTGCGGCGGAACTCGACTTCATCGCAGCGGCGCGCTGGCGCGACGAGATGAAAGCATACGAAACTATTGCAGGAAAGAGATGATACCAAAGAAAGTTCAGGAACTGACAGCAGAGATGGACGACGCCGGCCGCAAGCTGGTGCTCTCCGCATATGAAGCTGCAGCTGAAGCGCTTGAAGGACATTTCAGGAGCAACAGCAGGCCATTCGTGGAACACCCGATAGGGGTCGCTTCGATTGTCAGGGAGGAGATGGGGCTAGATGCGGCCGCTGTGGCGGCGAACTTCCTCCACGAGGCCAACAGATTCCACGCGGCAGAGGCCTCGGCGCTCAACAGGACGCCACTTATGGAGTCATTCCGGGCCGAATATCCCGCCGAAGTGATGGCTATGGTCGAAGGACTGAACAATATCTCAGCAATCAAGGTGCAGGAGACGAACCTCGACGAGGAGCGGTACCGCAAGCTGATCATCTCCTACTCGCCGGACCCGAGAGTCGTCTTCATCAAGCTGGCGGACCGTCTGGAGGTGGTGCGTAACATCAGCATCTTCCCCCCTGCGATGCGTCAGGCGAAACTGATGGAGACTATGCTTCTCTACATACCTCTCGCCCACCAGCTGGGAATGTACCATCTCAAGAACGAACTTGAAGAGGCCTACCTGAAGGTGATGGAGCCCAAGAGCTGGGAGAGCATAACCCAGAAGCTCGAAGCGAAGGAGAAGGAGCTGAAGGTGCTCTACGACAGTTTCCTCGAGCCGATCAAGAAGAAGCTTGCCGAAAACGGGATAAACTACAAACTTAAATACAGGACCAAGAGCACCTATTCCATCTGGCGGAAGATGCAGGCACAGCAGGTCCCTTTCGAAAAGGTGTTCGACCTCTTCGCCATCAGGATAATCCTCGACTGCCCGCCAGACCTCGAGCAGGAGCAGGCCCTCTGCTGGAAGGTCTACTCCCTTATCACTGAAGAATATGTGCCTGACACCAGCAGGCTTCGCGACTGGATATCCAAGCCGCGTGACAACGGCTACGAATCCCTGCACACAACCGTGACCACCAAAGAGGGAACTGCCGTGGAGGTCCAGATCCGCACCTCGAGGATGGACTTCATCGCCGAGAAGGGAGTGGCGGCCCACTGGTCTTACAAAGGGGTCAGGAGCCGCAGCAGCCTTACAGACTGGATCAGCACCGTCAGGTCGATGCTGGAAGGACAGAGCATAGACAAGGATGTGCCCGTGACACTGGACGAGATTCTGGTGTACACCCCCACTGGAGACCTTAGGCAGCTTCACAAAGGGGCGACGGTCCTCGACTTCGCCTTCGAGATACACACCAACCTGGGTCTCCACTGCACAGGCGGCCGCGTCAACGGCAGGATGGTCTCCTTCAGGGAGAAGCTCAAGACCGGAGACATTGTGGAGATTGTCAGCAGCAAGAACCAGAAACCCACACTGGACTGGCTGAACTGGGTCAATTCATCAAAGGCAAGGAGCAAGATCAAGCAGAAGCTCAAGGAAGAGGAGTATGCGAGGGCCGCTGTCGGGAAAGAGCTCCTGGCGCGCAGGCTCAAGAACTGGAAACTTGTCATCAGCGACTCGCAGCTGCATACCCTCGCCAAGCGCAACAAGTACCACGACCTGAACGAGCTCTTCGGCGCCATAGGACGCGGAGAGTATGAGATAATGCAGGTCAAGGAGTTCATCCTCAGCCAGATGCAGGAGGAGCACCCTGTCCAGGACCAGGACCGTGCCGGCAAGACCCCCGTCGGGACTGCCATCGACAAGGACTTTGTCATCGACCGCAAGCTGAAAGGCGTGGACCTCAAGCTGTCCAAGTGCTGCAACCCTGTCTACGGGGACGAGATATTCGGATTCCTGACCATCAGGGAGGGCATCAAGGTCCACAGGTGCGACTGTCCGAACGCTGCGCGCCTGAGGAGCAACTATCCATACAGGCTGATAGAGATCAGCTGGAAACAAAAGGAGAAGAATGCAGAAAAAGCAGATACACATAAAGGGGGCAAGAGTAAATAACCTGCAGAACATCGACCTTGACATCCCGCTCGGGAAGCTGGTCGTGATCACAGGCATATCGGGCAGCGGCAAGTCGTCGCTCGCCTTCGACACCCTCTTCGCCGAAGGGCAGAGGCGCTTTGCAGAGAGCCTCTCGTCTTTTGCACGCCAGTTCCTGGGAAGGATAAGCAAGCCTGACGTGGACCTGATTTCAGGCATACCGCCCGCAATCGCCATCGAGCAGAAGGTCAACACACGCAACCCCCGTTCGACCGTAGGCTCGACCACAGAGATATACGACCACCTGCGGCTCCTCTACTCGAAGATCGGCCGCACATACTCGCCCGTCTCAGGCGAAGAGGTGAGGTGCGACACGGCAAAGGGCGTGTCGGAATATGTGTGCTCTCTTGAGGAGGGCTCCACCGCCCTGCTTCTTGCCGACATACGGTGGGAAGAGGACAACAAGGTCGAGAAGCTGCTCTCGCTGAAGGAGGAGGGGTTCACCAGACTCTGCTCCGGGGATGGGACTCCGGTGCGCATCGACCAGGTACTGCAGGATATGGAATCCTGGTCCGGCAGGGATATGTCCCTGCTGGTGGACAGGATCACAGTGGATGCCGGCGAAGAGTGCGTCAGCCGCGTGCTCGACTCGGCGCAGACAGCATTTGAAAAGGGCCGCGGCTACATCAGCGTGATGTGCGGAGGCGCCGTGCGCAGGTTCTCGAGCATCTTCGAGGCTGACGGCATACTCTTCGAGAAGCCTTCAGAGTATCTCTTCAGCTACAACAGTCCTATCGGAGCCTGCCCTGTCTGCGGAGGCTACGGAAGGATCATCGGCATTGACGAGAGCCTTGTCGTTCCCGACCCGACCCTGAGTGTCTATGACGGTGCCATCGCCTGCTGGAGGGGAGAGACTATGAAGGCGCTGAAGGACGAGCTTGTGATGAACGCCTACAAGTTCGGATTCCCGATCCACAAGCCATATATGGAGCTCACCCCTGCGCAGAAGGAGATTCTCTGGAAGGGAAACGAGTATTTCACAGGCATAGACCCGTTCTTCAAATGGGTCGAGACACAGCGGTACAAGATCCAGTACAAATATATGCTCAGCCGCTACAGCGGCAAGACTGTCTGCCACGACTGCGGCGGTTCCAGGCTCCGCAAGGAGGCCCTCTATGTGAAGGTGGGCGGCAGGAACATCCACGAGCTGATGACGATGCCGGTCGGAGAGCTTGCAGAGTTCTTCGACAACCTTGAACTTGACGCATACGACAGCAAGGTCGCCGAACGTCCGCTCCGCGAAATCCGCTCGCGGCTCAGATATATCTGCGACGTGGGGCTCTCCTACCTCACCCTCTCGCGCCAGTCTGCCACCCTGAGCGGCGGCGAGAGCCAGCGCATCAATCTCGTCAGCTCACTCGGCAACAACCTGGTCGGCTCGATGTATATCCTCGACGAGCCGAGCATCGGCCTCCACGAGCGCGACACTGAAAGGCTCATCAGCGTGCTCATCAGGCTCCGCGACCTCGGCAACACTGTGATAGTGGTCGAGCACGACCGTTCGATCATCGAGGCGGCCGACTGGCTGATCGACATCGGTCCTTATGCCGGCGTCCACGGAGGGAGAGTGGTGTTCCAGGGAAAGATCGCCGACGGCATCGCAGCAGGAGCAGAGTCCCTGACTGTGGATTATATGTCCGGCAAAAGGAAGATTGAAGCCCCTTCGAGGAAGCGTTCCTGGAAGTATGCCGTCGAAGTTTGCGGCGCCTGCCAGAACAACCTGAAGGACATCAGCGTCAAGTTCCCGCTCCGCTGTCTGACAGTGGTCACCGGAGTGAGCGGCAGCGGCAAGTCCTCTCTTGTGGGCGACATCCTCTACCCCGCCCTCTACCGCCACATAAACCAGATGGGCGACCGTCCGGGCATCTTCCGCGAGCTCAGGGGGGACCTCGGCAAAATCACATCAGTCGAGTATGTCGACCAGAACCCTATCGGCAAGAGCACAAGGTCCAACCCGGTGACATACCTGAAGGTCTACGACGACATACGCAGGCTCTGGTCAGAACAGCCGTACGCCAGGCTCAACGGCTACGGCCACTCCCATTTCTCCTTCAACATCGACGGAGGCCGCTGCCCTGAATGTCAGGGAGAGGGCGTCATCCATATCCCGATGCAGTTCATGGCGGACGTGGAGATGGTATGCGAGGCCTGCGGAGGCAAGCGTTTCAAGAGTGACATCCTGGAGGTCAAGTACCAGGGCAAGGACATCAACGACGTGCTGAATATGAACGTGGACGAGGCGATCGCTTTCTTCGGGTCGCAGAGCGACCCTCTGGCGAAGAGAATCGCCGAGCGCCTGCAGCCGCTGGTGGACGTTGGACTCTCCTACATCAGCCTCGGACAGAGCAGCAGTTCGCTCAGCGGCGGCGAGAGCCAGCGCATCAAGCTCGCCCACTTCCTGAGCAAGGACAGCGAATCCAAGGGGTCGATCCTCTTCATCTTCGACGAGCCGACCACAGGGCTCCACTTCTACGACATCGAGAAACTGCTCAAGGCGTTCGACGCCCTCATCGCCCGCGGGCACTCGGTGCTCGTGGTGGAGCACAACCTCGATGTGATCCGGGCAGCTGACTGGGTGATCGACCTTGGTCCGGATGCCGGAGACCGCGGCGGAGAAGTAGTGTTCGAAGGCACTCCTGAGGAGCTTGCCGGGGCCGGCACCGCCACGGGCCAGTCGCTGAGACAAACAACAGCAGAAGCATTATGAACAGATTGCTCCTCACATTGGCCACACTGACCATCTGCCTGCCGCTTCACGCAGGAGAGGGACAGGGGCTTTCAGCCTGGAGAAAGGCAGGGATGAAGAAAGGGGTCGACAGCCTCTATATCGCAGTGCCTGAATACTCCCGCATAGCCCGCACCTGGAACAACCTCCAGTTCAGCCGTATGGACATCAGCCTCGGCACAACAGACTTCCACCTCCGCTCCGGGATTCAGGACCAGCAGAGCGTGGGCTTCGCCTGGCGCGGCCTCGGCCTCAACGCCGGCCTCAACCTGAGCAAGGCGTCACAGCGCTGGATCACAATGGGCATCAATTCCAACACCGCCGGCATCACAGTATCGTTCCAGCAGAATGCCGATATGACCGACGGCAATCACTCCTATGCCGTCACCACCGCCAGGGCCAGCACCTATTTCGCCTTCAACCACCGCAAATACTCCTACAACGCCGCCGTCAGACGCGCCTTCATCCAGAAGCGCAGCGCAGGCAGCGTGGTGGTTTCAGCCAATGCCTGTTACGCGCTTATGAGCCGGACAACCCCTGCGTACGACTTCTGGAACATTGCTCCTGAAGAGGGATTCCTCCGCAACCTCCAGGTCTCGGCCGGCATCGGCTACGGATACAATTTCGTCTTCGGGCCTGACAACGGGTTCCTTTTCCATATAGGCGCCATCCCGCAGATAGTGTTTCTCAACAGGTCGGCGGCAGTCGGCAGGGCCAAGGATGAAAGAAGCTGGATTCTCGACCCGAACCTTAAGAAGCTGGATGATGTCCCTGTCGGAAAGCCCGGCGCCGGCTATACCGCCTCCACGGCATTCCACTACAGCTGGGCTGACCGCTATGTGCTCGGTGTCTCAATGACCAACACCTCACTCCGGGCCCCGTACACCACCGGCAGCAGCATCTTCACACGCGAATATCTCGCGCAGCTCTTCTTCGAGTTCAGGTTTTAGAAGCAGGACGGTCCATATATGGCATACAGTCTCATCAATACACTTATCTTCAACTACAGGATGTTCCCGCGTTCCGTGGCGAGGCTGCTGCCTGTAAAGGTGGGCAGGAGGACCGACTTCAAGGGACTGAAGCGCGGCAGCATAGTGTTCCGGGAAGGGACCGTGATCCGCAAGTCGATGGTCCGGCTGGGCTGCTCCTCCTGGCAGCTCTACTCCGACAGGGCGATGCGCACCCTGCTCTGGATGCCGGGCAAGTCCAGGATGGTTCTTGGGGACGACGTGGATTTCTGCACCGGAAGCCGTATCGTCATCACGTCCGGAGCGGAGCTCAGTGTCGGCGATGACTTTTTCCTGAACCAGAACAGTCTCATCTACTGCAGCAAGTCAATCTCATTCGGAGACCACTGCACAGTTGGATGGGACAGCCAGATATACGACTGCGACTTCCACGTCTGCTTCGACTCCGACGCCGGAGAGCCGGTCAACCCTGTCGGCCCGGTCAGGATAGGCGACAATGTCTGGATTGCCAACCGCTGCACCATAGCCAAGGGCTCTGTGATTCCATCTGACTCAGTGGTGGCGTCGAACTCTCTTGTCAACAAGGACTTCTCATACCTGTCATCCAAGGGCAACCTAATAGCAGGAATGCCGGCCGCACTGAAGCGGACCGGCATTTCACGCATATTCGACAGGAAGGAGGAGACCCGTCTCAGACGGAAGTATCTTCGCGGAACTCCAGCAGGTCGCCCGGCTGGCAGTCAAGCGCCTTGCAAAGAGCATTGAGGGTGCTGAAGCGCACAGCCTTCGCCTTCCCCGTTTTCAGTATCGAAAGGTTTGCCGCTGAGATTCCAATTTTCTCAGCAAGCTCCCCGCAGGACATCTTCCTGCGGGCGAGCATAACGTCGATGTTTACGATTATTCCCATATTTCAGAATGGCTACGACTCCTGTACAGGAGTTGCGTCTTCTGCAGGCTTCTCATCTTTTCCAAGGTAAGTCGGGAGAGTCAGGCCGGCCATCTTGAAGAGGTCGCTGAGCGGTGGAACCGCGCCCATCATACCGGAAATGAAGTTTGAAGTGGCAGTCTTGCCATCCTTGGAGTTGCCTCCGTCCCAAACGGTGACCTTGTCGATCTTGATGCCCTTGACGGCCTCGACCTGGGTCCTGACGAGTTCAGGGAGCTTGTCGGAGATAAGCATTGTGATTGCATCCTTTGCATCTCCGCCAGCGGCGGCAACCAGCTGGTTGAAACCTTCTGCCTGCTTTGTGAGTATTTCATATGTACCGCGAGCCTGGGCGTCCATCCTTGCGAAGATGGCGTCAGCCTCACCCTTCGCCTCGCGGCGCAGCTTCTCAGCCTCTGCCTCTGCGGCGATGATCATCTTCTCCTTCTCAATCTGAGCGGCGACGACAATGTTTGCCTCCTGGGTGGCCTTCTCTCTCTCGGCACGTGCAAGCTCGGCGTCACGCTCTGACTTGTATGCCTCTTCGAGAGCCTTTGCAGACTGGACCTTCTCGGCTGCCACTGCAATCCTTTCGGCCTCTGCCTGTTTCTCGCGGCGGAGTGCGTCTGACTGTGCGATTGAAATCTTGGAGTTGTTCTCTCCCTCGACCGCCTTCGCGTTGGCGTCTGCAGTCTTGATACGGGTGTCTCTTGAAGTCTCGGCGATACGGATGTCCTTGTCCCTGTCAGCCTCTGCCTTACCGATCTCACCGTAGCGGTTCTGCTCTGCGACACTCTTCTTCGCGTCGTTGATAGCCTTTGCAGCAGCCTCCTTACCGAGAGCCTCGATATAGCCGGACTCGTCGCGGATATCGGTAACGTTGACGTTGATGAGCTTCAGACCGATCTTGCGGAGCTCTGCCTCCACGTTGGTGCTGACGTTTGCCAGGAACTTGTCGCGGTCGGCATTGATCTCCTCGATGTCCATCGTTGCGATGACAAGACGGAGCTGTCCGAAGAGGATATCGGTGGCGATGTTGCGGATGTCGTCGATCTTGAGGCCGAGGAGACGCTCTGCAGCGTTCGTCATATTCTCAGGCTCTGTGCTGATACCGACTGTGAAGCGGCAAGGCACGTCGACGCGGATGTTCTGCTTTGAGAGGGCGTTGGTAAGGTTGCACTCGATGGAAATAGGTGTAAGGTCAAGGAATGCATAGCTCTGGAACACCGGCCAGATGAATGATGCTCCGCCGTGTATGCAGCGGGCCGAAGAGACTGAACCCTGTTTGTTCTTGCCTGTCTTACCGTAGATCACGAGAACCTTGTCTGAAGGGCAGCGTTTGTAGCGTGCGAGGATGGCGGCGAAGGATACGAATGCCACCACCACGATGATGAGAAGCAGATAGAGTTGCATATTCTTGTCAGATTATTAATGAATTGATTTCTTCTACGAGGAGTGTCGTGCCGTTGATGACCTCGACGACGCGGATGTCCTGGCCGGTCTTGAGGGCGTCTCCGTCGGTGACCGCGTCGTATTCGCGCACCGAATTGTTGATGGTGATCTGGACCTTGCCCTGTCCCCCGCGCTCTGCCGGGATTGTCAGATAGACTTTTCCCTGGCATCCTTCGGCACATTTGTCAAGGTTGATGTTGCCGGACTGCTGCATTCCGGTGAGCCACTTGAAGAGCAGCATCACGATGGCCACGAGGCCGATGCCGACGAGGACTGAGATGATGAGCAGCAGCGATGTGCTGGTGATTCCTTCACGGAGCAGGATGGCGCTCCATCCGAATCCGATGAAGAAGTTGATGAAGTTGCGGAAGGTGAGGAGGTTCATTCCGCTGCCGGCGTCGGATGCATCAGGAGAGTCCACATCCACGTCCACGCCGCCGGCGTCAAAGTCCGTATCCATGCTTCCGTCGGCTCCGAGGAAGGTCAGGATGGTCTGGATGACAAAAATGAGCGATGCAGAGAGGGTGATTCCCCAGAGAATCTTCATCGCAGTGCTGAGAGTTGTCCACCATTCAATCATAGTTCCGTGTGTTAGTTTGATGCAAAGATATAAAATAATTATCGTAAAACAATAAATTTTTCATCTTTTTTTTAAAATTTTTAATTCTTCTACCTACAAGCGGAGGAAAAACCCTGAATCCCGGTTTCGGACACTTACTTTCGAGTACTGCCCGTAACTTGCGCCACTTTTGCCAGTTACGGGCAAATTGGTAAAAATATCCCTATCTTTGTATTTATGGACAGCGGGACAAGATATGCCATATATATACACGGGCTCGGGTCGGGCGCGAAGTCGGGCACCAGTTCGGCGTTCGTGCACTATTTCCCGGAGTACGAATGGCTCTGCCCGGAGGTGAACGAAGACCCTGAGGAGAGCATCGCCAAGATAAATGAGTACGTCAGCGTCTTCCAGCCGCAGATCATAGCCGGCACCAGTATGGGCGGCTTCTACACGGCCTATGCGGATGCGCCCGGCGCGGTCAAGATCGCCGTCAACGCCACAGTCGGCGTGGAGCACGTGCTCCGCAAGGTGGGATACGGAAAGCACGCATTCTTCTGCGAGCGCGAGGACGGGCGCAGGGAGTACGAACTGAATGAGGCAGTCGTGCGCAGGTTCACTGCGTTCAAGGCCTCTCACAGCATCATACTCGGGCGGACCAATCTCGCTGTTTATTCAAAAGACGATGAACTCGTAGGCCAGGTGGAGTCGCGCAGGAACGCCAAAGCGCTCGAGGCGGAGGGTTTCACCGTCATCTGGTCCGACAAGTTCGGACACCGCCTCAACGAGAATGTAGCACGGAAGATTCCCGGCTGGATCAGAGAACTGGAGGAGAAATGATACACAAGGCTGGCATAAATGAGATTGAAGCGATCCGCGCGATGGCTGAAGTGGTCTTCAGGCAGACCTACCGCGAGATCCTGAGTCCTGAGCAGATGGAGTATATGATGGATATGATGTACTCCGAGAAGAGCCTGCGCAGGCAGATGACCGAGGATGGCCACGTCTATTTCATCGACGAAGGACGGGGATACGCCTCCTACCGTCCCGACGGCGTGACAGAGGAGGGCCGCGAAAGATACCATCTCGAAAAGCTCTACGTGATGCCTGCCTGGCAGAAGACAGGGCTGGGTCTGAAGCTCTTCAACACGATAACAGAGGCCGTGAGGGAAGTGTCATCCTCCCCCTCCCCGCTCCTGGAGCTCAATGTAAACAGAGGCAATCCCGCACTCGGATTCTACGAGCGGCTCGGGATGCGGCGGGCCCGTTCCGGTGACTTCCCCATCGGCAGCGGTTTCTATATGAACGACTACATAATGGCCATCGACCTCTAGGCCACCGGCCGGCCGATGTAATGTCGCGCAGTCTGCTTCAGAAAAGGAGTCATTTCAAATCGTATTTCTTTAAATTTAAGAAACATTCGCTAACTTCGCGACAATAATGCGAGACTGCGGTGCAGAACCCTGGCTTGAAACAATTAAAACAATGAAAATCACAATCTTAGGCGCCGGTAATATCGGCGGCGCAATGGCGAGGGGCCTCGTGGCGGGCGGAGCCGTCAACCCTCTTGACCTCACACTTACGGCTCTCCACGAAAAGAGCCTCTCCAAATACGGCAATCTCGGCTGCCGCCTGACGACCGACAATGTCAGGGCTGTGGCTGACGCCGACATCATTGTGATTGCAGTCAAGCCGTGGGTGGTGGTGCCGCTTGTCCGCGAAATCCGCGACAGCATCGACTACAAGTCGCAGACCATCGTCTGTATGGCCGCGGGAATGGACACCGACGTCCTCCTGCCCGAATTCGGAAGCGACAGCCTAGAGTTCCTCTATGTGATCCCCAACACAGCGATGGAGGTCTGCGAGAGTATGACTTTCATCACCCCGGTCTGCGTCTCTGACGAGAATCTGGATAAAGTGCAGTCGCTCTTCGACTGCCTCGGCAGCACCGCAATAGTGGACGAAGCGCACCTCAGCGCGGGCACCGCCCTCGCCTCCTGCGGCATCGCCTACGCTATGCGGTATGCACGCGCCGCCACCCTCGGAGGAGTCGAGCTCGGCGTCAAGCCTGCTGAAGCGCTCAGAATCGTGGAGCAGACGGTCATCGGCGCGATGAAGCTGATGCAGGAGCACGGCTCACACCCTGAAGCCGAGATCGACAAGGTCACAACCCCAGGCGGCATAACCGTCAAAGGTCTGAATGCGATGGAGAAATACGGCTTCACCACAGCTGTCATCGAAGGTCTCAAGGCCTCAAAGAAATGAAAAGGATTGTAGTAAAGATAGGCAGCAATGTCCTGACAAGGGATGACGGCACGCTCGACATCACGAGGATGTCCGCACTTGTGGACCAGATTGCAGCCCTGCGCGCCAGGGGAATCCAGGTGCTTGTGGTCACCAGCGGTGCAGTCGCCTGCGGACGCAGCATCCTCCGCCCTTATCATCAGCTTGACAGTGTGGAACAGCGCCAGCTCTACTCCGCTGTCGGCCAGGTGAGCCTGATCAACCACTACTCCCAGCTCTTCCGCGAATACGGGCTGACAGTGGGCCAGGTGCTCACCACAAAGAAGAATTTCGAAACTGACGTGGAATACCGCAACCAGCGGAGCTGCATCGAGGTAATGCTCGAGAACGGCGTCATCCCTATCATAAACGAGAACGACACTGTCTGCGTCACCGAGCTTATGTTCACCGACAACGACGAGCTCTCCGGGCTTGTCGCCGGTATGGTCAAGGCTGACCTGCTGGTCATCCTGAGCAATGTGGACGGCCTCTACTCAGACTACGGCAACAGTCTCGACGTCATCCCGAAGGTCAATCCTCACGACGACATCTCCCGCTATATCGGCGAGTCGAAGAGCAGCGCCGGCCGCGGAGGAATGGCCAGCAAGTGCACGACAGCAACAGCTGTCAGCTCCAGCGGAATCCCTGTGGCAATCGCCTGCGGTAAGCGCGACAATGTACTGACCGGCATCGTATCCTCGCCTGAGTCAGTTCCACACACACTATTCACACTTTAGACAGATGAACTCACTTGTCATAGAATCGCGGCGTGCGTCGCGCACCATCCCGCGCCTTGATGCAGAAAGGCGCAACTCAGCGCTTATGGCGGTTGCAGCGGCGCTTGAAAGCCGCACCGCGGAACTCCTCGAGGCCAACGGCCGCGACCTGGCCCTGATGCCGGAATCCAGCCCGCTTTACGACAGGCTCAAACTGACCGCCGGAAGGATTGCGGCCATTGCGTCCGATATGCGCAACGTGGCGTCCCTACCCGACCCGCTGGGCATTGTCCTTGAGGACAGGACCCTGCCGAACGGCCTGAGGCTCAGGAAAAAAAGCGTCCCGTTCGGAGTCATCGGCATCATCTACGAAGCCCGTCCCAATGTCACGGCCGACGCCGCGGCGCTCTGTCTCAAATCCGGCAACGCCGTGCTGCTGCGCGGCGGCAAGGAGGCCATCCGCTCCAATATGGCGGTGGCCGCCGCCCTGCGTGAGGGCGTGGTGTCTGCCGGTCTGCCGGCGGACGCGGTACAGCTGCTGGAGGATACCTCCCGCGAGACGGCCGCGGCCATGATGCGGCTGAATGACTATATCGACGTGCTCATTCCCCGCGGCGGTGCCGGGCTGATCCGCTCGGTGGTGGAAAATGCTACCGTTCCCGTCATCCGTACGGGCGAGGGCAACTGTCATGTGTATGTGGATGCCGCGGCGGACGTGGAGA
>JAZRVT010000011.1:0-49090 GCA_045599325.1 Bacteroidales bacterium | reverse complement strand
CCCGATGACCAGCCTCCTTGAAAGGAATGAACTTATGGCCTATACTCACAGGGGATTCTGGCAGTGTATGGACACTCTCCGTGAGAAGAATCAGCTTGAAAGACTTTGGGAATCAGGTTCCGCACCTTGGAAAACTTGGGAATGATGTCAAGGAAAGATGAATTGAAAGAGCAGATTCTTTCGCTGACGAGAGAATACTACAGGGAGGTCCACTCTCCGGCCGGAGCTTTCGAGCCCGGCAGGACGCGCATCAACTATGGCGGCCGATATTTCGACGATTCGGAGATGGTAAATCTCGTGGATGCATCACTGGACTTCTGGCTTACCGCCGGTCCGTGGGCGGGCAGGTTTGAGCGGGGGCTGGCGCAGTGGCTCGGCGTGAAGTACTGCAGCCTTGTCAATTCCGGTTCCTCTGCCAACCTCCTTGCATTCACTGCCCTGACGGCTCCTGAACTGGGAGCGCGCAGAATCTGCAAAGGCGATGAGGTCATCACTGTCGCAGCCGGGTTCCCGACCACGGTGGCCCCGATTATCCAGTACGGTGCAGTCCCGGTGTTCGTGGATATGAGCATCCCGGAGTACAATATCGATGAATCTGCCCTTGAGTCCGCATACAGCCCGAAGACCAGGGCCGTGATGCTTGCCCACAGCCTCGGCAACCCGTTCAATCTCCAGGCGGTCGTTGAATTCTGCCGCAGGCACGGTCTCTGGCTTGTCGAGGACAACTGCGATGCTCTCGGATCTGAGTATTTCATTGACGGTGAGTGGAAGAAGACAGGCACGATAGGCGATATCGGCACAAGCAGCTTCTATCCGCCGCACCATATGACTATGGGCGAGGGCGGTGCCGTCTATACAAACAACGCGGAACTCCATAAATATGTCAACTCATACCGTGACTGGGGACGCGAGTGCTGGTGTGTGGGCGGAGTCGACAACACCTGCGGAAGCCGCTTCACCAGGCAGTTCGGCCAGCTCCCTGCCGGATATGACCACAAGTATGTCTACAGCCACCTCGGCTACAATCTGAAGGCCACTGACCTGCAGGCCGCTATCGGATGCGCTCAGCTTGAGAAGCTCGATGGTATCGTGGCTGCACGGCGTCATAATTTCGACTTTCTGAAAAAGGGCCTTGAAGGGGTTCCGGGACTGATTCTTCCCGTGCCTCAGGAGAACTCCCGCCCAAGCTGGTTCGGTTTCCTGATCACAGTGAAGCCGGATGCGGGCTTCAGCCGCACTGATCTTACCAGATTCCTTGAGGAGCGCCGTATCCAGACCCGCAACCTCTTTGCAGGCAATCTGCTCAGGCATCCTGCATTTGAGCAGTATGCTGCGGGGAAGGACTACCGAGTCCACGGGTCTCTCGAGGTGACAGACCGTATTATGAACGATACGTTCTGGATAGGAGTTTACCCGGGGATGACTGATGAGAAGCTTCAGTATATGATTGACAGCATAAAAGAGTTCTGCTTAAGATGACAGACATATTCAACGGCTTTTACAGGGGGAAGAGGGTCCTCGTCACCGGCCACACCGGATTCAAGGGATCCTGGCTTTCCATATGGCTCCACGGACTCGGGGCTGAGGTTGTCGGAGTCGGCCTTGACCCTTATTCCGGAAAGGACAATTTCGTGCTGTCCGGCATAGGTCAGAAGATTGCGGCCGATATCCGTGCTGACATCCGCGACGGGGAAAGAATGAAGGAGATATTTGCAGAGCATAAGCCTGAGATTGTCTTTCACCTTGCCGCACAGCCGCTTGTCCGCCTCAGCTATGAGATTCCGGTGGAAACATACCAGACCAATGTGATGGGAACCATCAATGTGATGGAGGCCATACGGGCCACGGACAGTGTGAAGGCCGGGGTGATGATAACCACCGACAAGTGCTATGACAACAGGGAACAGCTGACTGGGTACAAGGAGGATGACCCTTTCGGAGGATATGACCCTTATTCCTCGTCCAAAGGCGCCTGCGAGATTGCCATCCAGTCCTGGAGGCGCAGTTACTTCAATCCTGACGATTACGGTGCAAGGCACCACGTCAGTCTTGCCAGCGCCCGTGCCGGCAATGTCATCGGCGGTGGAGACTGGGCAAAGGACAGAATAATCCCCGACTGCATCAGGGCGATTGAGGCCGGGCTGCCTGTAGAGGTCCGCAGCCCGAAGGCAGTCAGGCCGTGGCAGCACGTGCTCGAGCCTCTTTGCGGCTATCTGCTGCTTGCAAAGAGAATGTGGGATGAACCGACACGTTTCTGTGAAGGATGGAACTTCGGTCCGGAGCAGGATTCTGTGCTGACGGTGTGGGATGTGGCTTCTGCGATTGTGAGGGAGATGGGGAGAGGAGAACTGAAAGATGTTTCCGCCCCAGGCGCTCTTCACGAGGCAAACCTGCTGATGCTTGACATAGGCAAGGCAAAAAGCAGGCTGGGCTGGAGGCCGCGGCTCAATGCTGAGGAGTGTGTCTCGCTGACCTGCGACTGGTACAGGAGATATGCCGGAGGAGATGTCTATGACATTTGTGTGAAAGAAATAGATTCGTTCTGTAAATGATTGAAATAAGGAATACCCCTTTTGCAGGACTTCTTGTCCTTGGCACTGACTGCTTCGCGGATGCCCGCGGAGGCTTTCAGAAGATGTTCAATTATGATTTCTTTGTCGAGAACGGACTTGCCACTGATTTCAAGGAATTCTATTTCTCTACCAACAGGAGGGATGTCATCCGCGGGATGCATTTCCAGACGCCTCCTTATGACCACGAGAAACTCGTCTATGTCAGCGCCGGCAGCATAACAGATGTCGTGGTGGATATACGGCGCGGTTCAGCCACATACGGCAAATGCTTCTCAATCCGCCTCTCGGCGGAAAAGGGGGAGTACCTCTATATCCCGAAAGGTTTCGCACACGGGTTCAGGTCGCTTGAGGACAACACTGTAGTCAATTATGCCCAGACCACCTGCTATGAACGTGACCACGACTGCGGGATAGACGCTATGTCCATCGGTTTCGACTGGGAAACAACTGCCCCTGTCAGGTCGGGTCGTGACCTCTCATTCGTCAAACTTAAAGATTTCAATTCGCCATTCCAGATATGAATATCCTTGTGACAGGTGCAACCGGCTTCATCGGGACCAACCTTACGGCTGAACTCCGCAAGGAGCATAACCTTTTCATCCTCGGACAGTTTGCGGGTGACCCTGAGAAACTGGGCCTGCCGGGCTGCGTGATGACTGATGATATAGAGGCTCTGTCCGGTTATATGAAAGACAATCAGATTGAGGGCATCATCCACCTTGCGTCCCTCTATCTGACCGTTCACACCCCCGGGCAGATAAAGGACCTTGTCTCTTCCAATGTCTTTTTCGGAACAGCTGTCCTTGAGGCTGCCTCTATGGCCGGAGTCAGATGGTTCCTGAACACAGGCAGCATCTGGCAGAACTATAATGTCAGAGACACGGAGTACAACCCCGTCAACCTGTATGCTGCCAGCAAGCAGGCGTTCATAGATATGGCAAAGTACTATACTGATGTCTTCGGGATCAGGTTCTGCACCTTGAAACTCTGCGACACTTATGGACCGAATGACACCAGACGCAAGATATTCAAGCTCTTCAAGGACATCTCTGAATCCGGTGAGGTTCTGAAGATGTCTCCCGGCGAACAGCTGATGGACATTCTCTATATCTCCGACATTGTCCGGGGATTCTCACGGCTGGCAGACCTTCTGGCAGGAGATGCCTGCCTCAAGGCGGAATATGTGCTCAGCTCTGGAGAACAGATTCCGCTGAAGCAGCTTGCCGGTACTTTTGAAAGGGTTTCAGGAAGGAAACTCAACATTGAATGGGGCGGGCGCCCGTACCGTGACCGCGAAGTAATGGTGCCGTGGAAGGGCGGGACTGTGCCGGGGTGGAAGGCTGAGGTGACACTTGAGGATGGCATACGCCTGTTTTTAAGCGAGTGACAGAATCAATGGCAGAAACAGATATCAGAATCACGAAGTCGGATGTGGTCTGGAGCTATGTCGCACAGTTCCTCCAGGTTGCCGCCGGCATCATCGTTCTGCCATTCATCCTTAACAAGCTGCCTGCAGAGGAAATAGGCCTGAACTATCTTATGCTGACTATCAGCGCCCTCGTCGGGCTGCTGGATTTCGGCTTTTCCCCGCAGTTCGGAAGAAACATATCTTATATCATCGGCGGCGCACAAAGTCTTCAGAAAGACGGCATAGAGAACGACAGTACATCTGACACCATCAACTTCAGGCTTCTGGCGACGATGATCAAGGTGGCGAGGAAGGTGTACAGGATACTCTCCCTGATAGTGCTCGCACTTATGCTTACAGGTGGAACTGTATATATCTGGTACGCTACAGACGGATTCAAGTCGGTCCAGAATACCCCGGCCGTCTGGGTGGTGTTCAGCCTCTCTACATTCTTCAATGTCTATTTCACCTACTACAACTCCCTTCTGACCGGTTCAGGGAAGATAAAGGAGTCAAAGTACGCTGTCATTGCCTCCAAGCTCTGCTACATCATTCTCTGCATCGTCTTCGTCTATTCAGGGCTGTCGCTGCTCGGCCTGTGCCTGGCGAATCTGATTTCCCCTTTTGTCTCCAGGTTCATCAGCTACCGCTATTTCTTCACCCCTGAAATGCGTGAGGAACTGGCCCGCCACGACATTTCCAGAGAAGAGCAGTCCAGCCTGTTCTCGACAATATGGTATAATGCAAAGAAACTGGGCATCAACTTCGTCGGCGCATATGCAATCAACAGGATGGGTATGTTCATCGCAGGTCTCTTCCTCTCATTGGAGGAGGTCTCGTCCTACGGTTTGATGATACAGCTTGTGACACTGGTGGGGACTGTCTCCCTGATGCTCTTCAATACTCTCCAGCCGAAGTTCGCAGTCTACAAGATTCAGAATGACAATGAAAGCCTTATGAAGGAGTTCTCCTCATCGATGGCTGTTTTCTATCTGCTGTACATCCTGGGCTGCGCCGCTCTGCTTCTGCTGGGACAGCCGGCACTGGACCTGATCCATTCAAAGACTGTCCTGCCTTCAACAGCGATAGTCCTGCTGTATTGCATAGTAGTGCTGCTGGAACAGAACCATTCGGCCTTCGCGTCCATCATCGTCGCCGGCAACAGTGTCCCTTTCGTCAAGGCCGGCCTCATATCCGGAGGCTTCATCATACTGACGTCATTCATTTCGCTGAAGTGGCTTGGCCTGGGGATACTCGGCCTTGTGCTGTCGCAGGGGCTCTGCCAGCTGGCATACAATAATTGGAAATGGCCGGAATATGTGCTCAGGGAACAGGGGACCGGATTCCTCCGTTTCCTGCGGATGGGAGCATCAGGGATGTGCGGCTATGTTAAATCTCAATTGAAGAAAAGCAACGGATGAAAGTGGACAGAGAATATGATTTCTTTGATTGCAGGCCTTCATCAGAAGAGCACGCAGATGTTGTCTCCACCCTGATATTCGGTGATGAGGCAGCGGAAGCGCCTGAGTTTTCGTTTTTTGTCCCCACCTATCTCAGGGCCGGCACTCTGAAAGAGACACTTGACAGCATCCTTTCTATGGAAGGGTCCCACTCATATGAGATATTGGTTGTGGACAACAATCCGCAGCGCGGTGATGAGACTGAGATTCTGATGGCCGGCTATCAGTGCCTTGGCAATATGCGCTACTACAAGAACAGCAGCAATATAGGGATGGTCGGCAACTGGAACCGCGGATATCTTCTCTCCAGAGGACGCTGGGCGGTTATGGTTCACGATGACGACCTGGTGGGGTCTGATTTCCTGAATGAAGTCTCGTCTGCATTGCGGAAGGTTGAGGCTGATGCTCTGTTCTCCAGATTCACCCCGGTGCAGTGTGCATCTGATATGCTCTTGCATAAAGGGGCCGGAAGCGGGAAACTGAGCAGGAAGAGATGCAACAGCATATGGAACGGCAACGATTTCAATGTCGTCGGCTCTGTCCTGAGAAGAGAGGCCGTCATTGCAGTGGGCGGATTCCGGGAGGATCAGTATCCGTGCTCCGATTATGGATTCTTTACGAGAATGGCCTTCTTCCGCAAGGCCTGGATGCTTGACAGGTCCATTGCCTTCTATCGTGTGGCTGAAAACGAATCGATGAAGAAGGCGACCCTGGACGGTTTTATGCACGTCTGCCATTTCCTGAGAATCCAGATTCTTCAGAAGTTGCGCTGTCCTGCATCCATCGCGCGGTTTGTACAGTTTTACAATGACCGCCTGTTCGAAAATACGCTGGCCGGTTTCTGGGATCCGTCGTATTGGTGTGAAGAGTTCGGACAGCCTGGCAGAGTCAAGATGTTTTTCTCCAAATTTGCATATCGGATCCTGTCAATAGTATTCAAAGTAGAAAAATCGATCAATGGCTAATTTTCTTTTCTTAGGTGGTGCCGGCTTCATCGGTTCGGCAGTGATCAGGCAGGTCCTGAATGATGGTTCCAACAGAGCCGTAGTACTGGAGCCTGCCGGTGCCTCTCTCCGTAGGCTGGAAGGTCTGGACGTGACGGCAGTCAGGGGCTGCCTGTCGGAGACGGACAAGATTGAAAGGGCCATTGCTGATTATCGGATTGACTGCGTTGTCCATCTGGTCTCCACGATGCTTCCCAACAGCTCTTTCGAAGAATACCGGCGTGAACTGTCCCAGGTGGTGTCGCCTACGTTCGACATTGTCCATCTGTGCGGCAGAATGAATGTCCGGTTCGCCTTTTTCTCTACCGGCGGGGCCATATATGGCAATAATTCAGGTGACCTGATTAAAGAAGGTTCCCCGGTGGCCCCTATTTCGTATTATGGATTGTCCAAATCCCTGATAGAGTCTTTCATTAAATATGAGGGAGCGGCAAATGGATTGAGATATATTATCTTCAGACCGTCAAACCCTTATGGGAAGGGACAGAGTATCCACGGCAGGCAGGGGCTGATTTCAGTCGCTCTTGGCAAGGCAATAGAGGGGGAGCCTCTGACAGTCTGGGGTGACGGGTCGGCGGTAAAGGACTATATATTCATTGATGATCTTGCTGAAGCTGTCTCGGCACTGCTTTCGTCGAACGTCAGCGGTGAAGTGGTGAACATCGGCAGCGGGACAGGCTGTTCGGTAAACCAGATTCTTGATATTGTCCGTGATGTCACAGGGAAAGAACTGGTAGTCATCTATTCAGAAAGACGCAATACTGATGTCTCCCGCTTTGTCCTTGACATCGGCAAGCTGAAGTCTCTGGTCTCCGTCTCAATGAGACCGCTGGAGGCCGGCATCCGGCAGTATTACCAATATTTGAAATTAGAGGATGAACGGCTGTAAATTACTGACATTGTGCATTCCCACCAATGGCGAGAGCCGTTGGGTGATGCCTACGCTCTCCAGCATCTACAGTCAGGGGTGCAGCAATGACCTCTTCGAGGTCGTTGTTGCTGACAATGGAGCCGGCTCTGACCTGGAAAGCCGGATATCCTCTCTCGGGTACCCTAACCTGAAATATGTGAAGTCTCAGGCGCAGGGATTCCTGAACATCATCTTCTCTCTTCAGCAGGGTACCGGGCTCTATAGGAAGATGCTGAACCACAGGAGTATGCTGGTCCCGGGTTCTCTTCAGTCAATGATCGGCCTGGTAGATGAACTGAAGGAGACCAGACCTGTGCTGTATATGAGCGATGCCAATCTGGGAGTTTCAGATGTATACAAATGCGGCAGCATCGATTCTTTTGTCAGCACATTGAACTACTGGTGCAGCTGGAGCGCTGGCATAGGCGTCTGGTCCGATGACATTGACCGCCTGGACTCAGTGCAGTATGACAGGATGTTCCCGAATACATCCCTGCTTCTGGATCTGCGTCCGGAGGGACCGTTCTACATATGGAACAGAAAGTATCAGCAGATGCAGGAGGAGTC
Source organism: Bacteroidales bacterium (assembly GCA_045599325.1). GTDB lineage: Bacteria > Bacteroidota > Bacteroidia > Bacteroidales > UBA932 > Cacconaster. The sequence continues at coordinate 41,168 of JAZRVT010000011.1, read as the reverse complement.
GGGCAAGGGCGGATACGATCTGTTCAGGACGTTTGCCGTAGGATTCCTCGACATCATCCGCAGGATGCAGGAGGATGGCAGAGTCTCTTCTGACACTTTCTTGAAGGTAAGGAAAGAACTGTACGGCTTCCTGAAGGAGACCTACAGGAATGTCTGTGTCCTTCATAATCCCAATACATTCATATTGACCGGGATCAAGGAATCACTTTCAGTCTATTATTCCAGCTGGCATTATTACTATATGGTCTTGTGGTCATATTCCATCGGTCTTGTGAAGTGCATCCTTCCGGCCTGGAAAAAGCGGCACCCTGAACAGAAAGAGCAGAAATGAAAATATCAAAGATACCTGAAACAGCCGGACGCCTGTGGTGCACGCTGCTCCACCGGCATTCCTTCAAGGCCTTCGGAAAGAAGAGCCGATTCTATCCGCCTGTCAAACTCATCGTCGGCGGCAAGTACATTTCCATCGGCTCCAATGTGGTGCTTGGCTCTGACCTCCAGCTGACCGCCTGGGACCGCTTCGGCGAACAGAACTTCACTCCGTCCATTGAGATCGGAGACAATGTCTCTATCGGTGACGGAGCCCACATCACTGCAATCAACTGCATCAGGATAGGGAACAATGTACTTACGGGAAAGAATGTCCTCATTACTGACAACTCCCACGGAGCTGTGACTCTTGATGAACTGGAGACTGCTCCGAACAAGCGTCCTCTCATCTCCAAGGGTCCTGTGATAATCGGCGACAATGTCTGGATCGGCGAGAAGGCGACCATCCTCCCGGGAGTCAAGATAGGTGAGGGGAGCGTCATCGGTGCGAATGCCGTTGTGACGGGGGATGTGCCCGCACGCTGTGTCGCTGTCGGCAATCCTGCAAGAATCATAGAGATAAAATAGTCGCATCAATTATATTTGCTGAAACAAAAGAAACAATTGCAGAACAGTTATGGCAAAGGCAAGGGTAATAGCATTCTATCTTCCACAATATCACCCCATCAAGGAAAATAACGAGTGGTGGGGGCCGGGTTTCACTGAGTGGACGAATGTGGTGAAGGCGAAACCGCGTTTCCGCGGGCACGTGCAGCCGAGGATTCCTGCTGACCTGGGATTCTATGACCTGAGGCTTCCTGAGACAAGGGCGGCGCAGGCTGAACTTGCAAAGGAGGCCGGGATTGAGGGCTTCTGCTACTATCACTACTGGTTCGGCAACGGACGCCAGCTGCTTGAGCGGCCATTCAAGGAGGTGGTCGACAGCGGCACTCCGGACCTCCCGTTCTGCCTCTGCTGGGCCAACCACACCTGGGCATCCGCAACCTGGACCAATGCCAAGTCAAAGAAAAAAGGGTCAAAGGTACTGATGGAGCAGAAGTATCCTGGTGCTGCCGACAATCTGAGCCATTTCAATTCTCTGCTGAAGGCGTTCCGTGACCCGCGCTATATCAGGGTTGACGGCAAACTGCTCTTTGCCATATTCGATCCGTGGAAGTTCGAGAAGGCTGCCGAATTCATGAGGCAGTGGAACGAGCTTGCAGAGGCCGACGGCCTTAAAGGGTTCCATTTCGTGGGTGTGTGCCGGACTGCCAATCCTACCTCATATTTCAAGCATAAGATTTCCGCTCTCGAAGAGGGAGACGTGGCCGATATGAGAATCAAGGAAGTTCTTGAAATGGGATTCGACGCTGTGGCGACAGACAACCACTACTATTCCCAGATAAAGGCGAAGGGCATCCTCCGCTCGTCTCTGCACGATTTCAACTCGCAGGTCCTCGGCATAAAGCGTCCGTTCGTCTTCAAGCAGGCCGCAATCAACGAGAATATGCTTATCCCTGCCGAGAAACGGGAGAATGTCTATCCGACTCTTGTCCCCAACTGGGACCGCAGCCCGCGCAGCCGCGAGGATGCCATCTATGTGGAAAGCACTCCCGAAGAGTTCGAGAAACTCAGCCGCCGGGCAGTCGAGGAGGTCGCCGGCAAGCAGCCTGACCACAGGGTCATCTTCCTCAAGTCCTGGAACGAGTGGGGTGAGGGCAATTATATGGAGCCTGACGAGCAGTATGGCAAGGGCTATATCGAGGCTCTCGGCCGTGTCTTAGCCGAGGATCAGATCCCGTAGGGCAAGAGCCCATCCTTTCTTCAGTATTATGAACTCTATCTCGCAGCGGTAGGGGCGCCGGAGACCGTGTGCCTTTGCCCAGCGCCGCAGTGCGCGGAAGGAGGCGATTCTCTGGAAGGCACGGCGGCGGTTGTGCCGCTGGCTGACGGATCCGTCATTGATGAGATAACTGTACAGGGGCTCGTGGATCTGGGCCATCTTCCCGGATGCAAGAATTGCGCAGGCAAGGAAACAGGAGTCTTCTGCGCTGCGTGTGTCAGGGAATCTGATCTCATTCTCCAGAAGCATCTGCCTGCGGTAGATCCAGGTGGTGAAGTAGGAGACGTAGTGCCTCAGGAATTGCTTCTTGTCGCTCACTTCGGCGTTGCGGCGGATCTCTCCGCTGATATCGATGTCGCAGCAGGCGAGGTCCGCACCGGCTGCTGTCACGGTCTCATAGAGCCTGTGGCAGAAATCCGGGCTCACTGTGTCGTCGCTGTCCACGAAGCAGATCCAGTCGCCCGTGGCGGCATCTATGCCGACGTTGCGTGCTGCACCCGGGCCGCTGTTGCTTGGAGTTTCAGTGAATACGAAACTGCGCCCTTCCGCCATATGCCCGGCAGCGAACCCGCACGCAGCAGAGATACTGCTGTCGGTGCCGTGGTCATCCACCAGCACAATCTCCAGCGAGTCGATGGTCTGCCCGGCGAGCGACTCCAGGCAGCGCACGATATACTTTTCGGAGTTATAGACCGGGACTATGACTGAAACCTTAGGGGCTGCCATAGCTATCTGCGTTTTGAAAGTTTCCTTCTTATCTTGTAAGGCCAGCGGCTGACTCTCTGCGGAATTTTGATTATCCAGCGGAGGAGCTTGTTCCCGGCAAAGGCGAGCCTGTCGGCAAACCCGAATTCCGGGACTGCTATGCCGCGGGCTGCATAGGCCTCGCGGATTACGGCGTCGATGCGGCTTTTCTGTGTGCCCTGTGTCGGTTCTATGCGGCGCACTATCCAGGACGGCATAGAGTAGAACCTCGAGAACCAGGTGTGGAGGCATACAGTGCGGCCTTCCCTGTCGAGAGCCACTGTGGTTGTCCCGTCAGCGTGCTTGCGGCAGGGCAGGTAGAGTGTCTTGAACTCTGATGCCAGCCAGCGGAAGAAGGGGTAATACGGTTCAGCATCGTCCAGCCCGCGCCTGAAGGCGGCGGCCGGGTTCAGGGTGTTGTACTTCGTACGGATCAGGGCGAGGTTGAAGATATTGAAGAACGGGTTGGTGACAACCTTGTCGCGGCCGGTCGTGGCAGGGTCCCCGTCGGAATAGCCGATGTTGGCGTATCCTTCCTTCAGGATGAGGTCCACCAGGTCAAGAACTGCCTGCGGGTCCGTGATGAAGGCGTCCTCATCGACATTGATGGCAATGTCGCACCCGCTGTCCTTCAGCATAGTGTAGAAATATCCGTCGGCGCTCTGGTCGGTCAGCCTGACACAGGGAAATCCCATCCCTTCGAAAAGCCCTTTCGAAAGACGGTACAGCCTCAGGTCGAACGACCGGGTGAAAACCTTTATGCGCGGCTTCTTCTCCATCGGATGATTCCGGAAATTATTATTGCGAGTGTCAGCGCGTACATCAGCAGTATGCATACTGTCGCGATTGCGTCGCCTTTCCTGACGCTGTCAGGGTCAAACACGAAACTGATGGTGTGATCCCCGGCAGGGACTGACATTGCCCGCAGGGTGTAGTTCACACGGAAGTGGTCTGCAGGTTCGCCGTCTATCGAGGCTTTCCAGCCGTGAGGATAATATATCTCTGAGAATACTATTGTGCCGGGTTCTGAAGAGGTGCAGGAATAGTCTATCTTCCGCGGGAGGTAGCTTGTCAGGTGAACCTCTGCGCCAGGGGCGATGCCCGGGTTGAGATTGCCGGCGGCATCAGCGAAATCCCTGCCCACGACAGCTTTGGTTGCCAGATCGACCTTCCCGAGGAGTGCCATTTCTTCGTTCGGGGTCTCTCCGACAAGGAGAGAGTCCACAAACCAGGCATTGCCGAGGGCCATTCCGTTGATCTGAGGGATTCCGTCAGGGTCGATGATGTACTTTGTGTTGAGCATTCCCATCACGGCTATGTCGCCCTGTGAGAGATAGGAGTCGATGAGGTCCTGATAACGGCGCAGCTTGGCGGCGTGATATCCTCCGATGGACTTGAGATAGTATGAAGGGCGGGCGTCGTTGAACGGTGCAGTTGTCAGGTCCAGTACCCTGAAGTGAGGGTCAGTGTCCTGGAGAATCAGCTGCTCGTACGGCTTCATTTCATATGCCTGCTGGCTTTTGACCGGGGACTTGAAGTAATTGTCATTGAAATAACGCTGGTCCACAGGCCACAGGTCCGCAATGACCAGCACGCCGAGCACTGCGGCAAGCACGCCTTTCTTGACCTTGCCAGTGGCAAAGAGAAGCAGCAGCGCTGCTGCGAGCGCTATGAAGAGGAAACTTCTCCAGGAGTCGCTGACCAGAAGGTCGGCCCTGGTGCTGAGGATGGCATTGTAGAACCATTCCGGCAGGTCTGCGAAGAAGCTTGCGTCATTGATACCCCTGAAATCAAATATGGACCTTCCGAAAAGTGCGAATATAAGGCACAGGCCGGCTGTGATTCCGGCTGATATGAATATGCTCCTGGTATGCTCTTTCTGCTTCTCCTCTCCGCCCTCCGTCAGCTCCTTGACTGCAAGGAACCCGAGCAGCGGCATCGCAATCTCGGCCACAATCAGGATCGATGATACTGCCCTGAACTTGTTGTATAGAGGGAAGTAATTGAAGAACAGCTTGGTGAGCCACATAAAGTTACATCCCCAGGCAAGCATTACAGAGAAGGCGGTGGAGGCAAGCAGAGCCCATTTGTACGGTCCCTTCACTATCAGGCAGCCCAGAAGGAAGAGGAAGCATACAATCGCTCCCATATAGACATTCCCTGCGGTGAACGGCTGGTCACCCCAGTAGATCGGGAGAGACTGGCACATTGACCTTGCGCTTCCGGAAGGGACGCCGTTCCTGACCATCGTCCTGCAAAGATCGGAGTCAGCCCCGACAGGGTAGTTGGTGGCACCTCCCTTGAATCCCGGAATCATGAATGTCATAGTCTCGTCGATGCCGTAGCTCCAACCGGTTGCGTATCTTATGTCAAGCCCCTTTCTGCCGGCAGCATCAGGGTCCTCACCCTCGAGGACAAGGTCCGAATGACCTCCGCGCATTGTCTCGGCGGCATATTCGCGGTTTGCGAAGATATTGGATGCACCTGTGCCGAGACCTATGAGGACAGAGACTGCGAAGACGGCAGTGGCTATGAAGAAGTCCTTCATCCTCTTCTCCTTGATATGTATCCAGAGTTCCGCGAGGAAGAAGATGCCGATCATCATAAAGAGATAGTAGGACATCTGCGGGTGGATGCTGAAGCCTATCGCAGTGAAGAACATCACGAAGATGGCCCCGAGCCCGTACCGCTTGCGGTAGGTGAGGTAGAACCCGGCGGCGGTGAGGGTTATGTAAGAGATGGCTATCGTCTTTCCGCCGTGTCCTGCGGCTATGATCACTATGAAATATGAGGAGAGAGCGACCGCTATCGCGCCTGCGATGCTCAGCCATCTGTCGATTCCGAAGGAGCGCATCAGGATGAAGAAGCAGACGAAATAGAAGATCAGGATCCAGGCCGGATGTGCCGGGCCGCGGTGGAGGAATCCCTTGAGCGGGGCGATCAGCTTCTCGGCCTTGTACTGGCCGCCGCCGATCTGGTAGTTCGGCATTCCGCTGAACATCGACCCGTTCCAGAATCCGTACCCGCCTTCGGCATCGCTGTAGACTTCGGCCTCGTGTACTGCGGAGACAGCGTTCAGGTCATCGTTGCTCTGGAGCACCTTGCCGCTGAGCACCGGCTTGCAGTATGCGAATGCCAGGATTACGAAGATGACTGCGGCGGCAAGATATGCGCCATATTTCTCAAGTATGTCTTTCATAGTATTGAAATTGGGCCGGCATTTCCGCCGCGGCAGGCTTCTGCGGAGGATGCATCTTCGAATGCGACGATGTCGCCGATGCGCACGGAAATCCAGCGGGAAATGCGGCTGATGGCCGATTTGACAGTATCAATTTGCTCCTGCGGCAGCAGGGATGCAGGCTGCATCTCCTGCGGCAGGAATGAGGATCCGTCGACAAGGTCCACGGACTCTCCTTCAGGTGTCAGGCACTCCAACAGCCATCCGCGTCCGAAGGAGTCGAAATAGCGCTCCGCGAATTTCGTGGAGACGGCCTTTCCGGCCTTGATGATGCGGATGAATGTGCAGCCGCGGACTCTGGCGGCGGAGAACCCGTCCGGAAGGTAGAATTCCAGCGATTCGCGCTCGAGAGTCGTGTCGGGGCGGGTCGTGAAGGACCCGTCTTGTCTGACGACCGTTATGTTCATTGCATTGAGAGTTTGATCCTTGTCAGAACCTGTTTGGTGTCGAGTGTGAAGTCCCCGTCCATCATCCAGCTGTAGTAGGAAGGTTCGGTGCGGAAAACGTCCTTCACCCTCTTGCCCCTGTGCTTGCCGAAGTTGAAGACCTCTTCGTCCTTGTCGTTGAGGACGATGCGGCCGGCGTAGTCGGCGAACCTGTTCTGGCAGGAGTATTTGGCGAGGTATGCCACATCGTTGAGGAGCGGTTCCTCCGCGTCGTTCCCGTAGCGGTCGAGCTGTGCCTCGAGCACTTCGTAAGTCGCCATCGTGTCGGCCTCTGCGGAGTGGGCGTTCTCAAGGTTTTTGCTGCAGTAGAACTTGTATGCAGCCTTCAGGGTGCGCTGCTCCTTCTTGTGGAAGATGTTCTGCACGTCCACAAGCTTCCTCTTGCGGAAGTCGAAGTCGACACCGGCGCGCAGGAACTCCTCCGCCAGCATCGGGATGTCGAACTTCAGGGAGTTGTAGCCGGCTATGTCACAGCCTTCCATCCAGATTGCAAGCGACTTGGCAATCTGGCGGAAAGTAGGGCAGTCCTTTACGTCCTCGTCGCTTATGCCGTGAACGGCCTGTGCCTCCGGGGAGATAGGGATGGTCGGGTTGATGCGGCGGGTCTTGACCTCGATGTCGTTGGGCTGGCCCGGAGCACCCGGGGAGACCTTCACTGCGGAGATCTCCACGATGCGGTCAGACGCGACATTCAGACCCGTGCTCTCAATGTCGAAGAAGAGAAGCGGGTTCTTGAGTGACAGCTGCATAGGCCCGGCGGATTATGCGTTGATCATCACAGGCATCAGAAGTGCTCTGATGTCGTGGCCAGGGTTGGCCTCGTCGGCTGAGACGATGAGTGCTGCGCGTGCAGGGTCGGCAAGCTCCATGCAGATGTTCTGATATGGGAGGTTGCTGAGTATCTCGAGGAGGAACGGAGCCTTGAAGCCGATCTCCATCTCCTGGCCGTCATACTGGCAAGGGAGGGTTTCGTGCGCTGACATTGAGAATCCGAGGTCCTGTGCGGAGATGAGCACTTCGTTGAGGGAGAACTTCAGGCGGATCTGGTTGGATATCTGGTTGGAGCAGACTGCGATACGCTTCACTACGTTGAGGAGGTCGGCCCTGCCGATGACCATCTTGTTGCTGTTGTTCTTAGGGATGACGCTCTTGTATGCAGGGTAGTTCCCGTCGATGAGGCGGCATACGAGGAAGTTCGAGCCGAAGTGGAAGTAGGCGTTCTTGTTGTCGTACTTGATGGTGATGTCCTCGTCATACTTTGCGAGGACGCTCTTCAGGATGGCCGCCGGCTTCTTGTGGAGGATGAAGCTTGACTTCTGGGCCACCATAGTGCCGGTGAAGCTGTAGCATACAAGCTTGTGGGCGTCAGAAGCGACGAATGTGACGTAGTCGGGGTCGATGTCGAAGAAGATACCGTTCATCACCGGGCGGAGCTCCTCTTCAGCGGTTGCGTAGATTGTGCTGTTTATTCCGTCGAGGAGAGTGGCTGAAGGGATGGTCACGAACTCTGAGATTTCACCGATCTCAGGGAGTGCCGGGAAGTCGGCTGCGTCGAAGCAAGGGATCACCGATGCACCGCTCGCCCAGACGATGTCCATCACAGAACTGCCCTCAGCGACGCTGAATGAGAGCGGCTGGTCGGGGAATTCCTTGAGTGAGTCTGTCAGGAGCTTTGCAGGGACAGCAGTGGATCCTTCCTGGTTGACCTGTGCGATCTCGATGGAGGTCTTGAGGGTTGTCTCGCCGTCTGATGCGGTCACCGTGAGGGTGTTGCCCGAGAGGACGAAGAGGAAGTTTTCAAGGATTGAATTGGTCGGCTTCGGCACGATCACTTTCGATACCGACATCAGGCCGTTGAGAAGTTCTGAGCTGGAGACTGTGAATTTCATATTTGTCGTTTTATTGATTTTCCTGGTTTTTCGATTTAGCACGGTATTTGAAGATGTCTTCCGCACTGAATCAACTGACAAATATAATAAAAAAGAAGTAATATGGGTAAAAAGGTTCTTTATTTATTACTCGCCGCTGTCATTGCCGGTGGAGTGGGGTACTTTGTGGCTCTCAAGACTGTTGAAAACAAGATCAAGGACAGCGAGGCAATCGCCGAGATAGTTTCAAGGAGCGGTGATTCTGCCAAAAAGTCAGCGCCCGAGCGGCGCATTGTCACAACCAATGTGGCCAACTTCTCCGATGCCGCGGAAAGCGCGGTCCAGGCGGTCGTCTATGTGAAGGTGACTCAGAAGGCGAAGTACCAGCAGCAGCCGAACTCTATCCTTGACCTGCTCTTCGGTTTCGCCCAGACTCCTAAAGACCAGGTGGGACTCGGCTCCGGCGTCATAATCCGTCCTGACGGCTACATTGTGACCAACAACCACGTGATAGCGGGTGCAGATGTGATCGAGGTGACTCTCGAGAACAACCAGGTCTACAGCGCAAAGCTCGTGGGCACTGACCCTGCGACTGACATCGCTCTCCTGAAGATCGACGCTGAGGATCTGCCGGCAATCAGGATCGGCAATTCGGACGACCTCCGTCTCGGGGAGTGGGTGCTCGCCATCGGCTCGCCATACGACCTCCGCTCGACCATCACTGCGGGGATCGTGAGCGCGAAGGGACGTTCGCTTCCGAACTATGACGGACAGTACCGTGTCGAGTCGTTCATCCAGACAGATGCTGCCGTCAACCCCGGCAACAGCGGAGGCGCGCTTGTCAACGCGGCCGGCGAACTTGTGGGCATCAACACTTCGATCATCTCTCTGACAGGCTCTTATGCAGGCTATTCCTTCGCCGTGCCTGTCAATATCGTGAGCAAGGTGGCTGACGACTTCATCCAGTACGGCGAGGTGCGCAGGGCGATGCTCGGTGTCAGCATCACCGATATGACATCGAACCTTGCCGCCTCAGCAGGTCTGGGCGAGGTGAGGGGAGTCTATGTGGCGGATGTCGCGAAAGGCGGAGTGGCTGAGAATGCAGGCATAGTGGCCGGCGACATCATCCTCGAAGTCAATCTGAACCGTGTGCAGAACAGCGCAGCCCTGCAGGAACAGATCAGCAGGCTCCGGCCGGGAGAGCAGGCAGTCATCACAATCTGGAGGGACGGCAGGCAAAAAGAGGTGATTGTGACCCTGTAGAGCCCGCAATTCTGAAACAAATTTCGGATTTCCGCGTACAAGAAAGTGCTTGTTATTTGGAAATCCGATTTTTTTTATTGTAAATGAGACAGCTAAAGATCACTAAATCAATCACCAACAGGGAAAGCGCATCGCTCGACAAGTACCTGCAGGAGATTGGAAGGGAGGAGCTTATCACCGTCGAAGAAGAGGTGGAGCTCGCCCAGCGAATCAAGAAAGGCGACCAGGAGGCTCTCGACAAACTCACAAGGGCAAATCTCCGTTTCGTCGTATCCGTTGCAAAACAGTATCAGAACCAGGGCATCAGCCTTCCTGACCTTATCAACGAGGGAAACCTCGGCCTGATCAAGGCCGCAGAGAAGTTCGATGAGACCCGTGGTTTCAAATTCATATCCTACGCAGTGTGGTGGATCCGCCAGTCCATACTGCAGGCCCTCGCCGAACAGAGCCGCATCGTACGCCTGCCTCTCAACCAGGTGGGTTCGCTCAACAAGATCAACAAGGCCCTCTCGAAGTTCGAGCAGGAGCACGAGAGGATGCCGTCGCCTGACGAGATAGCCGAGATACTCGACACCCCGCGCGAGAAGATCGCCGACACACTCCGCGTCAGCGGCCGCCACGTCTCCGTGGACGCTCCTTTCGTGGACGGCGAGGACAACAGCCTTCTCGACGTGCTTGTCAACAACGACTCCCCTAACGCTGACCGCGGACTCGTCAACGAGTCGCTCAACAAGGAGATCGAGCGCGCCCTCTCAACCCTCACCGAGCGCGAGCGCGACATCGTGAAGTACTTCTTCGGCATCGGCTGCCAGGAGATGACCCTCGAGGAGATAGGCGAGAAGTTCGGCCTGACCCGCGAGCGTGTACGCCAGATCAAGGAGAAGGCCATCCGCCGCCTCCGTCACAGTGCAAGAAGCAAGCTTCTTAAAGGTTACCTCGGTTAAACTGACATCATATGAACGGATTCTGGAACTCGATTGGCAACGGAATCGCTGCTTTCAGCGATTTCATCTGCGGATATCCGCTTTTCTTCCTTCTTATCGGCGGCGGCCTGTTCTTTCTGATATACAGCCGCTTCGCACCGCTTCGCTATTATGGCCGCTCAATCCAGGCCCTCAGGGTAAAGGATGACAAGGCAGATGGCCAGATCTCCTCGTTCGAGGCTCTGACAAGCGCCATCGCGGCCACTGTCGGAATGGGCAACATCGCCGGTGTGGCCATCGCGCTCTCCATAGGCGGCCCCGGCGCCATCTTCTGGATGTGGATAAGTGCAATCGTAGGAATGGCGACAAAGTTCTTCGAGGGAACCCTCGCCGTGATGTACAAGGGCAAGGACTCCGAAGGTCAGGTTCAGGGAGGTCCGATGTATATGATCACTTCCGGTCTCGGCGCTAAGTGGAAGCCGCTTGCGGTCTTCTTCTCAATCTTCGGACTGATAGGAACCCTCTGCATCATGCAGGCGAACCAGCTTACAGAGTCTGTCACCACGATCTTCTTCACCCCTGAGCAGAACACCGTCACTCTCCGTCTCATCATCGGCCTCATCATCGGCCTCATCGTGGCCGGCGTCATCCTCGGCGGCATCAAGAGAATATCCAAAGTGGCGACCAAACTGGTCCCTCTGATGGTGATCCTCTATTTCGCCCTCGTGCTCTACATAATGCTGACCCATCTCAGCGCAATACCGGGCGTCTTTCGCGACATAGTCGTGGGCGCGTTCACTCCGCGCGGTGCTCTCGGCGGAGGTATAGGCTCCATCATCACCATCGCCCTCACCGGTGTCCGCCGTGCGGCCCTTGTCAATGAGGCAGGTGTCGGAACCGCTTCGATGATGCACGGCGCATCCAAGAACAACGAGCCTGTGCGCGAGGGTCTCGTCGCAATGATCGGCCCGTCTATCGACTCCGGTCTCGTCTGCACCCTCACCGCTATCGCAATCCTTATCGGTGCCGGCGTCGACCCGTCCATAATGCCTGCCGGAAACGGAATGGGCTCTATGGAAGGCCTCAAGTTCGCTCTCAATGCATTTGAGGCGGCTATCCCGGGAGTGGGCAACTATCTGCTCTTCGTGATGGTCATCCTCTTCGCATTCAGCACAATGTTCTCGTATTCATACTATGGGCAGAAGTGCACCGGATACCTCTTCGGTGAAAAGAACGCGAAGTACTACAACATCTTCTTCCTGGTGATGCTCGTAGTCTCCGCGATGATCCCTCTCAAGGCAGCTGTCAGCCTGATCGACAGCGCATACGCGCTTATGGCGTTCCCGACGATGATAACTCTCTTCTGCCTTGCCCCGAAGGCCCGCAAGGAGATGAAGGCATATTTTGATAAGACAAAGAAAGTCAAGACCGAAAAATAGAAGGAAACCATAAATGAACCATATAGAATTCATCGCTGCTTCCGCAGCATCTGCCGTCAGGGCTCTCTACGGCATCGAGCCGGCACCGGCCCTCATCCAGACACAGCCTACAAGGAAGGAGTTCGAAGGTGACGTGACGCTTGTAGTCTTCCCGCTCCTCAAGACAAGCCGCAAGGCTCCCGAGGCTACAGCAAACGAGATAGGTGAGTGGCTCAAGGCCAACGTGCCGCAGATTGCGGGCTTCAACGTGGTCAAGGGCTTCCTCAACATCAAGCTTGCGGGATCCTACTGGACTGAGGTTCTGGCGGGCATCGCCGCTCAGCCTGACTACGGCCAGCTCCCGTCCACCGGCAGAACAGTGATGGTCGAGTTCTCGAGCCCGAACACCAACAAGCCTCTCCATCTGGGACACATCCGCAACAACCTCCTCGGCTGGTCCATCAGCCAGCTGCTCAAGGCCTGCGGCCACAGTGTGATCCGCGTCAACCTGGTGAACGACCGCGGAATCCATATCTGCAAGTCAATGCTCGCCTGGCTCAAGTGCGGCAACGGCATCACTCCGGAACAGGCAGGCAAGAAGGGCGACCACCTCATAGGGGACTACTACGTGAAGTTCAACGACCTGCTGAAGGCTGAGGTGAAGAGCCTTGTGGAAAGCGGAATGAGCGAGGAAGAGGCAGAGAAGAGCGCCCCGATAATGAAGGAGGCTCAGGCAATGCTCGTCAAGTGGGAGCAGGGCGACCCTGAGGTCGTCGGCCTCTGGCGCAGGATGAACGGCTGGGTCTATGAGGGATTCGCCCAGACCTACGCCAGCCTCGGTATCTCCTTCGACCGCACATACTATGAGTCGCAGACCTACAAGGGCGGCAAGGCCCTCGTCGAGGACGGCCTCGCACGCGGAATCTTCTTCCGCAAGGATGACGGCTCCGTATGGTGCGACCTCACAGGCGACGGCCTCGACCAGAAGCTCCTGCTCCGCGGCGACGGGACATCAGTCTATATGACTCAGGACCTCGGCACAGCACAGCAGCGTTTCGAGGAGTACAGTCTCGACGAGATGATCTATGTGGTGGGCAACGAGCAGAACTACCATTTCCAGGTGCTCAAGCTCATCCTCGGCAAGCTCGGCTTCAAGTGGTCTGACGCCATCTACCATATGTCCTACGGTATGGTGGAACTTCCGGAGGGCAAGATGAAATCCCGCGAGGGCACTGTGGTCGACGCCGACGACCTCGTCGAGAAGATGTACAACACCGCAAAGGAGACTTCCCTCGAACTCGGCAAGCTCGAAGGAATGAGTGAAGAGGAGCAGGATGCTCTCTTCAGGATGCTCTCCCTCGGCGCTATGAAATATTTCATCCTGAAGGTCGACCCGCGCAAGACCATGCTCTTCGACCCTAAGGAGTCAATTGATTTCAACGGCAACACGGGCCCGTTCATACAGTACACACACGCCCGCATCAAGTCTATCCTCCGCAAGGCGGAAGGAATGGAGAAGGGAAGCGGCAGCGCAGAGCTCCTTCCAAAGGAAGAGTCCCTTGTCGCTCTGCTCGCATCTTATCCGGAGAAGGTGCGCGAGGCGGGTGTGGCCCACTCTCCTGCCGTCATAGCGAACTTCGCCTATGACCTCGCCAAGGAGTTCAACCAATACTACCACGACACCCAGATTCTCCGTGAGGAGGATGCGTCCGTCCGCAGCCAGAGGCTGGTGCTCGCTGACACAGTCGCCCGCACTCTCAGCCATGCGATGAACATTCTCGGCATCCAGCTTCCTGACAGGATGTAATGGGTTTCCTTCCAACATCCAAGAAGGAGGTCGACGCTCTCGGCTGGGACTTCATAGACGTGATTCTCTTCACGGGTGACGCCTATGTGGACCACCCTGCCTTCGGTGCCGCCGTCATCGCCCGTGTCCTTGAGGCGAAGGGCTGGAGGGTGGCTGTCGTGCCGCAGCCTAACTGGAGGGATGACCTCCGCGACTTCCGCAAGCTCGGCGCCCCGAGGCTCTTCTTCGGAGTGACCGCGGGGGCGATGGATTCGATGGTCAACCACTACACCGCAGCAAAACGCCTGCGCAGCGATGACGCCTACACTCCAGAGGGACGTGCGGGCCAGAGACCTGACAGGGCCGTCACAGTCTACACGAAGATTCTCAAGCAGTTATATCCCGACGTGCCGGTAGTGATAGGCGGTATCGAGGCCTCCCTGCGCCGCGAACCCCATTATGACTACTGGGACGACAGGATGCATCCGTCGGTCCTTGACTCCTCCGGGGCGGACTGGCTGATAGCCGGAATGGGGGAGAAACCAGTGGTAAGGATAGCGGAATATCTCTCCGCCAGGCTCAGGGGGGAGAACCCGGAGCCTCTGCCGAGGATTGTCCCGGCAGGCCCCCTTGCAACTGAAGAGCTGGACTGGATCTATGACCTTCCGTACACCAGGCTGCCGCACCCGCGCTACAAGGGGAAGCGGATACCGGCCTACGATATGATCAAGTTCTCCATCACGACCCACCGCGGATGTTTCGGGGGGTGCAATTTCTGCGCTATCACCGCCCATCAGGGACGCACCATCCAGTCGCGCAGCGAGGAGTCCATCCTCCGCGAGGTGAGGGCGCTGACGCAGCATCCCGAATTCAAGGGGACCATCACGGACCTCGGCGCCCCGACTGCCAATATGTATCGTATGGGAGGCCGTGACAGGGGCCTCTGCGAGAAGTGCGTGCGCTCTTCCTGCCTCTTCCCGAACAGGTGCAGGAATCTTGTCCACGACCACACCCCGCTGCTGGAGCTCTACGGCAAGGTGCTGGCAGTGCCGGGCATAAAGCACGTCTATATCGGCAGCGGTATCAGATATGACCTCTTCCTGGACGAGAACGGTTTCCTGAGCGAGGACGGCCGACGCTACTTCGAGCAGCTGGTGACCCGCCACACGAGCGGCCGCCTCAAGGTCGCCCCGGAGCATACGGAGGAGCACGTGCTGAATGCTATGGGCAAGCCTTCGTTCCGGCTTTTCCAGAGACTTGAGAGGGAGTTCGACAGTGTGGTCCGCCGCAACGGACTGAACTACCAGCTTGTCCCTTACTTCATGTCCGGCCATCCGGGCTGCACTATGAAGGATATGGAGGCGCTCTCCCGCAACAGGTCCCTCAAGGGGCTCTATATGGACCAGGTTCAGGATTTCACCCCGACCCCGATGAGCGTCTCGACGGAGATGTTCCATACCGGCAGGGACCCTCGTACGGGCGAAAAACTGTTTGTAGAGCGGATAATTGCGAATAAACAGAAGCAAAAGTCATTTTTTTTTGCGGGAAAGAAAAAATGACCTATAATTGCATCCGCAAATCAAGCATAACTATGGCAGGAAACAATACTCCAAAGAGAAGAGCTGTTATCAGCTACGAGAATATGTCAGAAGAACTCGCAGACGCGTTCCGTGAGAAATATCCCCACGGCTATGCCGACTATATGGCGGACATCGTCAAGATCGACAAGCCTGACGGCACTTTCTTCCACGTGGTCGAGGTCGAGATTCCTGACGCTCTCTATCTTGTCAAGATCAAGGTGAAGGTGGACGACTACGCCGAGGCGGAGAAGGAACTGTTCGACGCCGGTGACGACGAGACTGACGGCGGTGAAGGAGGAGAAGATGGAGGATTCCCTGCATCCGACGACGACATCGCTGCTGCCGAGGCCGCCCAGGAAGAAGGTGACGAATAAAAAAACAATAAAGAACATTCCTGAAAAGACGCTCCTGCTGCTCCTCGCAGTGGTGGTGGGTGTTTTGTGCGGATGCGCGGCAACTCTGCTGCGCACTTTGATCCATTGGATACATCACGGCCTCACAAACTGGTTCAACACCCCTGCCGACGGATTCCTCTATCTTGTATATCCCGGAATCGGAATGCTGCTTTCCCTGCTGCTGGTGCGCTTTGTTGTCAAAGATGATATCGGCCACGGAGTGACGAAGGTCCTTACCGCCGTCTCACGCAACGAATCGCGAATAAGGGCTCACAACACCTGGTCTTCAATCGCCACGAGCGCCCTGACCATCGGTTTCGGCGGCAGCGTGGGGGCCGAGGCGCCGATTGTCTATTCCGGCGCGGCCATAGGCTCCAACATCGCCCGCAAGGCAGGCCTTTCCTACCGCAATATGACTGTGCTTCTGGGATGCGGGGCATCGGCGGCAATCGCGGCCATCTTCAAGGCCCCTCTCGCGGGAGTCCTCTTCACGATGGAGATCCTGCTTTTCAATATGGCGATGAGCACGATGCTCCCTCTGCTGGTCTCCTCACTGACGGCCACGGTGGTCACTTTCATTTTCAGCGGCCGTGCTGTGGCCTTCCCGAACGCCATCCAGGACTTCAGGATGGTCAACCTGCCGTATTATGCCGCCCTCGGCATATTCTGCGGGTTCATGTCGCTCTATTTCATCCGCACAACACTCAGGATTGAGGACAGGATGCGCCGGTTCAGAAGCCCATACGTCAGGTGGGTTGCAGGCGCGCTGCTGCTCGGCATACTCATATTCCTCTTCCCTCCGCTTTACGGCGAGGGCTACGAGTCTTTGACCGAGATGCTCCACAACAATGCGAGTGCAGTGGCAGGCGGCATCTTCGGCGACAAGCTGCTTTCCAATGAATGGGCCTTCCTCGGCTTCTTCGCCCTGACGATGCTCTTCAAGGTCTTCGCAACTGCCTTCACAAACGCCGGAGGAGGAGTGGGCGGCACGTTCGGACCGACGCTTGTCAGCGGAGGTCTGGCAGGGTTCGTAGTGGCCAGGTTCATCAACCTGATTGGTGCCGGAACCCTTCCCGAGGCCAATTTCGTGCTTGTGGGGATGGCGGGGATGATGACCGGAGTGATGCAGGCCCCTCTGACCGCAATCTTCCTGATTGCGGAGATCACAGGCGGCTATGACCTATTCCTCCCTCTTATCGTGACATCTGTGGTCAGTTTCGCGACCATCCGCATATTCGAGTCCTACTCCATCTACACCAAGCGTATCGCTGCACAGGGAGACCTCCTGACTCACGACAGCGACCAGGCGGTGCTGACTCTGCTCCGCACAGGAGATCTGGTGGAGAACGACTTCACTCCTGTCAGCGTGGACGGGACCCTGCGTGACCTTGTCAGAGCGGTCTCGGTCTCCCGCCGCAACATCTTCCCGGTGCTTGACGACCAGGGCCGGTTCCAGGGGGTCGTGACTCTGGATGATGTGCGCCAGATGATGTTCGACACCGAAAAATACGACACAACCAGGATATACTCACTGATGAAGAGTGCACCGGCCTTCGTCTATGAAGACGACAGGATGGACAGTGTGATGAATGTCTTCGAGGCTACAGGCGCCTGGAACCTTCCGGTCGTCGATGACGAGAACAAATACCTCGGATTCGTCTCCAAGAGCAAGATATTCTCTTCATACAGGGAGCAGCTCAAGGAGGTTTCCCATGAATAAACTTTATACAGACCATATCGCCGGGGTGATGGGCATCGCTTCCTGGCAGGTGGAGAACTGCATCGGGCTCTTCGAGGAGGGCTCCACAATCCCTTTCATCAGCCGTTACCGCAAGGAGCGCACCGGCGCTCTGGACGATATCCAGGTGGCCGAAGTCAAACACTGGTACAGCCGTTTCACTGACCTCGAAAAGCGCAAGGAATCCATTCTCCGGAGCATCGGGGAGCAGGGTAAGCTGACAGACGGACTGCGTGCGGCAATCGAGGGTGCGGTGGATGCACAGACCGTTGAGGATCTCTATCTCCCATACAGGCCGAAGCGCAGGACCCGGGCATCTGTTGCCAGAGAGCGCGGGCTTGAGCCGCTTGCGCTGTCTCTCTGGAATATGGAGTGCGACAACCCTGAGAGAGAGGCTGCGGAATTCGTGAAGGGGGATGTGGCTTCAGCCGGTGACGCTCTTGCCGGCGCACGTGACATCATTGCTGAAATGGTCTCTGACAGCCAGCCTGTCCGCGCACAGCTGCGTGACCTTTATTCCCGCTGGGGGACAGTCGTCTCCAAGGTGGCAAAAGGCAAGGAGAACGACCCCGAGGCGCGCAAATATGAGTCATATTTCGATTTCTCACAGAGGGTGGACAAGATTCCGTCACACCGCCTGCTCGCTGCTCTGAGGGCCCGCAGTCTGGAATACGTCAGTGTCAGGGTGGATGTGAATCCGGAACACGCCATAGAGCGCATTTCGAGGAAGGCATACGAGAAGAAGCGCCGTCCTTCGCCTGCCTGCCGTGCCCAGGTGGACGCCGCCATCGGGGACTCCTGGAAGAGGCTGCTTCATCCGTCTGTCGAGAACGAGACCCTTGCCGCAGCGAAGGAGAAGGCAGACATAGAGGCCATCAGGGTGTTCGGAGACAATCTTCGCGAGCTGCTTCTCGCCCCGCCGGTGGGTCAGAAGCGCACTCTGGCCATCGACCCCGGATTCCGCACCGGCTGCAAGGTGGTCTGCCTGGATGCTCAGGGAATGCTCCTCCATAATGAGACCATATATCCTCATCCTCCTGCAAATGAGAAGATTTCGGCTATGAAGGCCATATCGAGGATGGTCGAGGCATATAAGATCGAGGTCATCGCGATCGGCAACGGCACTGCCGGCCGCGAGACTGAGTCATTCATCGAAAAGATTCCTCTCCCTGAGGATCTCAAAGTCTATTCAGTAAGCGAGGACGGGGCTTCCGTCTACTCCGCGTCAGAGGTGGCCCGCAGCGAATTCCCTGACTATGACGTCACAGTCCGCGGCGCCGTCTCCATCGGACGCCGCCTGATGGACCCGCTTGCCGAACTTGTCAAGATAGACCCTAAGAGCATAGGTGTCGGGCAGTACCAGCACGACGTTGACCAGAATCTCCTGAAGGAGCGCCTCGACGAGACTGTCGAAGGCTGCGTCAACAGCGTGGGTGTCAATCTGAACACCGCCAGCCCTTACCTGCTGAGCTATGTCTCCGGCATTGGCCCGGCACTGGCCCAGAACATCATAGATTTCCGTACGGAGAACGGCCCTTTCACGTCAAGGGCCCAGCTGAACGGTGTGAAGCGGCTTGGAAGCAAGGCATTCGAGCAGTGCGCCGGCTTCCTCAGGATTCCGGGAGCCGGGAATCCGCTTGACAACAGCGCTGTCCACCCGGAACGGTATGGCCTTGTGGAGCAGATGGCATCGGACGCCGGAGTCTCGCTCGAGGAATTCATCGCAGACCCGGCGAAACGTGAGGGCATCGACCTTGGCAGGTATGTGTCCGGTGAGGTGGGAATGCCGACTCTCAACGACATTATGGCTGAGATCGCCAAGCGCGGCCGCGACCCTCGCGGCACCTTCAAGGTTTTCGGCTTCTCTGAGGAGATCAGAACCATCGAGGACGTAAAGGTCGGGATGGTCCTTCCCGGCATTGTGACCAACGTCACGGCATTCGGTGCATTCGTGGACATCGGAATCCACGAGAACGGTCTGATCCACGTCTCGCAGATGGGTGACAGGTATGTCTCGGATCCGTCCAAGGTGCTCAAGGTCCACCAGCAGATTCACGCGAAAGTGATCAGCGTGGATCTGGAGAGGAACAGGATAGGCCTTTCACTCAAAGGTCTGCAGTCTCACTCCTGATCATCATCCCCGTAAACGCGGAGAAGCGCGTTCTTCTGAATGCTGCGCTTGTAGAAGAGCAGGTCCCAGTGGTGGAGGTTGCCCGGCTCGCAGTATTCGGCGAGCGGCTTGAAGATATAGTCCTCCTTGTCCAGACCTTTGACTATCAGTAGGTTGCTGCAGGTATCCACACTGACTTCAGCAATGTCTCCGTTGAAATCGAGAGTGGCCGGAGTTCCGTCTGTGGTCCAGTTGAGCGGGTTTATGCAGGTCGCCGCGTCCTCTGAAAGGAACGGCCAGGCATCTGACGGCGACATCACAGAGTTGAATGAGACCGTCACGCCCCAGTCGTCATCGTCGGTTGCGGCGCGGACGTGCGGGTGCTCGAGGTCCTCGTCAGAGAGCCGGTAGCCGAGCATATATGCGGCCGCCATGCGGGAGTACTGCTCATCGCTCATCCTCTTGAGCAGTTCGAGCACAAGCATCGCCCCCTGGCTGAAGCCCGCGAGGATATAGGGCCTGCCGTCGTTGACGTTCTCCATATACCAGTTGAAAGCCTCGAACACTTCGTCCGACACGTCGTCGAAGAGTTCGTCGAACTTCTCTTCCGGCAGTTCCGCCGACTCCATTGTCAACTGGTGGTAGTAAGGTCCGATGAAATTCAGCGAGTCTCCGAACATACTGTCTGCGTAGCCCAGTTCGGCGCTCATCTTCTGTCGGTCATCATCTGTCAGCAGGGCCTGGTATGACGTCTCTCCCGAGGCGCTGTCCACGGCTGTCATCACATTGGTGGAGAGGATATAGAAGACGTCGGCGAGGGTGGTGTCGATCTCGTCATCTGTGTCGTACCACATTGATTCGGAGTCCCATTGCGATGGTCCGGAAGCGGCTCCGGTGCAGCCGGAAAGCAGTGCCGCAGCAAGCAGCAGTGGTATGAGCTTCTTCATAGAGTCAGAAATTTGTCGCAATTTAAGAAAGAAACGGTATATTTGTAGAATAAACTTCTTAATATGGACAGGAAAGTCATCATCATCCCGACTTACAACGAAAAGGAGAACATCGAGAACATCATACGCGCAGTGCGTGCGCTTGAGGGCGATTACCACGTGCTGATCATCGATGACGGCTCTCCGGACGGCACTGCGGCCATCGTCAAGAGACTCCAGAAC
The DNA here is from genome assembly GCA_045599325.1 of Bacteroidales bacterium. Classification (GTDB taxonomy): domain Bacteria; phylum Bacteroidota; class Bacteroidia; order Bacteroidales; family UBA932; genus Cacconaster. The sequence continues at coordinate 20,338 of JAZRVT010000011.1, read as the reverse complement.
GAATTCCCTGAGGAACTCCATCTCATCGAAAGGAGCGGCAAGCAGGGACTCGGCACAGCCTATATGACTGGCTTCAAGTGGTCGCTCGAACACGGCTATGACTACATCTTCGAGATGGATGCTGACTTCTCACACAAGCCCGCCGACGTGCCGCGCCTCTATGCTGCCTGTGCAGAAGGTGGGGCGGACCTCTCCATAGGTTCCCGCTACTGCAACGGCATCAGTGTGATCAACTGGCCGATCGGCCGTGTGATAATGTCCTACTATGCGTCCACGTATGTGCGCACTGTGCTCGGGATGAAGGTTTACGACTGTACGGCCGGCTTCAAGTGCTATTCGCGCAAAGTGCTGGATACCATTGACTTCGACCGCATAAAGATGCGCGGATACGGCTTCCAGATCGAGATGAAGTATAATGCATACAGGCTGGGCTTCAAGATTGCCGAGGTGCCGATCATATTCGAGGACCGCAAGGAGGGGACATCCAAGATGAGCTCCAGCATCTTCGGCGAAGCGTTCTGGGGAGTGATAAAGCTCCGCTTCCGCAAGATACGCCCGCGCGCCAGAGCATAGAATCTAACGACCAGAAAATATCATCATAATGAAGAACAACGGACTTACCCTCGGTGTGCTTGGCGGAATGGGACCTGCAGCCACCGCTGAATTTCAGAGACTCCTCGCAGTCAAGGCTCCTGCCGACGTGGACCAGGAGCATCCAAGAATGATAGTGTATTCCCACACCATAACTCCTGACCGCACCACTTTCCTCCTCGGCAAGGGGCCGGATCCGGAACCGTACCTCCTCGACGGTCTCAAGACCCTCATCAGCTGGGGCGCCGACCGCCTGGTGGTCACCTGCAACACCGCCCACCACTTCGTGGACAAGTTCCTCGAGCAGGGGCTCATCAGCGTGCCTGTGATCCATATCATCGATGAGACCATCAGGACCTGCCGGGAACGCAGCCCTAAGGGCGCCTGGCTCACCGCCACACTCGGGACGATGAACACAGGCATCTATCAGCGTCACGCAGCCGCCACAGGTTACAGCTTCCGCATCCCTGACGAGCCTATGAGAGTGGAGATCCACGACATCACCGATATGGTGAAGGCCGGCAAGATCAAGGAGGCGGGCATACGCTACCGCGCCGCAATCGAGAAACTCTGGGAGATCGAGAAACTCCCTGTAGTGGGCGCATGCACCGAACTCCCAGTGGCATACCAGAACACCGGACTCCCTGAAGAGATGGGCATATCTTCTCTCGAAGCCCTTGCGGACGGCTGCATCCGTGAACTTTACAAACCTCTGTAACAATTATTTATGGGACTTTTCAACTGGAGGAAGAAACATATTGAAGAACCATCCGCCGAAGAGCGGGAACAGCAGCCCCAGCAGAGCAATCTGGACGCCGGACTGCAGAAGACAAAACGCTCCCTCTTCGACCGCCTGTCGCACGCAGTCGCCGGCAAGAGCGTCATAGATGATGATGTCCTCGATTCCATCGAGGAGGCGCTAATCGCTTCGGATATGGGGGTCGAGACCACCCAGACAGTGATAGAGCTGCTCGAGGCACGCGTGGCCCGCGACAAATACCTCAATCCTGACGAAGTCAACGTCTATCTCCGCGAGGAGATCGAGTCTCTTCTTGACAAGGCGGCAGACGGGCGCAGCACAGCGCCGTTCGACTTCTCCAAGAAGCCGTATGTCATAATGGTCGTCGGAGTCAACGGCGTGGGCAAGACCACCACCATCGGCAAACTTGCCGCCCAGCTGAAAGGACAGGGCAAGAAGGTTGTTCTCGGCGCCGCCGACACTTTCCGCGCAGCCGCTGTGGACCAGCTTGTCATATGGGCTGAAAGGGCAGGCGTCGACATCGTGAAGCAGGCAATGGGCTCTGATCCGGCGTCTGTGGCATACGACACCGTGAAAAGCGCTGTGGCGAAGGACGCGGACGTGGTCATCATCGACACGGCGGGCCGTCTCCACAACAAGGTGAACCTGATGAACGAACTGACAAAGATAAAGAACGTGATGGCGAAGGTGATTCCGGACGCTCCTCACGAGGTCCTGCTCGTCATCGACGGCTCCACCGGCCAGAACGGCTTCATCCAGGCCAGGGAGTTCACAAAGGCCACATCAGTCAGCGCACTTGCCGTCACAAAGCTTGACGGTTCAGCCAAGGGAGGCGTGGTCATCGGCATCAGCGACCAGTTCAAGATTCCGATCAAGTTCATCGGAGTGGGCGAGAAGATAGAAGACCTCAAAGTCTTCGACCGGCGCGAGTTCGTGCGCTCGCTTTTCGAGTAGCTCCCGAAGCGTTTTTTCAGTATATTTGCAGGATTTAATTTTTCGCAGAAATGATAGCATCTCTCAATTGGCTCAAGGATTATCTCAAATTTGACCTCAGTGCTGAAGAAGTCAGCCGCATCATAACCTCAACTGGTCTTGAAGTTGAACACACCGAGACTGTCGAACAGGTCCCGGGCGGACTGGCAGGCGTGATCGTGGCTGAAGTAGTGGAGTGCGTGGATCACCCTGACAGCGACCATCTCCATATCACAAAACTCAATACCGGCGCGCCTGAACTGCTCCAGGTGGTCTGCGGAGCGCCTAATGTGGCTGCAGGTGAGAAAGTCCTCCTCGCCACAGTGGGCACCGACCTCCCTGACGGCAACGGCGGCACATTCAAGATCAAGAAGTCTAAGATCCGCGGAGCCGAGAGCTTCGGAATGATCTGCGCTGAGGACGAACTCGGAATCGGGACAGACCACGAGGGCATTATGGTCCTTGACCCGGCTGCAGTCCCAGGAACTTCCGCAAAGGAATATCTGAAGCTTTCCGAAGACACAGTCTACGAAATAGGGCTCACCCCTAACCGTGTTGACGGCGCAAGCCACATCGGCGTGGCACGCGACCTCTATGCATACTGCCGCCTCAACGGCATTCCTTGCGAGTGGACGCTCCCTGACGTGAGCGCCTTCAAGGCGGGCGAGGGGGAACCGATCCCGGTTGAGGTCAAGGACCCTGACCTGGCTCCGAGATATATCGGCATCACCATCAAGGACGTCAAGGTCGGTCCGTCGCCGGACTGGCTCCGCGACCGACTCGTCTCGATAGGACAGCGCTCCGTCAACAACGTAGTGGACATCACCAACTTCGTCCTCAACGAGATGGGCCATCCTCTCCACGCATTCGACGCTTCGAAGATCAAGGGCCGCAAAGTGGTCGTCCGCCGCAGCGAAGAGGGGTGCAAGTTCGTCACACTGGACGGTGTCGAGCGCACCCTTTCAGCCAATGACCTTGTGATCTGCAACGAGGAGGAGCCTATGTGCATCGCCGGCGTCTTCGGCGGTGCGGAGAGCGGTGTCACCGAATCAACCACAGAAGTATTCCTTGAGGCCGCATATTTCAATCCTGTCTCAATACGCAAGACTTCGAAGCGCCACGGCCTGAAGACCGACGCTTCCTTCCGCTATGAGAGGGGCATCGACCCGCTGGCCACAATGACCGCCGCCCGCCGTGCCGCGCTGCTCATCTGCGAACTGGCCGGAGGAAAGATTGTTGGGGCTCCTGTCGAGGTCTGCGAAAAGCCTTTCGAGAAGGCGCGCATCGAACTCAAGTATTCGAGGATTAACTCCCTTATCGGCAAGGAAATCCCTGCCGGGACCATCAAGGCCATCCTCAATGACCTGGAATTCACATCCGTTTCCGAAACTGAAGAGGGCTGCACCGTCGAGGTCCCTGCATACAGGGTCGACGTCCTCAGAGAGTGCGACGTCGTCGAGGAGATACTCCGCATCTACGGTTACAACAATGTGGAGCTCCCGACCAATATGAGAGTCTCCATCAACCCTTCAGAACATCCTGACCCGGAGGTTGTCCGCAAGAGCGTATCCGACTTCCTCGCATCCCGCGGATTCAATGAGATAATGAACAACTCATTGACAAAGAGCGGCTACTACACCAAACTCAAGAGCTTCCCTGAGGAGGCCTGCGTCCGTATAGTCAATCCTCTGAGCCAGGATCTGAACGCGATGCGCCAGACTCTGATCCTCAATGCACTGGAAGTCGTGGCACGCAATATCAACCACCAGAACAATGACCTCAGGCTCTTCGAGATCGGCAACTGCTACAGTTTCCGTCCGAAGGCTGACGCCGAGTGTCCGGCCGCTGACCTGAAGAGCTACCGTGAGGAACAGAGGCTCTGCCTGGCTGTCACGGGTCCTGGCGCGAAGTCCTGGAGAAACGAACTCGGCGCCGGCAACTACTTCCAGCTCAAGGGCACCCTTGAACTTCTCCTCAAGAGATTCAAGGCTGATATCTATGACCTCGAGACTGATGCGGCGCCTGCCGACATCTTCTCTGAAGGTCTGGAATACAAGCTTCAGGGCAAGAGACTTGCAGTTGCAGGTACTGTGAACAGACAGCTTCTGAAGATGTTCGACATCAAGCAGCCTGTCTTTGTCGCTGAAATCTCCTGGCCTGTGTTCTTCGAACTCGTCCGCCGCGACAAGGTGAAATACAAGGAGCTTCCAAAGTTCCCTGAAGTCCGCCGTGACCTGGCACTTGTCATCGATGAGAATGTCTCTTATGCTGACCTCCGCAAGACCGCTCTCCAGAGCGTGAAGGGCATCCTCAGGCAGGTGTCACTCTTCGACGTCTACCGCGGACCGAAGATCCCTGCCGCCAAGAAGCAGTACGCGATGAGCTTCATCCTTCAGGATGAGGAGAAGACTCTGACAGACCAGACTGTAGAGCAGGCAATGGCACGCCTGATAAAGGCGTTCGAAAGCAAGTTCGGAGCAAAGCTCCGTTAGATGGACTGATATCAGAGGACCAGAGTTTCCTCTCCGTTATAACCGGCGACTCCCTGCAAAGCGGAGTCGTCGATTGTATTTCCGGCAGGCTTGTCCTGGATGGAGATGATGTCGTCGACTATGTATTTGGTGTAGCCTCTCCAGGGCAGTGCGCCGAAATACTCCTTGTAGTGGAGCTGCATCACCTTGCCGCTCTCCTCGTTCATAAGCCTCTTGGCCAGCTCCTCGTCGGCTACAGAGAATTCGAACTCATAGGACTGGATGCCGTTGCCCTTGTTGGAGCGTATGCCGCTCTGGATGAGCTTGCCTTCGTAGGTCTTGAAGATGATTCCCTTGTAGACCACATAGTTGAGTTCTCCGCTCTTGACGCCCTCTCCGAAGACATAGTAGAAACGGAAATAGAAGAAACCCGCAAGGGCTATCAGGATAATCGCGATAAGTACCGCACCGAATTTTTTCATAGTATCGTATTATTTGATGTTGTCAGATGAAACATTGTATCCTCTCTGCAATGAGGATGAGGAGAGCGGCCGCAGCCATAGTGCCGCTGCCGTCGTGTGCTCCGTTGCCGAAGTACTCGTTTATTATCAGTGAGAGCGGGATGGCGGTGAGCAGGCATCCGGGCCAGGACATCGTCGGAATGAAGACGGCGGCGGTTGCGGTGATGGCCGCTGCGTAGAAGAGAATCCTGGAGTAGGCTGTGTACTGCACTGTCTTGTATCTGCTGAAGGCGCCTGCTACGCAGTATGCGGATATTATTGCAATTATTGCAGTGATGACGAGCCGGCAGAGAGTGGACGCGGACATCGCAATGCTCTTTGACGGGACATCTGTCATCGCGCGAAGATAGTCAGGGAAGATTTCTGCGGCATTCTGCAGCCCCGCCTGAAGGTAGCGGATGCCGAATGCCAGCAGCAGAGGTGCGGCGAGAGAGAACAGGGAAGTGAAGAGATACTTGCCCTTGTCGTCGGCCTTGCTGATGCTGAGGGCGGCCATAGGTATGAACATCCACATCAGCGGCGGGAAGAAGAACGATGCGATTGTCAGGAAGAAGCAGCTTTTCGCCAGACTGGTGAGGTCTGAACCTGAGGCACAGAAGGAGACGTTGCTGATGAGGGCCGGCACCAGGAATACTGCTGCTGCGTGGATGGGGGAGAATCTCAGTGAGGAGGGGTTGGCCAGCACCAGCACCAGGTAGAGCAGCGGTATGAACTGGTTCATTCCGCTGGAGATACGGTTGCCGGCCATATAGACCATCAGGGCCAGGATTCCGGTGAACAGCGTTCCCAGCAGACAGCTCAGGAACCCGCCGTTGTACAGAGGGGTCCAGTCGAAAAGATCTCCGAAAAAGAAGCAGTCAGGATATGTGACAGACTTGAATGGCACGAAAAAAGCACTGACGGCGTACGACGCTGTCAGAAGGATGAAGGCGATGGTCGGACCCAGGCTGCGTGTGTTGCCATTCATAGCGCAAAGTTAATAAAAGCATACTTTTTTTTACTATATTTGTAAGATTAAAAACTGTTAAAAGGTGAAGAAGACTTTTTTGCTTTTTTCTCTCTTTTCATTGCTCATCAGCGGATGCGCCGGGAATAAAACCATACCCGAAAAGGATATGGTCGCTATCTTCTACGACATCTATCTTTCTGAAGGAATGCTCGAGAGCGCTCCGGAACTTGCAAAGGGTACAGACTCCCTCAGTGTCTATGCCCCTCTGATAAGGAAGCACGGCTACGACGAGGATCAGTTCCGCGCGGCGGTCAACGATTATCTCAGAGACCCGGAGACTTTCCACGAGGTGATGAACACCGTGAAGGCCCGCCTGGAACAGACCCTGCGCAAGACTGAGGAGACTGAGGCTGAAGATGATGCAGCAGTCGAAGGAAGAATGAAGCCTGCCACCCCTGTCGAAGGCGTCGAGTCCCGCGAGGACAGAGTGATGGCGGATGAAGATGAGACCCCTTCGGTAGAGGAACAGAGTCTCGATATGCCTGACAAGCCTCATCAGCCGCAGAAGGTGAGGAAAAACAGGAAAGTCTCCAAGAAAGATATCAAGGCTCTTGAGGAGAGCCTCAGCAAATGATATGGCACTTCAGTTTGACAGCATAGTATTCGGGCCGATCCGCAGCCGCCGTCTCGGCAGTTCCCTCGGCGTGAACCTTCTGCCGGCTCACGGCAAGGTCTGTTCGTTCGACTGCGTTTATTGCGAGTGCGGCTGGAACGCCGACGGACGCGGTGACACCCGCATTCCGCCTCTTGACGAGGTTCTCGCCGCTCTTGAGGATGGCATCTCCAAATGCGCTGCCGCCGGGATCCCGGTTGACACAATCACATTCTCCGGAAACGGGGAGCCTACTCTGCACCCTGATTTTGCGGAGATAGTCGACCGCACCATCTCCCTGAGGGACCTCTATTTCCCGAGGGCGAAGGTCTCCGTGCTCTCAAACGCCACACAGCTCCACAGGCCTGACGTGGTCGGGGCGCTGATGAAGGTGGACAACCAGATTCTCAAGATAGACTCTGCGGTGGACGAATATGCATTCCTCATAGACCGCCCGCAGAATCCGCGCTACTCCGTGGAGCGTATCGCTGAGCAGCTGGCCGTCTTCCAGGGCGACTTCATCCTGCAGACTATGTTCCTCAAGGGAATCGTGGACGGCAAGCCGGTGGACTGCACCGATCCCCTGATGACTTCAGCCTGGCAGACGCTGGTGCTCCGTCTCAGGCCGCGCGGCGTGATGATGTACACACTCGACCGCAGGACACCGCTTGACACCCTTGAGAAGGTCACGGTCGAGGAGATGGAGGAGATTGCGGCACCTCTTCGCGCTCAGGGAATAGAAATACAGATTAAAGGATAACAACACGATATGACAGAGAAAGAGATATGGCGCCAGGCGCTCGGTATGATAGACCTCACCTCGCTCAACGGCACAGACACATATACCAAAATAGCTGCGATGACCGAAAAGGTCAACCATTTCCACGACATATTCCCTGACTACCCGCTTCCGGCGTCAATCTGCGTCTATCCGAACTTCGCTTCGACTGTCGCATCCGTCCGCAATGACAGGGAACTGCACGTCACTGTAGTGGGCGGCTGCTTCCCTGCATCGCAGAGCACTCTGCCGGTGAAGGCCGCCGAGTGCAGGGGGGCGGTGGAGGACGGTGCCGACGAGGTCGACATAGTGCTGGCTCTCAACTCCTTCCTGGAGAAACGCTACGATGCGGCAAGCCGTGAGATCGTCGAAATCGGCAAGGCTGTCCGCGAAGTGAAGGGCGATGTGGTGCTGAAGGTCATACTTGAGACCGGAGCCCTCGCCGACCGCGGTCTGATTGAAGACGCATCTTTCCTTGCGATGGAGGCGGGCGCCGATTTCATCAAGACCTCCACGGGCAAGACTTCACCGGCCGCCACTCCGGAGGCTGCCGGCATAATGTGCAGATGCATCGGGAAATATTTCCAGGCCACCGGAAGAATGGTGGGCTTCAAGCCTGCGGGTGGAATCTCCACACCTGAGGATGCCGTGACCTACTACAGCATAGTGGGGGAGACCCTCGGCGAGAAATGGCTCGACAAGCGCTGGTTCCGCTTCGGTGCAAGCCGTATGGCAAACAACCTCCTCACAGCCCTCGAGGGCCGCGAGGTGAAGTATTACTAAATAAGCTTAAAGAGAATGAGCATACTCATCAAAAACGTACTTCTCGGCTCTTCGAGGACAAATGTCCTGATCGAGGGGAACCGCTTCAGCAGCGTCAGTGCGGCCGCTGATGCGGTGGCGGACGAGACGATAGACGGCAGCGGCTTCGCGATGCTGCCTCCGTTCTACAACACCCACAACCACGCCGCGATGACCCTGCTCCGCGGCTATGCCGACGATATGCCTCTGATGAAGTGGCTTTCGGAGTATATCTGGCCATTTGAGGCGAAGATGACACCGGAAGACATATATGCCGGTTCCCGCGCGGCAGTCCGCGAGATGGTCCGCACCGGCTCAGTCTTCTTCAACGATATGTATTTTGAGATCGACCAGACCGTCAAGGCAGTCCAGGAAGCCGGCATCCGCGCCGCCATCGGCGTGACCTTCGTGGAGTCGCACTCCCTGTCACAGCAGGCCGACAAGCTGGAGACGCTCAGGAACTGGGTCGACCCGACAGGCGGGCTCATCACCCTGACTATCGCCCCGCACGCGGTCTACACCGTGGGTCCCGACCTCTTCGCGAAGTGCGCGCAGACTGCCCGCGACCTCAATCTGAAGATTCATCTGCATCTGGCAGAGACACGGACGGAGGTGGAGGACTGCGTCAGAGACCACGGCCTGACTCCTGTCCGTTACCTTGACTCGCTCGGAGTCCTCGGTCCGAACGTCATCGCCGCCCACGTGGTGCACGTGGATGAGGAGGAAGCGCAGATACTTGCAAGCCGCGGGGTGACAATCTCCCACTGCCCTTGCTCCAATATGAAGCTCTCGTCAGGCATATTCCCATACAGGCTCCTCAAGGAGGCCGGTTGCCGGATGACCCTCGGCACCGACGGTGACTCCTCGAACAACAATCTCGATATGCGTGAGGAGATGAAATTCGCCTCCCTGCTGGCCAAGGTCAGCTCCGGCGACCCTGAGGCGCTGCCTGCCGCAGAGATCTTCGATATGGCCACCCGCTGCGGCGCAGAGGCCTTCGGCATCGATGCCGGTGTGATTGCGGAGGGCAGGCTGGCCGATGCGCTCCTGGTCGACCTCTCGGCCGAGAAGATGCAGCCTTGCCACAATCTGATTTCAAACTGGGTCTATTCTGCAGACAGCAGCTGCATCGACACTGTGATCTGCAACGGTAAAATCATTATGCGCGGAGGCGAACTGAAATTCTAGAGATGTCCGTATACTTCCTCATACTAATAGCAGTCGTCATCTTCATCTGCATCGCCCTGAACAACATCTCGGCGAAGGTGGGTGTGCCTGTGCTGCTCGCATTCATACTCCTCGGTATAGCGTTCGGCAACAACGGCCTCTTCCCGGTTCGGATAAATGATTATGAATCCGTAGAGAATATCTGCTCCATAGCGCTGATATTCATTATGTTCTATGGCGGATTCGGAACCTCCTGGTCTGCCGCCCGATGCGTCTCGGTGGAGGCGGGCCTGATGGCCAGCCTCGGAGTCTTCCTGACTGCCGGCGTCACAGGCGTGCTCTGCCACTTCCTGCTTCACTGGGGGTGGCTGGAGAGTCTGCTCCTGGGTTCGGTGCTCAGCTCCACAGACGCCGCCTCGGTATTCTCCATATTGAGGTCCAAGAGGCTCGGACTGAAGAACAACTCAGCGCCTATCCTCGAGGTTGAGAGCGGATCCAACGACCCGTGCTCCTATATGCTCACTGTGGTGATGCTTTCACTGATGCAGACTTCAGTCAGCGCGGGCCACGTGGCCTGGATGGTCTTCTCCCAGATAGTGTTCGGTGCAGCTTTCGGTGTCGGAATCGCATTCGGCGCGAAGTATCTGCTCAAGAGGATAACATTCAGCCCTGGCTTCGACTCGATGTTCATCTTCGCTGTGGCGGTGTTCAGCTATGCCATCCCTCAGATTGTCGGCGGCAACGGCTACCTCAGCACCTACATAGTCGGCATCATCCTTGGCAACAGCACATTCGCTGACCGCAAGAAACTCATCCACTTCTTCGACGGATTCACAAGCCTGATGCAGGTGCTCATCTTCTTCATGCTGGGTCTGCTCGCCCATCCTGCGGCACTCGGCAAGGCAGTCGTTCCGGCGCTGGTCACTTTCGCTGTGATGTTCTTCGTCTCCAGACCTCTCTCTGTGGCCGCCATCCTGACCCCGTTCCGCAAATACGGATTGCGCCAGCAGGCGTTTCTATCATTCTCCGGACTCAGGGGAGCCTCATCCATCGTGTTCGCGATTATGGCCACTGTGGGCAACCAGGCACTGGAGAACGACATATTCAATATAGTCTTCTGCATTGTCCTTCTCTCGATATCAATCCAGGGAACCCTTATCCCTGCTGTGGCAAAGAGACTGGACATGATCGACAAGGACAGCGATGTGATGAAGACCTTCAGTGACTTCTCCGAAGAGACTACGATGCAGTTCAGCGAAATCACCGTCACGAAGGAGAGCCGATGGAACGGAAGCACGGTAAAGGAGATAGGTGTCCCGAAGAACCTGCTCTTGTGCACCATCGTCCGCAGGGACGGCAGTTCGGTGGTCCCTACAGGCCATACCCTCATCTGTGAAGGGGACAGGATTGTGTTGTGCACCAAGGCTGCAAGTGACGACAAATATATGAAGATTGCCCAGCACGAGCTGCCTGCCGGCCATAAGTTTGTCGGCAGGACAATCAAGGAACTGCCTTACAGCAGGCACAGGATTGTGCTCATCAGGCGCGGCAATGAGGAACTGATACCTCACGGAAGCACTGTCCTCCAGGCCGGTGACGTGCTCTTCATTAACCGCTCGGAGGAGCAGAAAGATTGACAGATATGGCTGAATACAAGGAAAACATCGCCGACTACGGACTCGACATCCATTGCCAGATGATCATCGAGGACTACCGTGATTCCCAGGACACCTTCAGGAAACTCAAGGAGGTAGTCCTTGAATCTCTCCACAAGAAATTGAGGTCCATCCATATGATAGTGGACCTTGTTGAAGCGAGGATCAAGACAGAAGAGAGTCTCGTCGGCAAGCTCGAGATGAAGGGGGCCAAGTACAAGACGCTCGATGATGTCACTGACATTGTGGGTGCCAGGATTGTTTCATTCTATACAGATGAGGTAGACAAGGTAGCAGCGATGGTAGAGTCTCTTTTCGATGTGGACTGGGACAATTCCGTCGACAAGAGGAAACTCCTGAAGGTGGACTCTTTCGGCTATATGTCACTCCACTATGTCTGCCGTATCCCGGAATCACTCTACCATGACCCTGAACATCCTGAAATCAACCGTATCCGTTTCGAGATTCAGATGCGTACGGCACTCCAGCACGTGTGGGCGTCGATGAACCACGACATAGGATACAAGTCCGGGGTGGAAGTCCCCGGCGATTATCTCCGCAGCCTTATGAGGCTTGCCGGAATGCTCGAGCTTGCAGATGTCGAGTTCAGCCGCATCCGCAAGGACATCACTGACTACAGACGCAAGGTCGAAGGCCTCGTGAAGAGCGGCAACTTCGCTGATATCACCATCAATGCCGACTCCTTCAGGAGCTATCTTGCCCTTGACCCGTTCTCTGCCCTCAATTCGAAGATAGCCGCCATCAATCAGGCTGAGATACAGCAGGTCAACGGGATGTCTTATGTCAGGGTTCTTGGCAAGCTGGGGTTCAAGACTCTCGGTGACGTCGAGAAGCTGAAGAAAGATTATTTCGAGCCTGCATACCAGCTGGCTGTGAGGCAGATCAGCGGTACAGACCTCGATATCATAGCCTCCACGCTCGGTCTGCACAACCTCTGCCTGGCCTACTGTTACACCAAGGGCGGCCTGCCTGCCCTCACTTATTTCTATGAAACCCTGGAGGGCAAGTCGGCTTATAACGAACAGAGCGCTCAGCGTGCACTGGACCATCTTGAGAAGCTTCCTTGCTACAGAAAGAAACAAAAATAATATTCAAAATATGGCAAACTCTTATATCGACAGCACTCTCCTTGACAAGGCACTGCTCTTTGCCGTGAAGGCACACGCCAATACTGAACGCCGCGGCAAGGGATTCCCTTATATTGTACACCCTCTTGAGGCGGTTGCCATCGTGGCGACACTCACCTCTGACCAGGAACTGCTTGCCGCCGCCGCACTCCACGACACTGTGGAGGATACCGATGTCACTCTAGACCAGCTCCGCGCAGAGTTCGGAGAGAGGGTGGCCGCCATAGTGGAGGCAGAAAGCGACAAGTCCGCCGGACAGGCGGATGTCAAGGCATCCTGGAAGGAACGCAAGCAGGCGGCCATCGACCGTCTCGCCGCCGCATCATACGACGCCAAGATGGTTGCTATGGGCGACAAGCTCTCCAATATGAGGGCGATTGCAGCCGACTACCGCAAAATCGGGGACAAACTCTGGGAGCGTTTTCACGCTCCGGGAGGAAAGGCTGACCACGAATGGCACTACAGGGGCCTCGCCGCTTCACTGAGCGACCTTGCAGGCACTGACGCTTATAACGAGTTCACCGATTACATAGAGACGGTGTTCGGAGGCCCGAAGCCGGAACTGATCGATATGGCCGACTACGAGGAGAGCGGCGACGGATTCACTGCCATCAGCTATAACCATAAGGACGGTAAGAGGATGATGAAACTCTATGCCGACTTCATACCTCTCAAAGATGCAGAAAGGGAACTGCAGGTTTCCTGGTCTATCCGCAGGATGGGAATAAAGATCCCGGAGGCATACAGGCTGGTGACCGATGGCAAACGCTTCGGGGTGGAGTTCCAGCGCATCACCGGCAAACGATCGTTCGCGAGGGCTATATCTCAGGAGCCTGACAAACTGGAGTATTATTCGAGACTCTTCGCCAGAGAATGCAAGACACTCCACAGCAAGCCTTGTGACACGCAATCTTTTGCAAGCGTCTCCGAGTTCTTCCGCGGTGCCGTCAGGGACAGCAAGTTCTTCGACGACGGGCAGAAGGAGAAGATGCTGGCCTTCATCGACACTGTCCCTGAGGCCACCACCTGCCTGCACGGTGACATGCACATAGGAAACATCCTCACCACGGGGGATGAGATATACTGGATAGACCTCTCTGACTTCAGATACGGCAATCCGATGTACGATTTCGGAATGCTCTATTTCGTGGCGAAGTGCCAGGACGATGAGATGTGCGACAGGCTTTTCCATCTTAATGCCGCACAGATGGGCGAGGTCTGGGATTATATTATTGACGAGTATTTCGGACCGGATGCCGACAAGGCTGCCATTGAGGAGCAGGTGAAGCCTTTTACCGCCCTTTACGACGTCTACCTCGGCAGCCGCGTGATGTACCCTCAGATGAAGAAATTTGTTGAAGATATACTTTTGAAATGAAGATAAGGTTTGAACCTCTGGCCGGCAAGAACGCTGAAATCATCGAGTCTGTGATGGCTTGTGACGAGGTGGCCGGACTGGCGGAGGACTTGAAGTTCAAGATCCGCCTCTGCGTCGAGGAGATCGAGGAGAATATCCTCGGATACTCCAAGTCTCCTTTTGTTGAGATCGCTGTCTCAGCCGAAGATGATTCCGTCGTAATATCATTCTGCGACGGAGGCATCGCATTCAATCCGCTCGAACTCCCGGACCCCGATGTCAACGCGCCGCTTGACGAGCGCAATATAGGCGGTCTCGGCATATTCATCTGCAAGAATATGATGGATGATATTTCGTATGAGTACAGGGATGGATGGAATTACCTCACAATGATGAAGAAAGTGCAATGAAACGCATCCTGCTCACCCTGACCTTCCTGCTGTGCTTCCTTGCCGCCGACGGGCAGAAGAAAGTGGTTTTCATGCCCCAGTGGATTCCGCAGTCTCAGTTTGCGGGCTATTATCTTGCACTGGAAAAGGGCTTTTATGCAGAAGAAGGTCTTGATGTCGAGATCCGCCATATTACAGGTCTTGGCACTGATGTGCCTGAGGATCACCTCGTCAAGGGAGAAGTGCAGATCGCAGGGATGCAGTTCCTGCAGGCTCTCCTCTATCAGGCGCGCGGTGCTGAGCTGCTGAATGTGCTCCAGGTTACACAGAACACGGGCCTGGTGTGCGTCTCCCAGCAGGAGATTGCCTCTTTCCACGACCTCGACGGCAAGAGAGTGGGACGCTGGCTGAAGGGCTATTCTGAAATCTGCGGGATCATTGAGAGGGAGGAGGACATCTTCTTGGAATGGGTTCCGTTCAAGACTGGCATCAACCTGTTCATATACGGGGCAGTGGATGCCACCCTCTGCTACTCCTACAGTGAATTGATCCAGCTGGAGCAGTCCCGCGGCAGGATTCCTGAATCGCATATCTACAGGTTCGCGGATTCTATGATTGATTATCCAGAGGACGGCCTCTACGTCACCCGGAGCTATTACGAACGGAACAGGGAAACTGTCGATGCCTTTGTCCGGGCTTCTGTAAAAGGGTGGAGATATGCCCGCGAACACAGGGATGAGGCTATCGCCTCCAGCCGGAAATATATGAATGCTGCCGGGATCAAGACAAATGACTCCTTCCAGAGAATGATGCTTGACGCATATCTTGAACTGCAGGTAAACCACAATACAGGAAAGGCGGATTTCGCTCCCATCTCAAGGGAAACCTTTGAGGGATGGGCAAGAAGATTCTATGAATCAGGCTCTTCTCCGAGACTGGTCAAATATGAGGAGATGGAAAGATGAGTTCGGCCGCTAAAAAATCATTCTCGCGCAGGCTTACGCTCAATATCCTGCTCGTCACTTCCATCATCTTCCTGATCGCCTCGCTGGCGGCCGCGGTGTCATCACATATGCTCATCGCTGACGAGGCGAAGAACACAGTGACCAACAAGCTCGAGTCCGTGACCCTCGGAATCGAAAAGATTCTCTCCAATGTCGAAGCAGCGGCCACTCAGGCGGCCTGGATGGTGGATGAGAACAAAGAGGATACGGCCTTCATCTATCATCTGACGCGCAAGGTCGTGGAGGAAAATGAGAATGTGATCGGATGTGCAGTGGCTTATGCTCCTGAGTTCTTCCCCGGGGTGCGCTATATGATGCCGTTCACCTGTGCTGATACAAAGACCGGCGAGATCACGACGCTTCAGCAGGGAGGCAATGACTATGACTACCTCTATATGGACTGGTATCAGATACCTGTGCTTCTGAAAGAACCTTGCTGGAGCGAGCCATACAGCGATGACCCGTCCAATGGCCAGCAGATTCTGACATACAGTTTCCCGCTGATTGACAGTTCGGAAGTGGTCTATGCGGTGGTCACGGCTGACATATCGATCGACTGGCTGTCCGGTCTGATCTCTTCAATAAAGCCGTACGAGAACTCATATACTGTCCTTGCCAGCCGGTCCGCCACATACGTGGCCGGGCCTGACAACGGCGACAACAGCTACATCGGCGGCGCGACCCTTTTCTCGGAAACTCTGGCGAACGGGGATGAGGCTGCCTACGAGATATGTATGGAAATGATTGAGGGCAAGTCCGGAGTGAAGGAGTATGCCAGGAATGGCAAATACTCACAGCTTTCGTTCGTGGCCTACGGACCGCTCGACAACGGATGGTCTGCGGCAATCTTCTGCCGCTACCGCGACGTGCTCGAGAAGGCTGCTGTGATGCACTCCATCATAATCCTGATCTCCCTCTTGAGCCTTGCATTCCTCTCTCTCGTCTGCTACTTCCTGATACGCAGGATGACCCGGCCGCTGACTGAATTCACGCTTACTGCAAGGAGCATAGCCGAAGGTGACTTCAACACTCCGCTCCCTGAGATCAAGTCTGAGGATGAGATCAGAGACCTCAAGGATTCATTCGACTATATGCAGCATGCACTCAATTCATATATCAGGGAACTGACTGCCAAGACTGCCGCCAACGAGCGCTTCGAGAGCGAACTCAACATCGCCAGAAGCATCCAGCTGCATATGGTACCGACCGTTTTCCCGGTTGAGGCCAAGTATGAGGTGAATGCGCTCCTTCAGCCTGCAAAGGAGGTTGGCGGAGACCTTTACGACTTCTTCGAGAAAAACGGATACCTCTATTTCGCAGTAGGCGACGTTTCCGGAAAGGGTGTTCCAGCTGCTCTCTTCATGGCCATTGTCAGGGCGTCCGTCCGTTTTGTGTGCGGCACAGGCATCGGTATGGACGAGGTTGTCTCCGAAATCAACAACAGTGTCAGCGAAGGCAACGACTCCAATATGTTCGTAACGCTGTTCATCGGAAAACTTGAGCTGGCAACAGGCCATCTTGAGTATTGCAACGCCGGCCATAACCCTGTCGTCGTGGTCTCTCCTGACGGAGACGCACGTTTCCTGAAAGCGAAACCTAATCTTGCGGCCGGACTGTTCAGTGATTTTCCTTATGAGCGAGAAGACATCTACCTCAAGAAAGGATCGAGGCTTCTGCTCTATTCTGACGGTGTCACTGAGGCGGAGAATCACATAAATGACCAGTATGGCAATGACAGACTGCTGGAGTGGTCGCGTCATCGCCTTTCATCCCTTGCTCCTGAAGAGGCGGTGAAAGACCTGCTCAATGACCTCAGCAAGTTTACCGAGGGGGCGGAGCAGAATGATGACATAACAATAATGACAATCAATTATAAAGGACTATAAATAATGAACGTTACTATCAACACACAGGATGACAAGGCATTGGTGGTGCTTGAAGGCCGTCTTGACACAACAAACGCCGAACAGTTCCAGAAGGATATCGAACCGCTGATGACCGGCAAGTTCTCCGAGATCGAGTTCGACTGCACCGGAATGGAGTATACCAGCAGTCAGGGACTCAGGCTTTTCCTCGTCCTTCAGAAGAACTGCACTGCCAAGGACTGCAGTATGGTTATGAAGAATATGAGGCCGCAGGTCAAGGAGGTCTTCGACATAACAGGATTCTCCCATATAATCTCAATCCAGTAGTCTATGAGAAAGACTGTACTGGTGCTGCTTGCCTTGGTGCTGGCAGTCGCTGTCAGAGCTCAGGGGCTCGACAGCCTCGACCTCTTCAGCATAGTGACCTGCCCGGGTGAGCAGGCCGGCACTCAGATGCGCATCAGCTGGGCCTCTGACACCCTTGCCGCTGAGTGCTATGTGACTTATACCACTGAATGCGACTCAAAGTGGAAGAGGGCGGTCCAGACAGGATGTGAAGGCCGTCTGTGCGCTGTGTTCGACACTGTCTGGTCGAAGAGGGCAGACGGTGACAACTTCCACGAGGATGCGCGCTTCCTGAAGTATGACCTGCAGCTTGACGGGCTCAGGCCGAAGACCAGGTATAAGTATACAGTCACCTATGTGGATCCTGACGGAAGGAAGAAGACAAGTGACACTTATCATTTCAAGACGGCCGGCAGTTCTTCCTGGTCCGCCTGCGTCATCTCGGATTTCCACGCTTACCCTCCTATCGGAGGTCGCGTTGTCGCCGCTATGGATATGATGGAGACTGTCCGCAGATATTCTGATTTCGACTGGACTCTCAATCTGGGCGATATCTGCGCCTGGGGAGGAAGCTACTCTTTCTGGGTGGGCCTCTATCAGCAGCAGCCGTTCAAGGACGGTATGTGGGCGGGTGTCAACGGCAACCACGACAATATGACCCGCAACTATGTCCTCAGGAACGACTTCTTCCGCAATGCCAACGCCAACCCGCAGAACGGCTACGAGGGGGAGGAAGGGGTGTGCTACTGGTTCCGCTACGGCGATGCCCTGTTTGTGATGCTCAACAATGAGAATATGCGCGACTCGGCCGGTTTCGCTAAGGCCGCTGCCTGGACAGAGAAGGTCCTTACGGAGAATGCGGATGCACCATACAAGATTGTCTGCGAGCACTATCAGTGGTTCTATGGCACTGACGGCAGGAGTTCGCAGTACAACCGCTGGCACGAGCTCTTCGAGCGCTGCGGCGTGACACTGGCCCTTGCCGGGAACAACCACATCTATGTCCGTGCCCATTCGAAGGGTGTCGTCTACATCCAGACGCCTTCGAGCGACAACGAGCGCGGTCAGGATCCTATCAGGCCGCTTGAGGAAAACAAGAATCTGATCGACTTCAGGTGGAATGAAGGGCCGCACACTGTAGGCGCTCTCCATCTGGATGTCAATCCGCGGAAGATGACTGTGACTCTGCTCGACCGTAACGGAAAAGTCCTTGACAGAGTCGCGGTAAGCCCGAAGAAATAGCAGTCAACTTAATATTATGAGCACTTCAGCCTCCCCACAGCCAATCTATGATGCCCGTTCTCTCGGAAAGGGCAGAATGACCGTCCTTGGATGCCAGCATCATGAAGCAAAACTTTAATAACGGAATAATATGAAAAAACTCATCATCGCAGCTGCGATCCTTCTCTGCTCTGTCTCTGCATTCGCTCAGACCAACTTGCAGATTATGTATGATTTCGGCAAAGACCGCCAATATGTGACCACCACTTTTGAAATGTTCAAGGGCGACAAGTTCGGTGACACCTTCTTCTTCATCGACCACTATTTCGCAACCGGTGATCAGCGCAATTTCGGCAATGCGAGTGCCATCAACGGCAGTTATTTCGAGATTGAGCGCGGCATCAACTTCTGGCAGAACTCCAGCCTCAAGGATTTCAGCCTCCACGTTGAGTATGACGGCTCGACCTGGGGCGCAGGCATTCTCTGCTTCGGCGCGAAGTACTGCTTCCACTCTCCTGACTTCCGCAATATGTTCACTGCATATCTGATGTATGACCAGCACATCGGCGTGGGCTACGCTGACGTTCCGGTCAAGTTCTCCGGTGTCTGGGGATTCAATGACCTGTTCGGCGCTCCTGGCCTTGTGTTCAAGGGTTTCTTCGATCTCTGGGGCAACAATATGGTACAGAACAACACGACTGTCGCAAAGTGCTCTTTCCTTTCAGAGCCTCAGCTGTGGTATAATGTCGGCCGCCATTTCGGCTGCGAGAACCTCCACATCGGCGGAGAGGTTGAGCTTTCCTACAATTTCGCCGGCGTGACCGGCTTTATGTGCCGTCCTTGCCTCGGCATCAAGTGGGACTTCTAGAAGAAAACCCCTGCAGCGTGATTCGCAACCGCTAAGTTCCGCAGCGGCGCGTGTGTGGGACTGGTGGAGCGAGCCTGCGTTTGCGGGATCGGACGCGTTTGTAGCGTCCGGCACGCAAACCAGCGGAGCGCCTCAGACAAGCGCCGCTGCGATCTGGCTAGATTGGCTTCTGGATGTTTTCGGCGATTTTGCGGATGAGGCATTCGCGGGCTTCTTTTGAGGCCCAGCCGATGTGAGGGGTGAAGAGCATACGGTCCTTCTCCTTCATCGTGATGTAAGGATGATTCTCCGGAAGAGGCTCCTTCGAGAAAACATCCACAGCGGCACCGGCAATAAGGCCGTCATCCACCGCCCTTGCCAGGTCGGCCTCTACCACAATGCCTCCGCGCCCCATATTGACAATGAAGGCGCCGCGCTTCATCATAGCGAGCTCCTTGTAGCCTATCAGTCCCTTTGTCCTTTCATTAAGAGGACAGTGGACAGAGACAATGTCGCATCCTGAGAGAAACTCCTCAAGGTCTGTGACAGCCTCATACCTGTCACTGTGAGGCTTGCCGGAGGTAGGGAAGTAGCACACATCCATCCCGAATGCATCCGCTATCGCAGCCACACGGCTTCCAATGTTGCCGAGTCCCACGATTCCCATCCTCTTGCCCTTCAGCTCGAAGAACGGCACAGTCGCGTTGGTGAAACAGCCGCTGCGGCTGTAGGCGCCATCCTTCACATAGCAGTCGAACTGATGCGCCCGCCCGACCAGGTTCAGGATATGCATAAAGGTTACCTGCGCCACGCTCTCAGTGGAATAGTCCACAGCGTTGCGCACC
>JAZRVT010000010.1:0-8982 GCA_045599325.1 Bacteroidales bacterium | reverse complement strand
TCTTCCTAAGACCGCTTGGCCTCCGACTTCTCGCCGCAATCGACCTCTATACCAAACCCGCTCTGCTCCGGAGCGCAACAGACGAATTCAATTCCAAGAAAGAATAATATGTCCAACATCACAAGAAGAACATTCCTCAAGGGGAGCGCGGCGGCAGTGGCAGCACTGGCGGTAGCGCCCGAACTCGTAAGCTGCTCCGAAAAGGGCGGCACCGCCCGTGAGGCAGGGAAATACGACGTGGTCGTCTGCGGCGGCGGTCCTGCGGGATTCATAGCGGCAGTTGCAGCGGCAAGACAGGGAGCAAGGACAGCACTCGTGGAGCGATACGGATTCCTGGGCGGCATGGCCACGGCGGGATACGTGGCTCCCATCAGCGAGTTCGCGATGGACGGCTCCCTTGTGATAGGAGGCATCCCCTGGGAATTCGTGCAGAACCTCCTTTCCATGGGAGGGGCTCTCAAGGAATGGCCCAAGGGCAACGTGGATTTTGACATCGAGCTCTACAAGCTCACCGCCCAGAGGATGGTGCTGGAGGCCGGAGTTGACCTGTTCATGCACTCCTCCCTGATCGGCTGCGGAGCTGCCGGGAACAAGGTCACTAAAATCATAATAGCCAACAAGAACGGGCTGGAGACAGTCTCCGGCAAGGTATTCATCGACAGCACCGGCGACGCCGACCTCTCGCACCTGATGCAGGTGCCCATGCAGCCCAATCCCGACGGTGAGATTCAGCCGTCCTCGTTCTGCTTCGTCCTTTCAGGCGTCGATACTTCGACGGACATGATGAGGAAGCACATGCACCACAACGGTCTCAACGGGCACAGCCAGTGCAGGGCGGTACGCGAAAGGCTTCTTGAACTGAAGGCAGCGGGAGAGGACATACCCGACTTCGGAGGCCCCTGGTTCAACGAGGTGATGCACGACGGCAGCGTCGCGGTCAATATCACCCGCCACGCCGCAGATGCCACCGACAACAGGAACTTCACCGACGCCGAATGCCGGCTGCGCGAGGACATCTTCACCTTCACCCGGCTCCTCAAGGAGAACTTCCCCGAATTCAGAAACTGCTACGTCGCCTCCACCGCACCCCAGGCGGGTATCAGGGAATCACGCAGGATACTCGGGCTGCATACGATCACGGCGGAGGAATATACCGCCGGAGTCGAATATGAAGACAGCATCTCCCGTGGAGCCCACCCCATAGACATACATCCCAGCAAAGGAACCTCGCAGGTCCGCACGGACCTCCGGCAGGCGGCTTATGTGCCCTACCGCTCGCTGGTCGCCAGGGATTTCCCCAACCTGATCGTTGCGGGCCGGTGCCTCAGCTGCGACCGCACCGCCCTTGCATCACTGCGCGTGCAGGCAAGCTGCATGGGACTCGGCCAGGCCGCCGGAGCGGCTGCGGCCCAAAGCGTTGGGAGGAACTGCAAGGTGCAGGATATCGACACCGGGGAGTTGCGGGCCGTACTCAGGAACTGGGGCGCGGTGATTTAAAAAAGATTCAAAAACTTTTTGGAGAATCGGAAATAATGTCTATCTTTGCAGTCCCTTGTGAAAAGGGCATTGACATAACGCCGATATAGCTCAGTTGGCCAGAGCACGTGATTTGTAATCTCGGGGTCGTGGGTTCGAATCCCTCTATCGGCTCAACTGCTTATATCAGTAATCAACTCGGGCAAGTACCAGAGTGGCCAAATGGGGCAGACTGTAAATCTGCTGGCGCACGCCTACGGTGGTTCGAATCCATCCTTGCCCACCACATAAAAGCGGAAGTGAGACACTTCCAACTGCGGGGTTCGTATAATGGCTATTATGTCAGCCCTCCAAGCTGAAAATGGGAGTTCGATTCTCCTACCCCGCTCAAAACATTGCCGATGTAGCTCAGGGGTAGAGCGCATCCTTGGTAAGGATGAGGTCATGAGTTCAAATCCCATCATCGGCTCTTTTTTTTTGCAACAACTTTAAAAAACATAATATTATGGCAAAAGAAAAATTCGAGAGGACTAAACCTCACGTCAACATTGGTACAATTGGCCACGTTGACCACGGTAAGACCACCCTTACCGCAGCCATCACCAAGGTGCTGGCATCCAAGGGTCTGAGCGAACTCAAGTCATTCGACCAGATCGACAACGCTCCCGAGGAGAAGGAGCGCGGTATCACCATCAACACCGCTCACGTCGAGTATCAGACCGAGAACCGCCACTATGCGCACGTGGACTGCCCGGGACATGCCGACTACGTTAAGAACATGGTTACCGGTGCTGCCCAGATGGACGGTGCTATCCTCGTTGTCGCTGCAACTGACGGCCCCATGCCTCAGACCAACGAGCACGTTCTTCTTGCAAAGCAGGTTAACGTTCCTAAGATGGTCGTCTTCCTCAACAAGGTCGACCTCGTAGACGATGAGGAAATGCTTGACCTCGTCGAGATGGAAGTCCGCGACCTCCTCAGCAAGTACGATTTCGACGGTGACAACGCTCCCGTTATCCGTGGCTCCGCTCTTGGTGCTCTCAACGGAGAGCCTCAGTGGGAGGACAAGGTCATGGAGCTCATGGCAGCTGTCGACGAATACATTCCCCTTCCCGAGCGTCTTGTTGACAAGCCGTTCCTCATGCCTATCGAGGACGTCTTCTCAATCACCGGCCGTGGTACCGTCGTTACCGGCCGTATCGAGGCTGGTACCGTTCACGTGAACGACCCCGCTGAGATCATCGGTCTCTCTCACGACAAGCCGAAGACCACTGTCGTCACCGGTGTTGAAATGTTCCGCAAGCTCCTCGATCAGGGCGAGGCTGGTGACAATGTAGGTCTCCTCCTCCGTGGTATCGACAAGAAGGAAGTCAAGCGTGGTGAGGTTATCGCAAAGCCCGGTTCAATCAAGGCTCACGACAAGTTTGTCGGTCAGATCTACGTCCTCAAGAAGGAAGAAGGCGGCCGTCACACTCCTTTCCACAACAAGTATCGTCCTCAGTTCTTCAGCCGTACACTTGATGTTAGCGGAGAGATCTCTCTCACGGAGGGTGTCGAGATGGTCATGCCGGGCGACAACGTTGAGATCAACGTCCAGCTTATCACCCCTGTAGCTCTTAACGAGGGTCTCAGCTTCGCAATCCGCGAGGGTGGCCGTACAGTCGGTGCAGGTCAGGTCATCAAGATTCTTGACTAATCAAACTCTATAGGCGGATATCCCGGGAAAGGGGGTATCCGCCAATTTAGGGGAATAGAACAAGGGTAGTTCAGCGGTCTCCAAAACCGTCGATGTGGGTTCGAATCCTGCTTCCCCTGCAAAATATCAAAGGTTACGATTTGGTAATTGTTTAACAGACGCCGCCCCTTACGCTTCCATTCAGCGGTGTCCATTAAATGTAAAGATGAGAAGGTTTATCAATTACTGCAAAGAGTCTTTCACAGAGCTCACCAAGAAGACTACTTGGCCAAACTGGTCGAAACTCCAGAGTTCCGCCCTTCTGGTCATTGTAACTACAGTCATTCTTGCAGCATTGCTTTGGGTTATCGACTTCCTCTTCCAGTCTCTGATGACAGGCATTTACACTCTGTAATCTTATCGTAAAATCCTATGGGCGAAATGAAATGGTACGTTCTGAGGACAGCGGGAGCGAAAGAGAAAAAAGCTGCTGAATATCTTCAGAAAGAGATTGAACGCAGCGGTCTTCAGGATCAGGTCGATCAGGTTCTGGTTCCGGTCAAAAAGGAAATAGTCACAAAAAATGGAAAAAGGAAGGCAGTTGACAAGCTGCTTTTCCCAGGTTATGTGCTTATCCACGCCGAACTCAGCGCCAGGCTTGAGAACATCATCCGCAATGAAGTTCCTAACATGTCAGGTTTCCTGACGGAGAAGAAGGCCATATCAGGCACCCAGTTCGAGAGGATACCTGTACCTATCCGCGAGGATGAGGCACAGAGGATTCTCGGAAACCAGGATGAGAACATCGAAAGTGCTGCTGAGACCCTTGTCAACTATGAGGTTGGCGAGTCAGTACGCATCACGGATGGTCCGTTCAGCGGATTCAGCGGAACTGTCGACGAGATTCTGGAAGACAGGAGCAAAGTCAAGGTCATTGTCGTGATCTTCGGCAGAAAGACCCAGCTCGAACTCAGCTTTACACAAGTAACTAAAGAATAACAAAAAATCATGGCAAAAGAAGTTACCGGATTCATCAAGCTCCAAATCAAAGGCGGAGCAGCCAATCCAGCACCTCCGGTAGGACCGGCACTCGGTTCCAAAGGCTTGAACATCATGGATTTCTGCAAGGCTTTCAATGCAGCCACGCAGGCACAGGCAGGTAAGATCCTCCCAGTGGTGATCACTGTCTATTCCGACAAGTCTTATTCATTCGAGGTCAAGCAACCACCAGTGGCAGTATCCCTCAAGGAAGCTGCTAAGATTTCCACCGCATCAGGCGAGCCTAACCGCAAGAAAGTGGCAAGCATCACCTGGGATCAGGTCAAGGAGATCGCTGAAGGCAAAATGCCGGACCTCAACTGCTTCACCATCGCATCAGCTATGCGCATGGTCGCAGGAACAGCAAGAAGTATGGGTATCACCGTTACCGGTGAATTCCCTCAGGACCTTTAATAGTTGACACGTTATGAGCAAGAAGACAAAAAATCAGAAGGCAGCTGCTGAGAAGTATGATTCTCATAAGCTGTACAGCCTTTCAGAGGCGTGCCAGGTAGTAAAGGATATCACCTTCACAAAGTTTGACTCAACCGTCGAGCTTTCCGCGAACCTCGGTGTTGACCCTCGTAAGGCCAACCAGATGATCCGTGGCGTCGTCACCCTTCCTCACGGGACCGGTAAGGTCGTCAGAGTCCTCGTACTCTGCACCCCTGACAAGGAGAACGAAGCCAAGGAAGCAGGCGCTGACTATGTAGGTCTCGATGATTATATCGAGAAGATCAAGGCTGGCTGGACAGATGTCGATGTAGTCATCTGTACTCCTTCAGTCATGGCAAAGGTCGGTGCTCTCGGAAAGATCCTCGGACCACGCGGTCTCATGCCGAACCCTAAGACAGGCACTGTCACAATGGCAGTCGGCAACGCCGTTAAGGAAGTCAAGGGTGGTAAGATCGACTTCAAGGTTGACAAGACCGGTATTATCCATACGGGTATAGGCAAGGTTTCATTCTCTGCACAGCAGCTCGCCGAGAATGCAGCCGAGGTTCTCAACGCAATCTCAAAACTCAAGCCTCAGACCCTCAAGGGCACATACATGAAGAGCTCTGCTATCTGCTCTACCATGAGTGCTGGTGTTAAGATTGATCTCAAGGCATTCCTCAACGGTGCTGAGTAAAAATTCAATATTATGAAAAAAGAACTTAAAGCTCAAATTATTGAAAGCATCTCAGCCCAGCTCAAAGCATATCCTGATTTCTACATCACCGATATCGCAGGACTGAACGCAGGACAGACCTCAAAGCTCCGTCGCGAATGCTTCAACAACGGCATCGTTTTGAACGTTGTCAAGAATACCCTCTTCGCCCACGTTCTCAAGGGAATCGACAATGAGGATCTGCAGTCTCTCAACGAGACTCTCGCAGGCAACTCTGCAATCATGTACACGACCGTTCCTTCAGCTCCTGGAAAGCTCATCAAGAAACTCCAGAAGGAAGGCTTCAAGAAGCCTGTAGTTAAGGGCGCTTACGTACAGGGTTGCGTTTTCATAGGCGAAGACAAACTCGATCAGCTCGCAGCAATCAAGACCAAGGAAGAACTCATCGGTGACATCATCGGTCTCCTCCAGAGCCCTATCCGCAGAGTTATCAGCGGTCTCGAGAACGCAGCCGAAGGAAAGGCTGACGACGAGAAGATCTATACCGCAACTGCCGCTCCGGCCGCCGCTCCTGAGGCACCGGCTGAGGCTCCGGCAGAAGCACCAGCAGCAGAGGCAGAGGCTCCTGCAACGACAGAATAATATTAACAATTTAAAATCAAATAATTATGGCAGATGTTAAAGCCCTTGCAGAAGAGTTGGTAAACCTTTCTGTGAAAGACGTTCAGGAACTTGCAAAAGTCCTCAAAGAAGAATATGGTATCGAGCCTGCAGCTGCAGCAGTCGTAGTCGCTGCTGACGGCGCCGGTGCTGCAGCCGCTGAGGCAGAGCAGACCGAATTCGACGTTATCCTCACCTCAGCCGGCACTGCGAAGCTCGCAGTCATCAAGGCTGTCAAGGAGGCCCTTGGTCTTGGTCTTAAGGAAGCTAAGGATCTGGTTGACGGAACCCCAGCTACCCTTAAGGAGAAAGTCTCCAAGGCAGAAGCCGAGCAGCTTAAGGATACCCTTACAGAGGCTGGCGCAGAAGTCGAGATTAAGTAAATCCCGCTTCTCCCTGCTTGATCGGGGAACAAACAGGTTTAGAGCCGAACCAGGCTCTAAACCTTTTTTCCGTATTAAAGTTTTTCTCACTTCCAACGGCAGCACATGTCAAAAAAGACTATTAACAAGCGTATAAATTTCGCAACATCCAAAATCCTGGAGTACCCGGACCTTCTCGAGGTCCAGCTGAAATCCTTCAAGGACTTCTTCCAGCTTGAGACCACCCCTGAAAACAGGAAGAGTGAGGGTCTTTTCCAGGTTTTTAAGGAGATTTTCCCAATCGAAGACACGAGAAACAACTACAAACTCGAGTTCATTGACTATTTCATTGACCCGCCGCAGTACTCGATTGAGGAATGCCTTGACAGAGGCCTTACATACAATGTCCCTCTCAAGGCGAAACTCCGCCTTTCATGCACCGATCCGGAACACGAGGATTTCGACACACGCGTACAGGACGTCTATCTGGGCAACATCCCATATATGACCCCTGCCGGCACGTTCGTCATCAACGGATCAGAGCGCATCATCGTCTCCCAGCTGCATAGGTCCCCTGGCGTATTCTTCGACCAGAGCATGCACGCAAATGGTACAAAGCTGTATTCAGCCCGTATCATTCCGTTCAAGGGATCATGGATCGAGTTCGCTACCGACATCAACAATGTGATGTACGCGTACATCGACCGCAAGAAGAAGCTCCCTGTAACCACCCTCCTCAGGGCCATAGGTTATAACGCAGACAAGGATATCATCGATATCTTCGACCTCGCCGACGAGATCGAGATCACTCCTGAGAACCTCGCCGCGAACAAGGGCCGCAAGCTCGCCAACAACGTGCTCATGACCAAGTTCGAGGACTTCATCGATGAGGACACGGGAGAAGTGACCCCTCTCGAGCGTATCAAGATCATCGTCAAGAGAGGCGAAATCCTCGACGACGACAACATCGCAGCAATCCTTGAGACCGACGAGAAGACCATTCTCCTTCAGAAAGACGAGGCTAACTCCAACGAGTACGTCATCATATTCAACACTCTCCAGAAGGACCCTACCAATACGGAGATCGAGGCTGTCAATTACATCTACAAACAGCTGCGCAGTTCAGAACCACCTGACGAGGCGACAGCTAGGGATGTCATAGACAAGCTCTTCTTCTCCGAGAAGAGGTATGACCTCGGCAGCGTGGGACGTTACCGTCTCAACAAGAAGCTCAACCTGTCGATTGCACCGGACATCCGTGTCCTCACCAACACCGACATCATCGAGATCATAAAGTACCTCATCCAGCTTATAAATTCAAAGGCGACAGTCGATGATATCGACCATCTCTCAAACCGTCGCGTACGCACTGTCGGCGAGCAGCTCGCCAACCAGTTCAGCGTCGGTCTGAGCCGTATGGCCCGCACAATACGCGAGAGGATGAACGTCCGCGACAGCGAGCAGTTCAACCCTATCGACCTCATCAACGCGAAGACCCTTTCTTCTGTGATCAACTCATTCTTCGGAACGAGCCAGCTGTCACAGTTCATGGACCAGACAAACCCTCTTGCCGAGGTCACTCACAAGAGACGTCTGTCAGCTCTCGGTCCTGGTGGTCTGAGCCGCGACAGGGCCGGATTCGAAGTACGAGACGTCCACTATACACACTACGGCCGCCTCTGCCCTATCGAGTCACCTGAAGGACCTAACATCGGTCTTATCTCTTCTCTCTGCGTGTATGCACGTATCGACGACCTCGGATTCATCGAGACCCCATACCGTGACGTCAAGGACGGAAAGGTAGATCTCAGTGCCGCAGGATGCCATTATATGAGCGCCGAGGAGGAAGAGAGCAAGCTCGTCTCCCTCGCCAACGTAAAGATGGACGACGACGGCAACATCCTCGAAGACCGTCTGCAGTGCCGCCTTGAGGCCGACTTCCCAGTCGTCACCAAGGAGGAGATCGACTATATGGATGTCGCTCCTAACCAGATGGCTTCTGTCGCAGCATCGCTCATCCCGTTCCTCGAGCACGACGACGCTCACCGCGCCCTCATGGGTGCGAACATGATGCGTCAGGCAGTGCCGCTCCTCAAGCCTGAGTCCCCTATCGTGGGTACCGGTCTTGAAGAGAGGGTCTGTATCGACTCACGCACCCAGTACATTGCAGAGCGCAAGGGTGAAGTCACTTATGTCGACGCCAACGAGATCCGCATCAAGTACGACCGCACCGAAGATGAGAACTTCGTCAGTTTCTCACCTGAGGAGACCGTATACAAACTTCCTCATTACCGCCGCACCAACCAGAGCACCACTGTCAATCTCATTCCTATAGTAAGGAAGGGTGACAAGGTGGAGAAGGGGCAGGTGCTCACCGAGGGTTATGCCTCCCAGAACGGAGAGCTCGCTCTCGGCCGCAACCTTAAGGTAGCGTTCATGCCTTGGAAGGGATATAACTACGAGGATGCCATCGTCCTTTCAGAGGAGATGGTCAAGTGGGATATCCTCACTTCCATCCATGTGGACGAGTACCTCACCGAAGTGCGTGACACCAAGCGCGGAATGGAAGAACTCACCTCCGACATCCCTAATGTCAGCGAGGACGCCACCAAGGACCTGGGCGAGAACGGTATCATCCGTATCGGCGCCCATATCGAACC
>JAZRVT010000009.1:0-14508 GCA_045599325.1 Bacteroidales bacterium | reverse complement strand
TACCAGTACACCCTCCTCCACATGGAGGTCGGCGGACAGGATCCATACTACGCAACCAACCACAATCTCCGCGCATTCGCATACCCACAGCTCACAATCGGTGTTCGCTTCTAATCTGTTAACAGACAGTAACAATAAAAACAAGAGGTCGACTGCAGTCGGCCTCTTCTTTTTTTACTGGGGCTCCGCCCCAACCCTGCCGCTCCTGGCCTTGACGTATTTGCTGCGCAAAAGTCACGGCCCGGCCGGTCCGCTGTTGCGGACTTGCTAAGTGCTCTTGCATTTTTGTACTTTGGCTCCGCATGCGCATATGCAGTGGCCTCCCGCAGCGGAGCGCCCAGGTCAAGCGCCGCTGCAAGTTTTTCGTTACTTCCTGACGGCGTATTTCTCAGTGCGGCCGTCGGAGATCACTCCGCTCCAGTTGAGACCGAAGGCGAAATCGTAGGAATTGCCGTCGGCGTCAACATAGCACTCCATATCGAACGGAGTGTCTTCGTACTGCAGCTCCACAGTCCTCATATCGGCAGGCAACTGTGCCGGGAGAAGTCCGTACGGCTCGGCGGCACCGCAGATTATGTCGAGTATCGCCTGATTAGAGACACCGAAAGAGAGCAGCACAGCGCTGGCGGACGGCTCTATCTCAGCCGGGACGAACGGCCTCTCTGCAAGCACCGCCACAATGACCGGCCTTCCCTCCATCGCCTTTGCAGTCTCCTGCACCGTCACCATATCATCCCTGTTGTAAGAGAACTCCCTCCTGCCCTTGTAGCTGCGGTTGGCACTCTTCTCCAGAGGGCCGCCGCCGGCGATGCTAACCTCCCTGGCGTCCACTGCCACATAGTCTTCATACTGGAGGCTGATCGGGAGATACTGGTGACCGATCTTGTCATAGCCCCAGTTGCCCTCAGGCGATGTTACCGGGACTAGCGCGAAATCTGCCTCCTGAGGGGTTTCCACCACTGTATAATACTTGCTTACCAGCGCAGTGTCAATCAGATAGCCCCACTTTCGCTCCTTGTGGGAAGTGCCCCAGAAATCCGCTGATGCCGGAGAAAGGCGCTTCGGCACATATACTTTCGATCCCTTGGCCACAGGCAGCACTCCGCCGTGGTTCTTCAGCATAATGATGGACTTGAGCTGTGCCTCGTATCCCTCGCGGCAGAACTCCTCGCAGCCGACAATGGCATCGCTCACCTCCGGGTCCAGGTACGGATTCTCGAACAGGCCGGTGCGGAAGATATTGATAAGCAGCCTTCTCGCCGACTCCTCAAAGCGGTTCCTGGTCCACTCATCGCCGTACTGCGCACAAAGCATATCGTATGCTTCAACCACAGGCCCCTTGTCGTCACAGCCGCCGAACTGGTCCACACCCACCTCGATGGCACGCTTGCGGCGCTCAGCGACTGTCAGATGCTCGACCCCATACGGCTTGCCGCCGTGCACTCCGACATCGACGCAGTCAGCCGTAACGCCCCAGTCAGTGCAGACAACCCCCTGGAATCCGTATTTCTCCCGCAGCAGGTCGTGGATGATGTATCTGCTGAAATTCTGGGCCACGTTCTCGCCCGAAGGGTCGATATTCCAGGCCACAGTATAGAAAGGCATTGTAGCAGAGGCCGATGCAGTAGGGCCGTCAAGCTTGAAGGCGCCCTCCAGGAACGGATACATATGCATCTCGAAATTGCCGCCCGGGAAGACAGCATACTTGCCGAAATCGAAATGCGAGTCGCGTCCGCCTTCCGCTGCGCCGCCGCCCGGCCAGTGCTTGGCCATCGCGTTGACGCTCTCATAACCCCATCCGCCGCTGATCTGGGCTTCGCCCGTTGAAGTCTGGAACGCGTCGACATAAGTGCGCGCGATATCCTTGTTCAGTTCCGGAGATTCACTGAAAGTGCCGTGGAAACGCCTCCAGCGCGGGTCGGTGTTCAAGTCAATCTGCGGAGAGAGGGCAGTCGTGATGCCGAGCGCACGGTATTCCTTCGAGGCAATCTCGCCGTGCCGGCGGATGATGTCCATATCGAAAGTCGCACCGAGACCGATTTCACGCGGCCAGTGGGAGATGTCGCCTCCCGAACCGGCATTGTACTCGCTGTCAGACTCAGTGTAGTTGCGCGGGTCGGAGCTGTTGTTGGCCGGGATTCCGAGCGGAAGCGACTCCGCAAAAGCCTGCAGGTCATTTGACCACTTGGCGGCCTGCCAGGGGGAGCCCACCTTTGTGACAAGGATGTGGCGGATATAGTCCCGGCTGAGATACTTGCGCTGCTTTTCCGTGATCACAGTGTCCTTAGCCTCGTTGTGCGAGCTGAAGAGCATCAGGCCGCACAGCTGGTCCTTGTCCATCTGCGAAGCCAGGTCCGCCGCGCGTTCTTCAGCCGGCAGACGCCAGTCCTCGTATGGGTCGACCACTCCGTTGCGGTTCAGGTCCTTGAAGGCCCTGCCGCCATCAGTCAGGATGGTGACTCCGGACTTCGGGCTGTAGCCCAGCACCGGACCCTTCTTCTGATGAACGGTGACAAAGCCGTCACCCGGCACTTCGTTTATACTGTCAGTGCACCCCGCCGCGAGGCACAGGGCGATGAACGCGATAGCTTTCAAAAAATGCTTTTCCATAGAATCTCATATTGATTCTACGAAGATACGAAAAAGATGGACTGTGACAGCCGGGTTTGAGTCCGGCGAGTTGCACTTCCCGAGTTCTTTCAGTCCCGCGGACGGCTCCAGAAGTGCGGAAACCGCAGTTTCTGCACTTCCCGGTCTGCCTCGATCAGTCTGGTCCAGGGCGGCGCGTGCGCAGGCCTGGTGGAGCGAGCCTGCGTTTGCGGGACCGCGCCGCGTTTGCAGCGGCCGGCACGCAAACCAGCGGAGCGCCACAGACAAGCGCCGCCCACATCAGGGCAAGAAGTGCAGGAAGCCCCGAATTGCACTTCTTGATTTGTTCTTGAATGATTAATGGATGAAATTGCCGGATTGGCTTGTATTTGTTTGAACCATTCTCCATCTTTACAGAGTCATTTGTCACAAGTGGCGAAAGATTTTAAAAAAGAGAATTATGACAAGGACTTTTATGGACACCGTCGTGTCCGATTCGCTCAATCTGAGCGTCAGACCTCGCACTTTCAGCGAGTTGGAGAATGAATGCAATTACAGGTTCGAGAAGGCCAGGGATGAACTTGGCGGATTCTGGCATTTCTGCACGCCTGGATTTCTGAATGAGATGGTCAATGTCACTGACGAGGACTATGATTTTTCTTTCAGCAATGTCGCTTTCAGTGCCGCGGAAGCAGGCATCACTGTCATAACCGACAGTATAATGGGGAACCACATCCACGGACTACTCGGATGCAGCAGGGAAAAATGCCTTGAGTTTCAAGAAGGGTATATCTACAGAACTTCCAAGCATCTCAAATCGATAGGAAGAAATGTAAATCTAAGGAATTTCAAGTGCGACAATCCCATTGAGATTACAGACCTGAAGATGATAAGGAATGAAATTGTCTATATACATAGGAACAGGTATGTAGTGGACCCTCGTTACACGCCATTTTCAGATCCTTGGAGTGGAGGGTCCCTTTACTTCAACCCGTTCGCCAAATCTCTGGAAGGTATTCCTTTCGATAAGATCAGTTTTAAAGAGAAAAGGAGACTGACATTCAGAACAGATCCGCATTTCCCGGGCCTTGTTGTAAAGAATGGTATGGTACTGCCTTCAAGTTACATCAAATATGAGCTTGGGGAATCACTCTTCAGAAGTGCCCATCAATATTTCAACCTTCTCTCCAAGAATATCGAAGCATTCAGCGAAGAGGCAAAAAGGTTGGGTGATCAGATTGTCCTGACATCGGAAGAACTCTATAGCGCGGCTATGATGCTCAGTATGAGAGACTATCATATCGACAAACTCTCTCTTCTGCCCCCAAATGCCAAGGTGGAGATAGCAAAGAGACTCCACTTCGACTTCAATGCATCAAATGCCAGGATTCAGAGCATCCTTCACCTCCCGCCAGAGATTCTGAGCAGCCTGTTTCCAAAGGCAATTTAAACTGTCGGAAGTGCAGGAACCGCTGTTTTGCACTTCTCGGTCTGCCTTGATCGGTCTGGTCCAGGGCGGCGCGTGCGCAGGCCTGGTGGAGCGAGCCTGCGTTTGCGGGACCGGGCCGCGTTTGTAGCGGCCGGCACGCAAACCAGCGGAGCGCCCAGTCAAAGCGCCGCCCACATCAGGGCAAGAAGTGCAGGAAGCCCCGAATTGCACTTCCCAGATGGTCCGACGCCCGCGGGAAGTGCAGAATGGCACAATCTGCACTTCATTGACGATTATTCCGATTCAAACGAACTATATTATTATTTGAAGTTATGTGGAGAGAGATTTTGCGCCTTGCGGCGTTTGTGGTGATGTTCTGGAACGTGGAGAACTTTTTCGACCCGTTCGACGACCCGTTGAAGAATGACAATGAATATACGGCGCAGGCTGTGACGCACTGGACTTGGGGCCGTTTTGAGAAGAAGCGGGACCTGATCGGCAAGACGGTCATCGCCTCGGCCTCTGTCACGGGGGAACTGCCGGCAATAGTGGGACTGGCGGAGGTTGAGAACAGGCTGGCGGTGCGCCAGATTGCCACGAAGAGTCCGCTGGCGGAACTCGGCTACGGCTACATCCACCGCGAGTCGCCCGACCAGCGGGGGATTGATGTCGCGCTGCTCTACCGGAAGGACCTCTTCAGGCCCATAGCCGTGGACTCTCTGAGGGTCCTCGGCTTTGAGACCCGCGATATCCTGTATGTGAAGGGCCTGGTGACTGGCGGCAACCACGATAGCGGCAACATCGGAGTGGACCCCGGCGGAGGTTTCATCAGCGGCGGCCTCATCGGAGCGGACGACACCCTTCACATCTTCGTCAACCACTGGCCGTCAAAAAGGGGCGGCGCAGCGAAGTCGCAGCCCCGGCGCGATTCCGTAAGGGCGCTGCTGACAGCCTTCTGCGACTCTCTCCTGAAGGCAGATCCCGGCTGCAGAATCATCGCTATGGGCGACTTCAACGACACGGAGCCGGAGGCTCCGCCGCTGCACAGATGCACGCCAGTGACGCCGTCAGCCTTCAACAGCGTGCCACCGGCGGACTTCACCGGCATCACGCCGGCAACCGCCGACAACGGGCATCCCGCAGGCGGCACCTTGAAATACAGGGGCAGATGGGAGACTATCGACCATTTCTTCGTCTCAGATGCTCTGTCGGGTCATATTCCTGAATCCTGCATACCGGCGGATACAGTCTCAGCAGAACCAGCAGAACCAGTCGAGGTCGTGGAGGCATCAGATGCGCAGGCGACTGCAGATGCACAGGCGACTGCAGATGCACAGGCGGCAGCGGCAGCGGCTGGA
Organism: Bacteroidales bacterium; assembly: GCA_045599325.1. Taxonomy (GTDB): domain Bacteria; phylum Bacteroidota; class Bacteroidia; order Bacteroidales; family UBA932; genus Cacconaster. The sequence goes on along the minus strand of JAZRVT010000009.1, from coordinate 9,132 downwards.
AACGTGAAGCCGGTTTCAGCCGCAACCGCCGTGATATTCGCACCGGGATTCCTGCTTGAAGAGGATAAAAGTTACCTCGGCGTGAAGCCGAGGCGCACATACATAGGTCCGAGATATAACGGCGGAGTGTCGGACCATCTGCCGATACTGCTGATAATCAGCGGCGGCCCTCCACCGGAGCAAAAATGACTTACTGCCCGAAGGCGCGTGTGAGTGTGATGAAATCCTCCACTGACAGCTGTTCCGGACGAGCATCGAGGAACGGCAGGCCCTCAGGCCGCGAGGAGAGCAGAGGCTTGATGGAATTGCGGATGGTCTTGCGGCGCTGGTTGAAGGTTGTCTTGACAATCTGCTTGAAGAGATTCTCGTCGCAGTCGAGCGAGGGGCGGCTGTTGCGGGTCAGCCTGATAACCGCGCTCTTGACCTTTGGCGGCGGAACGAAGCACCCTTCGCCGACAGTGAAGAGGTATTCGATGTCATACCAGGCCTGAAGCAGCACGGAGAGGATGCCGTAGGTCTTGGACCCCGGACCCGCTGCTATGCGCTCGGCCACTTCCTTCTGGATCATGCAGACAACCTCCGGCACCTGGTTGCGGCAGTCGAGCACCTTGAAGAATATCTGCGAGGAGATGTTGTACGGGAAGTTGCCGATGATGGCGAAATCGCCTGCGAACAGGTGTGAGAGGTCCAGTTTTAGGAAATCGGCCTCGTAGAGTCCTTTGGCTATCTGCGGGAAATGTTCCAGCAGCCAGGCGACAGACTCGGTGTCGATCTCGACTACCTTGAGGTCGATGTCGCTGCGCTTGAGGAGGTACTGTGTGAGGACACCCATCCCCGGACCGACCTCGAGCACAGGCCCGGCGCCCCTGAGGGCAGCCACTATGGCCTGTGCCACGCTCTGGTCGGTCAGGAAGTGCTGTCCGAGAGCCTTCTTGGGCCTGACGAGGTTTCTATTTGATGAAGTGCTCATACATACGGGCAATGGTACCCTTCAGGACATTGCTGTCAGGGAGTTCCATTCCCTCCGGTGCGTGTGCGCCGTTGCTGATGACGACGAAGCCGTACTTCTCGTCAGGGTTGAAGAACATAGCGCTGCGGAGGCCGTATGCGCCGCCGGTATGACCGACAAGGGTGACGCCGTCAACATAGTCGTCGGCGAGCCAGAGGTTGAGGCCGTAGTGTTCAGGTTCCGAGCGCTCGTACTGCATTGCGCGTGAGCTCTCCTCGGAGATTATCTTCACTCCGTCAGGGGTCGTTCCGTAGTTCATATGCATTGTCATCACTCGTGCAAGGTCGAGTGCGGAGATCTTCATGCCGCCTGTCGGGGAGAAGAGGAGTGCGTCGTGGCCGAACTGGTAGTTGGCAATCTTCTCTGACCTTGGCTCATAGGCCTCTTCCTGAAGGACATACTTGTCGCCTTCCCACTCATAGATCGAACCGAAGCGGGATGCGTCGAGCGAGTCCACGCAATAGCCGCCGTAGACTCCGAGAGGCTCGAGGACGTTCTTCACAACATACTGGTCGAAGCGTACGCCGGAAATGCGCTCGAGGATTGTTCCTGCGAGGTTGAGGTTGAGGTTGCAGTACTCATATCCGCCGCTGCCCGGCTCATAGTCGTTGTAGCAGAGGGCTGCGTCCGGACTGAGGTCAGGGTTGATGATGTCGATTGTCTCCCAGTATCCCTGGTTGTCGTTGATGGACGAGGTGTGTGAGAGGAGCATCTCGAGGGTGATCGGTGTGTCAGGCCACTTCGGGTTGCGCACCTTGAAGCCGATGAGGTCGCTGACGTCGTCGCTCAGAGAGACTTTGCCCTGCTCTACAAGCTGCATGAATGAAGTTGCTGTGAAAGACTTTGAGATGGACGCGATGCGGAAGATGGTGTTGTCCCCGACAGGCTCCTGAGTCTCGAGGCTCTTCACTCCGAAATTGTGGTGATAGATGACCTGGTTGTCCTTGACCACTACGCACGCCAGTCCGACAGCGTCGATCTGGTCGAGGTACTGGGCCATATCTTTCTCAAATTCCTCTTCAGGGGAGGCTGTGCAGCCGGCAGTGATGAATGCTGCGCAGAGGGCTGCAAAGAAAAGAAGTTTCTTCATAATTAAGGGTTTTGGCATTTTCTCTTACAAAGATAACAATCCGCGTCGATTTTTTAGGTATTTTTGCTTGCTGTGAAAGAAAAAACAACAACCGAATCGCCTCTTCTGAAGCAATACTTCGAAATCAAGGCCCAGTATCCCGACGCAATGCTGCTGTACCGGGTCGGGGACTTCTATGAGACCTTCGGTGAGGATGCCATCAAGGCGAGCCGTATCCTCGGAATAGTGCTCACGCGCAAGATGGCGGGTGGCGGCAACTATACTGAACTTGCCGGCATCCCTTACCACGCCATAGACAACTATCTCCCGAAACTCGTTTCGGCAGGCCTCAAGGTAGCTGTCTGCGACCAGCTTGAGGACCCTAAGCTCACGAAAAAGCTTGTCAAGCGCGGCGTGACCGAACTCGTCACCCCGGGAGTGGCCTACAACGACAATCTGCTGAAGTCGACGGAAAACAATTTCGTGGCGGCGGTATCGTTCGACGGCAACTCGGCGGGCCTTGCATTCCTCGACATCTCCACGGGAACTTTCAAGGTGGCCCAGGGCACGCTTGAATATGCTGATATGCTGCTCGGCACGATGGCTCCGAAGGAGATACTGCTGGAGAAGTCCTATGTGGAGGGCTTCCGCAGAAAATATGGCGGAGCAGCCTGCATCACTCCTCTTGACCAGTGGCCTTTCGTCCTTGAATCGGCCCGCCGCAAGCTGTGCGGCCAGCTCAAGGTTGAGCAGCTGAAGGGATTCGGCATTGAGCAGATGCCTCTCGGCATCAGCGCTGCTGGCGCCATCCTCTTCTATCTTGAGATGACCTGCCACAGCGACATCGGCCATATCCGCTCCATCGGCCGCATCGACCGCGGGGAGTTTGTCTGGATGGACCGCTTCACCTTCCGCAACCTGGAGGTCTTCACCCCCGCTGGAGGAGACGGCGGACGGTCGCTTTTCGACGCTGTGTGCCGCTGCAGCTGCCCTATGGGAGCAAGGATGCTCAGGGAGTGGCTCTCGATGCCTCTGATGGACATAGCACAGCTGAATTCAAGATACGATACAATAGACGCATTCCTTGCCGACAGCACTCTGAGGGAGAATGTCCGCGATGAGATAGCCTGCGTCGGCGACCTCGAGAGGATTGTCGCCAAGGCAGCGGCTGGAAGGCTTATGCCGCGCGAGGCGCTGCAGCTGGCCCGTGCCCTCAGCAGCACAGAACATATAAGGGCGCTTCTGGGCGACAGCGGCAGCGATGCGCTGGTTTCGCTGGCCGTGCAGCTGGATGCCTGCACAGAGCTTTACGGCAGCATCTCACGCACCATAATGGCAGAAGCGGCTTCTGCCCTCGGCAAAGGCGATGTCATCGCTGCCGGGGTCTCTGAAGAGCTCGACGGCCTGCGCAAAGTGCTGCGGGAAGGCAAGCAGATACTCCTCGAAATCCAGCAGCGGGAGAGGGAGGTCACCGGCATCTCATCGCTGAAGATCAGTTACAACAATGTCTTCGGCTACTACCTCGAGGTGCGCAATACATTCAAGGACAAGGTGCCTCCTGAGTGGATCAGGAAGCAGACTCTCGTGGGAGCCGAACGCTACATAACTCCGGAGCTGAAGCAGTATGAAGAGACAATCCTCGGAGCCGAGGAGAAGATCCTCGCCATCGAGACCCGCATATATGCGGACCTGGTGGCGCAGATCCAGGCCTCTGTGGGAGTGATCCAGAAGAATGCCGGGGTGCTCGCCAGGATGGATATCCTCGCGGGATTCGCCCTGCTGGCCGAAGAACGCAACTACTGCCGTCCTGAAATCGACGACAGTCTCTCAATAGAGATAACGGCCGGCCGCCACCCTGTCATCGAGCAGAATCTCGAAGAGGGGCAGGAATATGTGGCCAACGACCTGCAGATGGACAACGGCACCAAGCAGATCATTGTGCTGACAGGTCCGAATATGGCCGGAAAATCGGCGTTTCTGCGGCAGACCGCGCTCATATGCCTGCTAGCCCAGACAGGATGCTTCGTGCCCGCAAAACGGGCGAAAATGGGCATTGTGGACAAGATCTTCACAAGAGTCGGAGCATCTGACAATATATCTCAGGGAGAATCCACCTTTATGGTGGAGATGCTCGAGACAGCGACCATCCTGAACAATCTCTCGGAACGCTCGCTCATCCTGCTTGACGAGATCGGCCGGGGCACCAGCACCTTCGATGGAATGTCCATCGCCTGGGCCATCGTGGAGTATCTCCACCAGGAGCCGCATCCGAAGACTCTCTTCGCCACACACTATCACGAACTCAACGAACTCGAGAGGCTCTACTCCCGTGTTCACAATTACCATATAGCCGTGAAGGAAGACGACGGGAAGGTCATCTTCCTGAGAAAGCTCCTTCCGGGGGGCGTGGCCCACAGTTTCGGCATCCACGTGGCCAGGATGGCCGGAATGCCGGCCGAAGTGGTCTCCAAGGCTGAAACTAAACTTGCGGACCTTGAAAGCAAACGCGACTGCGGAGATAGCGCCGTCAGCGGTGCAGCGTGCGGCAGCCGGCCTGGTGCAGGCGGCAGTCAGACGGGCGCCAGCGGGACTGCAGTTTCAAAAGGCAGCAGGAAAAGGGACGGCGGCATACAGCTGTCGCTCTATCAGCTCGACGACCCGCTGCTGCTCGACATCAAAGAAGAACTTAAAAGACTTGACATAAACAGGATGTCCCCTCTTGAGGCATTTGACACCTTGAGGGGACTGAGGAAGAAGATCGGACTGAAGGATTAGTGGGGAGGTTTTATGAAAGAGTTTATGGTACGGGCCCTGGAGGAGTTCAGGGCCGACCCGTTGCGTACACTCCTGTCGCTGCTTGGGGTGTCTGTCGGGGTGTTTTCCATCGTGGCGGTCCTGGTTCTTGTGGATTCGCTGGAAGCGGCATTGAAAGAAGGTTTTGAGGAATTCGGCACCGGTTCGCTCTTTATCGAGCAGGTGCCTCTCGAACCGGACCTTAACGAAGACGGTCTGTTCCGATGGTGGGAGTATGCCTCGCGGCCTCAGGTCTCTTTCCGTGAGTACAGATTTCTGGAGGAAAGGCTGGGAAGCGGCTCTGGCGGGGCTGGCGGGGCTGGTGGCTCTGGCGGTGCTGGCGGCTCTGGCATCGGCGGTCGGGCCATCGCCTTCTGCAGCCGTGGCGAAGGGGTCACAGGTGTTGACGGCGACTGGGCGCTGGCGGCGAACTGTGCTGTTGCCGCCGGACGCGGCTTCTCTGATTCAGAACTGAGACACGGCAGCGCAGTGGCCGTAATCGGAGCGGACCGCTGCAGGGCACTGCTTAAGGAGAAGGGTGCGGACCGCGCCCCCGGCAGTGGAGGAAAGTTCGCGGGCGCAGCCGCTGCTGTCGGGATGAAAATCAGGGCCGGAGGGGCGCTCTACACAGTCATCGGGGTTTTCGAGCGGTCGGGAACAGCATCGGTCAACACAATAGATGTTGACAACGTCTGCCTTGTGCCCTTCAGGTCGATGGCCGCTGCTGCTGGTGCCGGCGGAGTCAGCAACAGCATCATAGTCTCGGGAGTCCCGGCCGAAGAGGCCAGGATTCTGATGAGGCAGGCCCGGAGGCTCGCGCCGGGGGCGAAGGACAACTTCGCCGTCAACAGGCTTTCCTTCATCATCAATGAGATGAATGAAATCTTCCTTCTCCTGGAAAGGCTGGGCTGGATAGTGGGATTCTTCTCCCTTCTCGTCGGAGGCTTCGGAATCGCGAACATAATGTATGTCTCTGTCGAGGAACGGAAACGGGAGATCGGCATCCGCAGGGCCCTCGGGGCGAAGAGACGGACTATTGTCGGCCAGATTGTAGGTGAATCGGCGGCGCTCTCGCTCCTTGGCGGCGCCGCAGGCATCTGCCTGGCGGTTCTTTGCATCGCTGCTGTCAACCTTTGCACGGGAGCCTGGAGCGGAGCGGCGCATCCGGATGTTTCAGCAGCGGCGGGCGGGGCGGGCTCTGCGGCGCTGACCCTCCGGCTGAGTTTCGGCCGGATTGCGGCAGGCCTGGCCGTCGCAGCCCTCCTCGGCATCGCCTCCGGCACCTTCCCCGCCCGCCACGCCGCCTCCATCGACCCGGCCGAAGCCATAAGAGGGTGATTTTTTCTGCTCAAAACGCTGCAGCGGTCCTGTCGGAGCGGACCAAGAAGTGCAAAACTGCTGTTTCCGCACTTCCGGCGGGTCGGCTAGCAGAAGGCGATAACAAGAATTGCGGCGGGGGCGATGAAGCGGATAAGGACAGTGAGTGTCTCAGATACCCAACGGGGAATCTTGAGCGTGCCGCCGTTGGTGAGTTCCTCACGGATGACCTTGCGGCCGAGTTTCCAGCCGACAAAAAGGACTACCATCAGACCGCCGAAGAGCATCAGGATATTGGCCGACACATAGTCGAAGAGGTCGAAGATATTCATCCCGAAGATCTTCACATCTGCCAGAACGCCCTGCGAAAGGGAGCAGAGACAGCCGAAAGTCCAGAGCAGCAGCAAAGCTACGAGAGTGGCAGTCTTGCGGCTCATCTTCATTTCCTCAATGCCGAATGAGGTCACCACCTCAAGAAGTGAGATGGAGGAGGTGAGAGCCGCCAGCAGCAGCGTCACGAAGAAAAGTATCGCAATCGCACCGCCGAAAGGCATCTGGCTGAAGATATATGGCAGTGTCACGAAGACAAGCCCAGGGCCCGCACTAGGGTCGATGCCGAATGCGAAGACCGCCGGCATAATGGCACAGCCCGCGATGATTGCAAAAAGAGTGTCAGCGGCAATGGTCTTGACCGAAGTGGAGAGCATACTGTCCCCCTTAGGGGCATAGGAACCGTATGTGATCACCATTCCGCTGCCGAGCGAGAGCGAGAAGAATGCCTGCCCGAGCGCGGCGACAAGAGTCCCGGAGGTCACCTTGGAGAAATCAGGCTTGAAGAGATACCTGATGCCTGATTCAGCGCCATTGAGCGTCAATGACCTGACAGCAATGATGACAATGATGAAGAAAAGCGCAGGCATCATTATCTTAGAGAACTTCTCGATGCCTTTCTTCACGCCTGCGACCACTATGAAACCGGTGACAGCAAGGAATATGGTATGGAATATCAGTGGCTTGAACGGCGATGAGACAAATTCTCCGAACATTGTGGAGAGAGCCTCGCTGCTTCCCTCCCTTGTGAATGCCAGGGTGCAGGATTTGAGCAGGTAGTCCACGCTCCACCCTCCTACGACGGAATAGAATGAAAGTATGACTGCGCAGCAGAGGACACCCATCGCTCCCACAAGGCCCCACTTGCTGCCGGGTGCCAGTTTTCTGAAAGCACCTGTAGCGGCGGCCTGGCCGCGGCGCCCGATCAGGAACTCAGAAAGCATTATCGGCATTCCGATGGCGAAGACAAAGATGAGATAGATGATGATGAAGGCGGCACCGCCGTTCTCCCCCACGAGATAAGGGAATCTCCAAAGATTGCCGAGGCCCACAGCAGAGCCGGCAAGAGCCATAAGGACTCCGAAAGAGCTTCCGAAGGACTCCCTCAGAGGTGTCTTAACGTTTTCTTTCATAGACAATGAATTCATAGTCCAGGCAGGACTTGCTGTCAGAATACTGTATGCTGCGCATAACCTCATTCCAGGAGCCATCCTCAAGCTGAGGGAAGAAAGTGTCTGCATCTTCGACGACGGTGTGGACGCGGGTAAGATAAATCCTGTCTGCACGGTCGATGGAGCGGCTGTAGATTACACCGCCGCCGATTATGAAGATCTCGCCGTCGCCGGAAGCGGCTTCAAGGGCAGCGTCAAGTGAAGGATGGAACTCGGCTCCTGTCGCCAGGTCCGCCTCTGATGCCGGTTCCCTGCTGATGACAATGTTCCTGCGACCGGGCAGCGGCTTACAGCCGAGAGACAGCCACGTCCGCCATCCCATAACAACGGTATGGCTCATTGTCGTGCGCTTGAAATACTTGAAGTCAGCGGAGATGTGCCACGGCATCCGCCCCTTGGAGCCGATTGCCATATTGTCCGCCGCAGCGGCTATCAGGTTGATTGTGTCCATCTGATCTATACTGCTACAGGAGCCTTGATTGCAGGCCACGGATCGTATCCTACAAGTTCGAAATCCTCATACACAAAGTCAAAGATACTTCTGCGTTCAGGATTGATTTTCATTGTCGGCAGAGGGCGGGGTTCCCTTGAAAGCTGGAGAGCAACCTGCTCGAAATGGTTTGTGTAGATGTGAGCGTCTCCAAGGGTGTGGATGAAATCACCGGCCTTCAGCCCGCAGGTCTGGGCAACCATCATTGTCAGCAGAGCATACGAAGCAATGTTGAAAGGGACACCGAGAAAAGTGTCCGCGCTGCGCTGATAGAGCTGGCAGCTGAGGCGGCCGTCAGCCACATAGAACTGGAACAGGGAGTGGCAAGGAGGCAGAGCCATCTTATCCACCTCTGCTGGATTCCAGGCACTGACAATCAGTCGGCGGCTGTCAGGATTGCGCTTGATCTGTTCGACTACGTCTGAAAGCTGGTCAATTGACCTTCCGTCAGGAGCGGGCCAGCTGCGCCACTGATGACCATAGACAGGCCCGAGGTCTCCATTCTCGTCAGCCCACTCATCCCATATGGATACACCGTGCTCCTTGAGGTAGCGGATGTTAGTATCACCTGCAATGAACCAGAGAAGTTCGTGGATAATTGATTTGAGATGAACCTTCTTGGTAGTAAGGAGCGGGAAACCCTCGGAGAGGTCAAAACGCATTTGAAAGCCGAATACACTCTTGGTACCCGTGCCGGTGCGGTCGCCTTTGAAGGTGCCGTTCTCCGAGATATGTCTTAGCAGGTCAAGGTATTGTTTCATAAACACAAAAATACGCAAAAAAATAAAGGGTCTCAGTTTTGAGACCCTTTTTTTTATTGTTACTGTCTGTTAACAGATTAGAAGCGAACACCGATTGTGAGCTGTGGGTATGCGAATGCGCGGAGATTGTGGTTGGTTGCGTAGTATGGATCCTGTCCGCCGACCTCCATGTGGAGGAGGGTGTACTGGTA
>JAZRVT010000008.1:0-38320 GCA_045599325.1 Bacteroidales bacterium | reverse complement strand
GATCGGAATGACGAAGTCGTACACGTGGGTAGTGGCGTCATCCGATGCCGGCACGTTCCAGCTGAATTTCGAACCCTTGAGAGTCTCGTTGACCACGATGCTGCTCTGGACGGCTGCTGTCCTGCGGGAGAATCCGTCGATGTAGACGTAATACCCACCTGTTCCTGTTTCACTGTCGTAAATGTGATCATCACAATCGTTATTGCCAATTGTAGAAATATCCACCTGGTGTGTTTCATCATCCGCCCAAACTACCTTGCTATTGGCCTTAATCCAGTTTCCGTCAATTTCTTTAATAGCCTTGAGAGTTCCGTCTTCGCTGTCACCAGCATAATAGGTGTATGTCAGGCCCGATTCACCAGGCAGCGATGACGGGGAAGGAAGTGTGGTAGGGTCAACGAAATTGTACCCTTCCTTGTAAACATTGTCGGCTATCTTATCCCCTGAATTTTTATTGTTGCAATCTTCGGTAGCCACGCGATTGCCAGCTTCTTTGTTCAGACTGAAACTGAACTTCGGCTGAGCGATGGCAAGTTTTATGCGCAGGCAGGTGGCGTTGGTCGTGGCGCTCTGGATGTTCTCCGGCACATAGAATTTGTCACCGAGACGGACAGTCCAGTAGTCATCGGTCAAAGTGGCGGGGCTGATTGTCGTTTTGGTCCCTCCATCTTTCTGAACACCGGTCACCTCATACGATGTATAGGAGATGTTCTCGGACATTTCTTCGTTGTCGTCCTGCGTTGCATTGAAAACCCCCGGCAATTGGCCAAGAAGCACGCCGTTACTTTTATCGTCGCCTTTTTCCCAAGCCTCCAGACCTTTGATTGCGTTGATTGCGTCAGGTTTAGTACCGGATACTTTAAAGTCTTTGCCGGCCACATAGGTATATATAAATGGCGTGTAACTGATAGGAGGATGTGACGTAGGAGAGTCGGATGTGCGATAGGGCTTTACAGAAAAAGACCATTGTCTTTGGTATTTTCCATTATTGCCCTCTCCAGCAATATCGGTATTATTTCCGGAACGATAGAATTTCGCATCCGTGTACTGCACTTTCTGCGCGTAGAGGTTAGAGATGGTGCGGGTCACGTGGCCGTACCATTCGCGGTTGTAGTAGCCGTCGGTGTTGGCTGCGCCGACCGGCACTGCTGTCATTGCAGAAACAGCTGTGGATCCGACTGTGCCAATCTTCCCGTCATCATTTGACCAGGAGATGGCGTCTGGAACATTCTCCAGGGTCACGGACTTGACGAAGATAAGCGGTACTTCGGTGCTGGAATAATCAAATCCGTCAGCAGGTTCGCTGGTGATCTTGCTGATGACGATCTGCGCCATAGAGCGGCCGCGGTTGAAGCCGTCGCCGCCATCGACTGTCACGGATTTTCCGCTGCCAAGTTCACCGTCACCGAATGTGACTGCCTTGCATCCGCTGATGAGGAACGCAGGTTCATCTGTGTTCTTCAGCACTTCAGTATAAACAGCCGGAGTGGCCAGAATGTTCTGAAGGGCCGTTTCATTGCCCTCGAAGTCGCCGAGTTTGGTGTGCAAATCTTCCGGTGTCGCACCTGACAGTGTGAATCCCTCCTCGTTGAGCACTACATATATTTTATAGTTGCGGCAGTCGGACTGCGGCAGGACTATCTGGTTGGCAAGCGCAACGTTGTATTTGCCTGTCTGCCTTGTCGTGTTGAAACCGAATGCGTAGAATGTGTTGAACACCAGGTTGCCCTGGGTCTCTGAACCGGCCGGATTTCCGTAGAAAATCAGCACGCGCATGCAGTTGATGACCGGCGCTGCGGCTTCACTTCCGCTGCCGCCTGCCCTTGTCTCAAACGTGAAATTCAAATCTATAGGATATTCCTCGACCTGCAGACTTTCCTGAAAACTGCTGCAGGATGCCAAAGAGATAAGAATAGACAGAATAAATGCTATTCTTTTCATTTGTAAGATATTTAGAAAGTAATCTCCGAACTGCCTTCTGTCCAATCGTCAGAATAGACAAGTATGGAGCTTTTGGTAATCTTGTATTTATAGTATTTACCGGCCTTCCATTCGACATCTTCAGAGCCGTTCTTGTCAATTGCAATAGGACCCAGCACGGCTCCGTTGATTTCAACGCTTATGGTTGCAGCGGACTTTGTCCCGAATGCCTTCAGTTCCTGAGGAATCAGGAAAAGTGCGTCACTGGCAGACGCCGTATATGATGACGGTGTGCTTTGCAATTGCCAGGCGAATACAGGATAGCCGCTCGGAACCGATATCGCACAGTTGCCCTTTGTATAAACATTTGACAAAGTGATATCCCCGACAGTACCTGCTACTTCGGTGACATCGAACAGTATCTTGGAGAGAGCGTGGCGGAAATGGATGTTTATTGTATCGCCTTCTGCCATACCTGTCTTTGCCTCATTGAGGTTGCGTGTAGTGGAATTGTAAGCCACAATGACATCCTTCTGGTCAGCAACGGATGCAGGAGCCACATAATTGTTGATGGAAGTTGTACTTCCAAGGGCATCACCTGCGCCGGAATATGCCGGCTCAGCGCCATACCAGCTCCAGAACTTGATATTGCGGCCGTTGATCCAGTACTGTTCTGTGGCCATAGTCCATTTGTCGTCCGACTTGGTCACTTTCACCGAGGAGAAATACTCCCCTTTTGTCTGCTCAATGTCGTTTTCCTTCCATCCATCCACTGCGAAGGCCTTGATGTAGAATTCACTGATATTCTCGGTAGTGATCTCCGAACCTCTGGTATGAGCCATCCGGGACTGGAAATCATCCTCAATGTCACTTTCAAGGACGTGCAGATAGAGCGGATTCTCAGGGTCATCGGAAATTGTATATGTGGCTATGTGTTCAGGAACCGCCGGAGCATTCTCCGCCGACTTGGTAGTTGTGACAGAAGAGACCACAGGCACAATCCTGACCTTTGTCACAGAGAAATCGAAGCCGTTTTCCTGACATCCTGAAGCGAGCACCATTATGCCCGCCACAAGGAGAGTTGAAATCTTTCTTCTCATTTTGTGCATCTCCATCCTTTAATCGAAGCTGATGGTCTGGAAATCGTCTCCGCCGGGAACTCCGAATCCCTGTTGATACTCCTCAACAGTGACCTGATTCACCTTGATCGGAACAGAAGTCTTTGAACCTGCGAGAATCGGGCAGTCGCTCTGGAATTCGACCACTGAGACGCTTAATTTTTCGTAATTCCTTTTCATTATTCTGAAATGTTTACTCTTTTCCAATATATATAACTCACAAATTTAATCCGAAAATCATTAACATTGGTCGGCAAATCGCAAAAAGTTTCTATCCACCTCTCTATATAAGTGCGATTTTTTATCATATAGGACATTTTTTACATTTTGACAATCCGTGAGTAGAAAAAATGTATCTTTGCACTATGTCTGACTTGGGAGAACTCGGCCTTCTGGGCCTCTTCATCGGCACATTCCTTGCCGCCACGGTCGTGCCGTTCAGCTCTGACGCACTATACATCGCAGCTCTCGCAGCAGGCAGCGCTCCGATGGCGACTCTGCTGGTCGCCACTCTCGGCAACTGGCTTGGCGGAATCACCACCTATTTCATCGGACGCGCCGGACGCTGGGAATGGATAGAGAAATGGTTCAAGGTAAAGCCTGAGACTCTCGAAAAACAGAAAGCAAAGATTGACAGGTACGGCGTCTGGATGGCGCTGCTGAGCTGGGTGCCTGTCATAGGGGACGTTGTATGCCTGGCGCTGGGATTCTACAAGGCGCGGCCTTTATGGACCATTCTCCTGCTGCTGGTGGGCAAGTTCGCCAGATTCGTCATCTGGACGCTTTTCTTCCTTTGAACAGATTGAAGACTGATGCCGGCAGCTCTGACACTATGACTATTCCGAGCACTATGGCAATCGCAACCTTGATGGCGGCGAATCCGCTTGAGAGTGCCTGCGGCAACTGGTTGGAAACTATATAATAGGTAGTCCAGAAAACGCCTGCCCCGGGGATCAGGGGGAAAATTCCGCAAAGCAGGAATACTGTCGAAGGGCAGCGGAGCAGCACAGCGGCCTCGCGGGCGGCGAAAGTGACAAGCATAGTGGCCAGCACCGTGGAGATGGCCACACCGAGGCCGGTGTAGCGGACAAGCACCATATAGAGGACCCACCCCATCGCACCGACAAGTCCGCAGGTGGAATAGAATCTGCGGGGAACTCCGAAGAGTACGGCGAAAGCGGCTGTTCCGATGAATGAAGCGACGATCTGAACCGGAATGGCGAAGGTGAAGGGATCAACCTGCATTCCGGAAAGCAAAATCATCGCGCCGTAGATCCACCTGTCGACCAGGAATGCTACAGAGACACCTGCTGCAATGCAGAAGAAGACCAGCAGCGCGTCGAGAAGCCTGGTGGCGCCTGCTATGTAGTCCTCATTGGCAACGTCACGGATGCCGTTGACAAACGGGACTCCCGGGATCAGCGGGATGATTGAGCCGATGACCATATTGCCGAGGCTGTGGCCGAAGCCGATGCGGTGGAAGATGATGCAGAGGGCTGTCACAAGGACTCCGCCGCAGATGTTGCCGAGGATCTTGGAGAGATGTGGCGTGCTGACAAGCATCACGAAGAGCCAGAGAAGCAGCCCGGCCACAAAGGATGCCGCCGCATCGAGCATACCGCCGCCGAAGACTATGCAGAAGCCGGCGCTGCCGAAAGCGGAGGCCAGCAGCTGTTCCAGACGTGGTTTCGGGGCCATCCTGCGGATCTCCTTCAGACGCTGCCCGGCAGCCTCTACACTGAGATTCCCCGCCTCTATGTCGCGGGAGAGCTGGTTGACGGCAGCCACCTTGTCCAGCTGTGTCCCCTTGAAGGGGATGAACTCCACATTGGCGTATTTGTGGAAGGCGCTGGTGGTGAAGATGCCGTTGCTCAGGACGAAGAAACTCTTTGAATCCACGCCGTAGAAGGTGGCGATGCGCTCCATAGTCTCTTCGACTCTGGAGATCTCAGCGCCGTTCTCAAGCAGTATATGGCCTGCTTCAGAAGCGACTTCAAGCGCGGTTGCGAGTTCAGCCTCAGTTCTTTCCATTTCCTAACAGTTCCTTGTAGAAGACAAATATACGATAGAAAATCGGATGTGAGTACAAAGAAAGAAGAATCAGAAGGATTGTTCCGTACCAGGGCAGTCTGGTGACGCCTGCGACTGCGGCTCCGGCGACCAGGAACGGTGTCAGCACCAGTCTGCTGGAAAAGCGCGCTGTGTTGTGCCAGGCCCTGTCCTTGAGCTTGCCGGTCAGGATGGCGGATACCAGCAGTATCGGGAAGCACAGGAAGCCGAAGAGCACGAAGAGCGGCAGGGCCACGAGCGCGGAGAGCCAGGCAAGCGGGCCATAGCGGCGCCGCTTCGGCTCCTCGAACTCCTTTTCCCTTGCCTCGAGGTTCCCGTCGTCCGGGAAGCAGGTTATCAGGGATGCCAGCCTGCTGCGGAGTTCGTCCGCCAGTTCCTGCAGATGCTCCTCCGATGCCACGCCCGGAGCAATGAGCATAGGTTCTCCGAAGGAGACTGTCACAGGCTTCTGCAGGTTGAAGTAGTCGTCGTATTCGAGCCCTGTGGGAACCACATAGACAGGTCTTTCAGGATGCTCTGCGGCAGCCTGCAGAGCGATGCGGAAGACGCCCTTCTTCAGAGGAAGGAGGCTTCTGCGCGGACGGTGGGTTCCTTCGGGATGTATGACGAGAGGTGTCCCCTTGCTTATGCATTCCACCACATTGTCGAAGACCTGCCTGTTCTTCTCCTGGGAATCGGCACCGTCACGCTGGCTGCGGTAGATTGGGAGAATCTTCAGGTTCGACAGAAGGTGTGCGACGAAGGGCTTCTTGAAGACATCGGCCCTTGCAACAAAAGCCACAGGATGTTTCTGGGTATGGAGTATCACAAGGGAGTCCATCATCGTGCAGCAGTGGTTGGCCGCAAAGAGGACTGAGGCCTTTTCCGGGTCCGGCACGTTCTCCGCCCCCTTCACATCGATTCTGGAGTAGCAGGTTCTTGCAGTCCAGTCGATGTACGGGCGGAAGAATGTATAGTCAAAGTGGTTCTCCCAGGGCTTTCTCATAGCAGTATGTCATTCAGCAGGCCGGATGCGGTCTGGAAGGCACCTGCCCCGGCTCCCTGCACTACCAGCGGCGACGGATAGAACTCCGTGGTCAGGAGGGCGCAGTTGTCTGTTCCGTTGAGATTGTAGAAAGGATGGCTTTCAGGAAGAGCCCTGAGGCCCATCCTGGCCTTGTATCCCTCACCCACTCTTTCGAGCGAGGCGACAAAGCGGAGACGGCAGCCGTCATCCGCAGCCTTGCGCCAGAGTCCGGAGAGGACAGCCTCGTCAAGAGGGATTTCCTCCTTCTCTACGTCAGCCTCGTCGATATCGACACCGGCTTCGCGGGAGAGGATCAGGAGCTTGCGGAGCACGTCGCGTCCGCTGAGGTCGATCATCGGGTCGGGCTCGGTATAGCCGGCCACGCGGGCCTTCTCGACAAGCCCTGCGAAGTCGCTTCCCCGGTAGTTGCTGAAGAGATAGTTGAGAGTGCCGGAGAGCACTGCCTCTATGCGGTCGATGCGGTCGCCTGAGTTGAGGCAGCGCGCAGCGGTCTCGAGAATCGGAAGAGCAGCGCCGACGGTGGTCTCATAGCGGAGACCCGCTCCATATTTCACTGCTGCGGCCTTCATTGCCGAATATTCGGTCATAGGTGCCGAGAAGGCGATCTTGTTGCAGGCCACAACAGAATAGCCGTGCTTGAAAAGCCATTCGTATTTGCTTGCTACAGAAGCGTTTGCAGTGCAGTCGACAAAGATGGACCCTTCCTGTGCGAGATACTTCACAGCCTTGAAGTATCCGTCGTCAGAGGCATCGCAGGAGCAGCTGTTCTCTGCGCTGAGCAGGCTCGGGAGCATACCGAGGTCGATGCCGTCAGGGTTGACCACAAAGCGGCGGCTGTTCGACACGCCGGCCACGATGAGCCTCTTTCCGGTGCGCCTTGCAATGTCGGACCCGCTGCGGCGGATAATCTCGAGGAGCGCGCCGCCCACTGTGCCGCAGCCCGCCACATAGAGCCTGATGCTGCCGACCTTCTCCATAAAGAACTTCTCGTGGACCACATTGAGGCACTTCTGCAGGTTGGCCTTCTCTATTACGAAGGAGATGTTGCGCTCCTCTGTGCCCTGGGCGCAGGCGATGATGCTGATGCCGTTGGCGCCGAGCGAGCTGAAGAGCTTGCCGGCAAGACCCCTGACTCCTTTCATATTCTCACTGACGATTGCCACAGTGGCCAGGTCGCGGAGCACGAGCGCCGGGGCCATAGAGCCTTCGGCTATCTCGCGTGAGAACTCCTCGTCAAGGAGCTGCGCTGCAAGGTCGGCGTACTCAGCCTTGATACCGAGAGAGATGTTGGTCTCGGAAGATGACTGGCAGACCAGGAAGACGCTGATGTTGCGGCGGGCCAGAGTCGTGAAGATTCGGCCGTCCACACCCACGATGCCGGCCATCGAAGGGCCTGAGACTGTGATGAGGCAGGAATCGGAGATTGATGAGATACCTGTCACAGAGCGTCCGCCCGCATTGACTTTCTGACGTATGACGGTTCCGCGCGCCTCAGGACGGAAGGTGTTCTTGATGAGGATCGGAATATCCTTCGGGCAGACAGGATAGAGTGCAGGCGGGTAGATGACCTTCGCGCCGAAGTTGCAGAGCTCCATCGCATCGGTGAAGCTGATCTCGTCGATTACATATGCATCCTTGACGACTCTCGGGTCGGCTGTGAGGAAGCCGTCCACATCTGTCCATATCTCGAGGCACTCAGCATCGAGTGCCGCTGCAATGATGCTGGCGGTGTAGTCGGAGCCGCCGCGGCCGAGGTTGGTGATTTCGCCCGATGCGGTGTCGATTGAGATGAATCCCGGGACGATTGCCACCGACTTGCCGCCGAATCCCTCGAATGCCTGCTTGACAAGGTTCTCTGTCAGCTTTGCGTCGAGGACATCCTTGCCGTCCCTCTTGACAGTTCTGATGAAGTCGAGCGAGTCGTAGAGTTCAGCCCCATCGATCAGTTCGGTGACTATGCGGGATGACATCTGCTCGCCGAAGCTCACAATCTGGCAGCGGGTCTTATCAGGGAGCACACCGAGTGTGAAGATTCCTTCACAGAGAGTCTGCAGCCGTGAGAGGAAGTTGCCTGTCATTCCCTTGAGGACTGCCGCCTTTGCGCTCTCGCCGAAGAGCTCGCCGATCATATCGTTATGGCGGCGGCTGATCTCAGCGATTGTGTCGCGGTAGCCGGGATCGCCGGAGGCAGCCTGTGATGATGCCTTCAGGAGCAGGTCTGTGACACCGCCGAGGGCAGATACCACTACTATGACGCTTTCCCCGCGGGATTCAACGATATTCTTGACATTGAGCAGCGGTTTGACTGTTCCCACTGAACTTCCGCCGAACTTGAGTATATTCATTTTCTATTGGTCTTCTAAAAGTGGTTTGATAATAAATTCAATCTGGCCGCTCTCCAGCAGGAAGCCGTCGTGGCCGTAGATAGAGGTCATCGTCAGATATTTCGAGCCTGGGAGCATCGCTGCTATGGCCCTCATCTGCGATGCCGGGAAGAGGTCGTCGCTGTCGATGCCCACGACCGTCATCTCCGCCTTGACCGACTTGAGCGCATTCTCCACGCCTCCGCGGCCTCGGCCTATGTTGTGGCTGTCGACAGAGTCTGCCAGATACCAGTAGGTATATGCGTCGAAACGGTCCGAGAGTTTCTTGCCCTGGTACCGCTCGTAGGAGGCTGCACGGCCCGCGAAGAGGGTGTCGTCATCGGCCTCAGCCTGCGACTTGCAGTAACATTCGTAGTTGCGGTAGGAGATCAGCGCTATTGCCCTTGCGCAGCGGAGTCCCGTCTCGCCTCCCTTGAGGTCAGCCGCCTCGCGGAAGGTAGGGTCGGCCTCGATGGCCATCCTCTGCGCCTCCTCGTATGCTGTCAGATATGGGGAGACTCTCACGTCGGAGGCCACGAAGACGCATTTCTTTATTGCCTCAGGCTCCATCACGACCCATTCAATGGCCTGGAAGCCCCCGATGGAGGCGCCCAGGATCAGGTCTATGCTCTCAATCCCCAGCTCTTTGCGGACAAGGATGCTGGCGTTGACTATGTCACGTACCGTGACTCTCGGGAATGAGAGGAGATATGGCTTCCCTGTCTCAGGGTTGACGGATGCGGGGCTGCTGGAGCCGTACGGCGAGCCGAGCATATTGACGCAGACGACATAGTATCTGTCTGTGTCGAAGAACTTGCCGGGGCCGACGAGTTCCGGCCACCAGTCCTCCGGATCGGAGTTGGCGGTCAGAGCGTGGCATATCCATACCACCTTCTCCCCCGGCCTGCGTACGTGGGGCGAAGTGTGGTAGACAACTTCGAGACGGTCGATCGAGCCGCCTGCCTCGAAGTGGAAGGGGTTATTGGTTATAAGCTTGTGCGATTGCATTGTCGATGTCTGCTATCAGGTCGTCCGGATCCTCAAGGCCGATGCTCAGGCGCATCAGGTCCGGGGCGACGCCTGCCTCTCTCAGCTGCTCGTCAGAAAGCTGGCGGTGTGTGTGGGATGCAGGATGGAGTATACAGGTGTGGCAGTCCGCCACGTGTGTTTCAATTGTAACCAGCTTGAGGCTGTCCATAAACCGGTTTGCGAGGGCGCGGTCACCCTTTAGGGCGAAGGCCATCACTCCGCAGGAGCCGTCCGGCAGGTATTTGAGCTGGCGCTCGTGCTCCCTGTTGTCTTCGAGGTCCGGATAGTCGATCCACTTGACTGCAGGATGGTTCTGCAGGTGGCGGGCTATCTTGAGGGCGCTGGCGCAGTGGCGGCGCACCCTGACCTCGAGGGTCTGGAGTCCGAGGTTCAGATAGAATGCGTTCTGAGGGCTCTGGATCGAGCCGAGGTCGCGCATAAGATGTGTCGTTGCCTTGGTTATGTAGGCGGCGCGGCCGAAGCGCTCAGTATAGACGAGACCGTGGTATGACTCGTCGGGAGTGCAGAGCCCCGGGAACTTCTCAGCGTGCGCCTGCCAGTCGAAGTTTCCGCTGTCCACAATGCAGCCGCCGACAGCGGCGCCGTGGCCGTCCATATACTTGGTCGTGGAGTGGGTCACGATATCGGCGCCGAACCTGAATGGACGGCAGTTCACAGGTGTCGGGAAGGTGTTGTCCACTATCAGCGGCACTCCGTGGCTGTGTGCGATCTGAGCGAAGCGCTCGATGTCCAGGATGCGCACGCCCGGGTTGGCGAGGGTCTCGCTGAACACGAGCTTGGTGTTCGGCTTGAACGCTGCCTCGATCTCCTCGTCGGAGGCCTCCTGGTCGATGAATGTCACATCTATGCCCATCTTGCGGAATGTGACCGCGAAGAGGTTGAAAGTTCCTCCGTAGATGCTGGAGGTGCTGATCATATGGTCGCCGGCCTCACAGATGTTGAAGCAGGCAAAGAAGTTGGCGGCCTGTCCCGATGAGGTCAGCATAGCACCCACACCCCCTTCGAGAGCAGCTATCCTTGCCGCGACCAGGTCGTTGGTCGGGTTCTGGAGACGTGTGTAGAAATATCCCGGTTCCTCGAGGTCGAAGAGCCTGCCCATCTGGTCACTTGTTTCGTACTTGAACGTAGTGCTCTGGATTATCGGCATCTGGCGCGGTTCACCCTTCTTCGGTTCATAGCCCGCCTGCACGCAGAGTGTTCCTACTTTGTTGTTTTCCATTATCAGATAATATTTATGAGTGTCTTAGTTTCAGTTCCTCCTCGAGGTCGGAGATGGAGACTCCCATCGCTTCCAGAAGCACGAGGAAATGGTATATCACGTCTGAAGCCTCGTAGACGAAGCGGCTCCTGTTGCCGTCAACAGCTTCTATCACCGCTTCTGTTGTCTCCTCGCCCACCTTCTTCGCAATCTGCTTCACCCCTTTGATGAAGAGGCTGGTGGTATAGGAGCCCTCGGGCATCTGCTCGTGGCGGCCGGCGATAACTCCTGCCAGAGTGCGGATGAATCCTTCGCTGTCAGGGGTGTCGAAGCAGCTCAGCGTGCCTCTGTGGCAGGTCGGGCCGTCCGGGTTTGCCTTGATGAGGAGAGTGTCGCTGTCGCAGTCCCTGTACATCTCGACCACGTTGAGGAAATGGCCGCTGGTCTCGCCTTTGGTCCAGAGGCAGCCACGGGTGCGGGAGTAGAATGTCACCCGTCCCTCGGAGGCGGTCTTCTCGAAAGCCTCGCGGTTCATATAGCCGAGCATCAGCACTTTGAGAGTGCGGGCATCCTGTATTATGGCAGGAAGCAGTCTGCTGTCGTTCTTGCTCAGGTCGAAGTCGTCGAATGTCAGATTCGTACACATATGTTTCTCTCCTTCAGTTCTTTTTTCAGATATGGTATAGGTATTCTGTCATAGTGGAAAATGCTGGCTGCCAGCGCGGCGTCCGCACGGCCAACGGTCAGCACGTCAGCGATGTCCTGCACGCTTCCGGCCCCGCCGGAGGCGATGACAGGGATCGACAGGCTGCCACAGAGTTCGGCGTATGTGCCGCAGGGATAGCCTGCACAGGTCCCGTCGTGGTCCATCGAGGTGAAGAGTATCTCGCCGGCACCGCGTTCCTGCGCTTCACGGGCCCAGGAGAAGAGTTCGCGGTCTGTCAGTTCCGAGCCGCCCTTCACTGTTGCGACCCAGCGGCCGTCAATCTGCTTTGCATCGATTGCGACGACCACGAACTGGCTGCCGTAGCGGGATGCGGTCTCAGTGATGAGCTCAGGGCGGAATATCGCGGCACTGTTGACCGATATCTTGTCGGCTCCGGCGCTGAGGAGCGTCTCCGCTGTCTCAAGGGTCGAGATTCCGCCGCCGACTGTGAAAGGGATGTTGATCTCGCGGGAGATCCTCTCCACAAGGCGGACGAAGGTGCTGCGCCCCTCGCGGGTGGCGCTGATGTCGAGATAGACAAGTTCGTCGGCTCCGTCGAGGGAGTACTTGCGCCCCATCTCGACAGCGTCGCCGACCTCTTTGAGGCCGAGGAAATTGATGCCCTTGACTACCTGGCCGTCCTTTACGTCAAGGCACGGTATTATGCGTTTAGCGACCATTCTTCAATCTGTTTCAGGGTTATGCGGCCTTCGTAGATGGCCTTTCCTATTATTACCTTGCGCAGTCCGAGGCTGTCGAGCCTCTCCACGTCAGCGAAAGTGCTGATGCCGCCGCTCACTGTCACGCTCACCTGAGGGAATTCCGACTGCAGAGCACTGTATAGGTCGAAAGATGGGCCCTGGAGCATTCCGTCGCGGGAGATGTCGGTGCAGACGCACTCCGAAAGTCCGTCCGGAAGGAATGATTCAATAAGCTGGCCGATGGTCAGCGCGGTATCCTCCGTCCACCCTTTGACCGAGACGCGGCCTTCGCGTATGTCCGCTCCGAGCACAAGCCGCTGCGCTCCGAACTGAGAGAGGAAACTGCGGAAGAGCTCCGGTCTGAGGGCCGCCACGCTGCCTATCACGAGGTGTGTCGCACCTGCATCGTACGCAGACCTGAGGTCATCGGCGGAAGCAAGGCCTCCGCCCCACTCCAGCTCGCATCCCGATGCGGATGAAGCGATCCTTTCCAGTGTTCTCAGATTCGCAGGCCTGCCTGCCTTCGCCCCGTCCAGGTCCACGATATGGATGCGGCGCACGCCTGCGTCCCTGTAGCGGAGGGCCACCTCCGCAGGGTCGGTGTCATAGACCTTCTTCTGGGCGTAGTCGCCCTGGGAAAGCCTGACGCAGCGTCCGTCGATAAGGTCGATTGCCGGTACTATCTCTATCATATGGCAAGGAAGTTCCTGAGTATCTGTTCTCCGATGTCACCGCTCTTTTCAGGGTGGAACTGTGTTCCGTAGAAATTCTCATAGCGGAGCGCGGCGGAGAAGAGAGTCTTCCCGTGACGGCAGGTCGCTATGGTGTCCTGGCAGAGGGTCGGATAGAAAGAGTGTACGAAATAGACAAAGGAGCCGCCCTTCATCTCCCTGAAGAGCTTTCCGGAGAGGTTGCCTATGGTGTTCCAGCCGACGTGCGGCACTTTTGCATCCTCTTCAGGGACAAAGCGGCGCACGTGGGAGTCGAAGATGCCGAGGCACCCGACATTGCCCTCCTCGCTGTCGCGGCACATTATCTGAAGGCCGACGCAGATGCCGAGCACAGGACGGCGGAGTGACTTCACGACCTCGTCGAGGCCGCGGTCACACAGTTTTCCCATAGCCTCTGCGGCATTGCCGACACCGGGCAGTATCACGCGGTCTGCGCCTCTTATCTCATCAGGGTCAGCGGTCAGCCTGTATTCACAGCCGAGCCTGTCGAGTGCATTCTCAACAGAGCGCAGGTTCCCGCATCCGTAGTCAACGATAGCTATCATAATATTCCTTTGCTGCTTGGCAGCGAATAATCGAATACATCACGTTTCACAGCCTGTTTCAGGGCCCTTGCAAAGGCCTTGAAAATGCTTTCTGCAATATGGTGGCAGTTCTCTCCGCGGGCCTGCACATAGATGTTGGCCTGCATTGCGGAAGAGAGGCTCTTGAAGAAGTGCTTGAACATCTCCGTAGGGACGTCGCCCACATATTCGCGGGTGAATTCAGCATCCCAGACGAGTTCGCTGCGGCCGCCGAAGTCGAGGAGCACGATGGCCCGGCTCTCGTCCATAGGCAGAGCGAAGCCGTAGCGGCCGATGCCCACCTTGTCGCCGAGTGCCTTTCTCAATGCCTCGCCGAGTGCGATGCCCACATCCTCGACGGTGTGGTGCTCGTCCACTTCAAGGTCTCCTTTGCATCTGGCAGTCAGCGAGATGCCGCCGTGATGGACAAGCTGCTGGAGCATATGGTCGAAGAAATGGAGGCCTGTGTCCACAGCGCTCTCCCCTCTTCCGTCGAGGTCAACGTCGATGAGGATGTCTGTCTCGCGGCTGCGGCGCTCGATGACCACACGGCGCGAACCTCCGCGGATGATCTCCACAGCCTCTTTCCAGCCTGTCCCTTCACTCAGCCTGATAGGAATCGCGCCGAGGTTGCGGGCGAGCTCCACATCTGTCTCGCGGTCACCGATGACATAGCTTGCGGAGAGGTCGTAGTCCCCGTTCATATATTTGCCGAAGAGCGCAGTCCCCGGCTTGCGTGTCGGGGCGTTATCCTCCGGGAAGGTGCGGTCCACTATCTCGTCGTCGAAGGTCACGCCTTCTCCGGCAAGGGTCTTCAGCATCTTGTTGTGGGCCGGCCAGTAGGTCTCCTCAGGGAAAGAGGAGGTGCCGAGACCGTCCTGGTTGGAGGCGAGCACAAGCTCGAAGCCGATGCCCGACAGCGCCTTCAGACCGCTGATGGCGCCCGGCACGAACTCCAGTTTCTCAAGCGAGTCAATCTGCTCGTCAGCCGGCTCCACGATGATGGTTCCGTCACGGTCAACGAATACGGCCTTTTTCATATCTTTCAAGCGATTCTATAAGTTTCTCATTCTCAGATGTCAATCCCACAGTAATCCTGAGGCAGCCGGCGCATCCGCGCACTTTGTTGCGGTTGCGGACGATGATGCCGTCCTCCAGCAGATGGGCATAGAGCCTGTCGGGGTCATCCACCTTCACCAGTATGAAGTTGGCATCGCTGCGGTAGACGCGGCGCACGAATCCGAATCCCGGAAGGATGCCGGCAAGACGCACACGCTCGCTGCGGATCTCACTGACTTCGTCTGTAATGTCGCGCTCCAGCTGCTCGAGAGCGAGCTTCTGTGCGGCAGCATTGATGTTGTAAGGATATTTGACGCTGGACATCAGGCCGATGACACGCTCAGAGGCGAAGCAGAGGCCAAGCCTGAGCGCGGCCATCCCCCACGCCTTGGAGAGAGTCTGGAGCACCACGATGTTAGGTGCGGTGCAGGCCTCACTGCGGAGAGAAGGCTCGTCGCTGAAGTCGGTGTATGCCTCGTCCACGACCAGCAGTCCGTTGAAACGGTCAGCGAGGGCGAGCAGCTCAGAGGTGCTGAAAGCGTTGCCAGAAGGGTTGTTCGGAGAGCATACGAGCATCAGCTTAGTGTTGCTGTCGCAGGCCTCGAGCATAGCATCGGGACGCAGTCCGAACTCCTCGTCGAGGTCAACTTCACGCACCTCCACATTGTTGATCCGGGCTGCCACGGTGTACATTCCGTAGCTCGGGCAGATGGCTACTATGTTGTCGCGGCCCGGCTCGCAGAAGACTCTCATCAGCACGTCTATCGCCTCGTCGCTGCCGTTGCCCACGAAAATGTTGGCGGCAGGGACACCCTTCACCTCAGAGATCCTTGATTTCAGGACCTTCTGATGCGGGTCTGGATAGCGGTTCCAGCCTGACGGCCACGGGCTCTCGTTAGCATCGAGGAAGATGCCGAGAGTCTTGTCGCATTCGTCGCGCGCAGTGCTGTAGGGGCTGAGCGCCAGGATGTTCGGGCGTACCAGCGAATCTATGTCAAAATCTTTCATAGTCTTGTTCTTACTGCATTGGCGTGAGCCTCAAGGCCTTCTGCCTCAGCCATATTAATCACTGTGTCCGAGAGGGCGCAGAGTCCCTCGCGGGTAAGTTCCTGATAGGTTATCCTGCGGATATAGCTCTCGATGTTGACTCCGCTGCAGGAGCGGGCCCATCCGGAGGTCGGCAGGGTGTGGTTGGTGCCGGAGGCGTAGTCGCCGGCGCTCTCAGGGGAATACGGGCCAACGAAGACACTGCCGGCGGCCCGGACACGGTCAGCGATGCGCCACGGCTCCTCCATCTGGATGATGAGGTGCTCAGGCGCATAGCCGTCGGAGAAGGCGACCATATCGGCTTCGGCAGCCGCACGGTCTGCAGAGCTGAAGACCACGGCGCAGCTCTTCGAGAGTGCTCCTTCCACGAACTCTCCGCGGGAGAGCCGCCTCTTCTGCGACTCCACCTCCCCGAGGACAGCCTCCGCGAATCTCCTTGAACGGCATACCAGCATCACCTGGCTGTCGCGGCCGTGCTCGGCCTGGGAGAGAAGGTCAGCTGCGACGAATGCGGGGTCTGCGCTGTCATCTGTCAGGACCATCACCTCTGAAGGACCTGCAGGCATATCAATGGAGACATACTTGCCGGAGACCATCTGCTTGGCGCAGGTCACGTAGCGGTTGCCCGGACCGAAGATCTTGTCGACCTTCGGGATGGTCTCCGTTCCGAGAGCCATTGCTGCCACAGCCTGTGCTCCGCCTGCCTTGAAGACGCGGCTGACACCGCACTGCCTTGCGGCGTAGAGCACTTCGGATGAGACTTTGCCCGAGGACTGGCAAGGGGTGCAGAGCACAACCTCCCCGCAGCCTGCCACCTTCGCCGGAAGGGCGAGCATCAGCACAGTCGAGAAGAGAGGCGCTGTCCCGCCGGGGATATAGAGCCCCACGCAGCCGATCGGCACGGGCCTCTGGAAGCAGCGCACGCCCGGAGAGGTCTCAACCTCGACCGGAAGAGGCATCTGGGCCCTGTGGAACGCCTCTATGTTGGCAGAGGCAGCGGCAATGGCGCGCTTCACATCGTCAGACACGGCCTTCTCCGCCTCACAGAACTCATCCTCAGAGACTTCCAGTGAGTCCAGCGGGCACTTGTCAATCTCAAGGGCCAGTTCGCGGAGGGCGGCGTCTCCGCCACTGCGGACACGCTCTATTATAACGCCAACGCGGCCGGAGAGGCTTTCATCCTCTGCGACCGGTCTGCGGAAAAGCTCTTTCCAGAGCTCTCTGGACGGGTTTTCGTATATCTTCATAGAATTATCTTGTCAACGTTCAGCACCAGTATGCCCTCGGCTCCGATGGCTTTCAGCTGGCGCACTTTGGTCCACAGTTCACTGACACTCACCACAGAGTGGAGCGAGCACCACCCCTCGTCGGCCAGAGGGAGGACTGTAGGGCTCTTCATTGCAGGCAGTATCCTGATGGCCTCTTCAAGCGAAGCCTTGGGAAGATTCATAAGGATGTATCTCTTGTCGCGGCTTGTCCTGACTGAATCGATCCTGAAGAGCAGTTCCTGGAGCAGGGCTTCATCCTCTTCCGGGAGTTCCGGCTGAGAAATCAGCACGGCCTCCGACTCGAACACCCGCTCAACCTCCTTCAGGCCGTTGGAGACGAGCGTTCCGCCTGAGGAGACGATGTCGAAGATGGCGTCTGCAATGCCGGCGGCAGGGGCGATCTCCACTGAACCTGCCATATACTCGATGCTGGCATCCACGCCGTTCGCATCGAGATAGCGCTTGAGGATCGCAGGATATGAAGTCGCTATTCTCTTGCCGTTGAAATATGCAGGGCCGTCGTACTCCTCGTTCTTGGGGATGGCCAGCGAGATGCGGCAGCTGCCGAATCCGAGTCTCTCCACAACCTTCACGTTCAGTCCCTTCTCCTCCACCTCATTGAGTCCCACGATGCCGATGGAGGCCGTTCCGCCGGCCACTACCATAGGGATGTCGTCATCCCTCAGATAGAGAAGCTCTATCGGGCTGTTCACAGACTTGGAGAGGAACTTGCGCTTGGAGTCGTCGATCCCGACGCCGATTTCCTTCAGGAGAGCGGTGCTCTCTTCATTGAGTCTTCCTTTTGACTGTATTGCTATCCTTAACATATATTGTATCGGTTAATTGTCTTATCGGTTAGAAGAACAGGAGCTCCCTGTACTTGAGAAGAGGCCAGAGACCGTCGTCGACAAGCATCTCGAGACTGTCGGCATATTCGCGGACGGCGCGCATATTGTCGAGCACACCGCCTGAATAGGCCTTTGCCCTGAGCCTCACGTCGGCGATGCCGTTGGCCTGCTTGCGTGACTCCACAAGGGCGTTTATGGCGTCAGACAGGGATGTGATATTCTCGGATATCCTGCTCAGCAGGAATATCTGAGGGGCGAACAGGCGCTCGAAATCGGCTCCGTAGATTTCTCTTCCGCCGCGCACGTTCTCAAGGAGCACATTCTGGTAGCGGACCGCCGCCGGAATGATATGGTTGAAGCTGATGTCCCCGATGACTCTCGCCTCGATCTGGATCTTCTTGACGTAGGTCTCGTTGAGCACCTCCGTGCGGGCGTCGAGCTCTGTCGGATTGAGGACATTCATCTCAGAGAACATCTTCTGGACTTCAGGGTCGCAGTAGATGTCGTATGCCTCAGGCACATTCTTCACGGCCTTAAGTCCTCTGCGGGTGGATTCCTCCTCCCACTCGCGGCTGTAGCCGTTGCCCTCGAACATCACCGGTTCCGCTTCGGTGAAGAAGTCACGCACCACGGCGAGGACAGCATCTTCACGCGAAGAGCCAGCAGCCTCCTTGCCGGCGACAGCCCTGCGGAAGTCGCGGAGGCTCTCAGCGACAATGGTATTGAGGATATAGACAGGGCGGGAGGCGTTCTGCGATGCTCCCACTGCCCTGAACTCAAAGCGGTTGCCCGTGAATGCGAACGGTGAGGTGCGGTTGCGGTCAGTGTTGTCAGAGTGGATGACAGGAATCGCTCCGGCCACCACGATTGACTTGCCCTTTGCAGGGTCTGCAGAGACCGCAGCGGCTTCGCCGTCAATGATCGAGCGGCAGAGGCTGTAGAGCATAGAGCCGGAGAAGACCGACATCACTGCAGGAGGCGCCTCGCTTCCGCCGAGACGGAATGAGTTCGCGTATGAGGCTACGGACGCCATCAGCAGGTAGTGGTGACGCCATACGGCGCGCACCACGCAGGCGAAGAACGAGAGGAACTGGAGGTTGCCTCCCGGATTCCTGCCCGGAGAGAGGAGATTCTTCCCGGCATCTGTCATCAGCGACCAGTTGCAGTGCTTGCCCGAGCCGTTGACCCCCGCGAAAGGCTTCTCGTGGAAGATAACCTTGAGGTGGTGCTTCTCCGCAACCTTCTGCATCAGGATCATCAGCATCATGTTCTGGTCGATGGCCTTGACGGCGCTGCAATAGAGAGGAGCGCACTCGAACTGGTTCGGTGCCACCTCGTTGTGGCGCGTCTTGAGCAGGATGCCGAGCTTGTATGCCTCAGTCTCGAAATCCTTCATAAAGGCGCTGACACGCGAAGGGATTGCGCCGAAATAGTGGTCTTCCAGCTGCTGGTCCTTTGCAGCCACGTGGCCCAGGACCGTTCGGCCGCTGAGCACCAGGTCAGTGCGCGCATTGAAGAGCGTCTCGTCCACAAGGAAGTATTCCTGCTCGAGGCCGAGGTTCACGCTCACGCCGCTGACTTCCGGGTCAAATAGTTTCGCCACTGCTGTGGCCTCCACGTCGAGAGAGTGGAGAGACCTCAGGAGAGGCGCCTTAGTATCAAGCGAATCGCCTGTATATGAAACGAATACGGAAGGGATACAGAGCGTGCCGTCGAGCACGAACACCGGCGATGACGGGTCCCAGGCGGAATAGCCGCGGGCCTCGAAGGTGTTGCGCAGGCCGCCGCTCGGGAAACTTGAAGCGTCAGGCTCCTGCTGGACAAGCGCCTTTCCGCTGAAGTTCTCGATGACCCTGCCATCCTTGAGGTCGATGAAAGACTCGTGCTTCTCGGCAGTGGAGTCAGTCAGAGGTTGGAAAAGGTGCGTGTAGTGTGTAGCGCCCTTCTCCCCGGCCCAGGCCATCATCCCAGCAGCGATCTCGTCGGCGAAGCGGCGGTCGAGCTTGGCCCCCTTCTCCGCGTTGCGGACTGCTGCAAGAGCCTCAGGGGAGATATAGTCCGCCATCTTCTCAAGCGTAAGTACGTTGCAGTTGAAATATCCGGATACCGGACCCTCGACTTCGAAGTGCCTCCCGGCCCTGTGCGAAGCCGCCACATCCAGTGCATCCTTCCGTGACAATGACATATCTGTTATCTTTCTTGTTAATATTTGCGCAGACCGCAGATGCTCTCTGCAATCTGGACTGCGTTGAGTGCAGCACCCTTCTTGATCTGGTCGCCTGAAAGCCAGAGGGTGATGCCGTTGTCGCTGGCGAGGTCCTTGCGTACGCGGCCGACGAAGACATTGTCCTTTCCGCCTGTGAAGAGCGGCATAGGGTAGCTCTTCGCCGCAGGGTCGTCCTGGAGCGTAAGGCCAGGGGCGGCTGCGATGGCATCCTGCACCTCCTTGACTGAGAGAGGCTTCTCAGTCTCGATCCATACAGCCTCGGAGTGTGACCTGAGGGCCGAGATGCGGACACACATCGCTGAGCAGCGGACATCCGAATGGAGGATCTTGCGGGTCTCGTTGAACATCTTCATCTCCTCCTTGGTGTAGCCGTTGTCTGTGAAGACATCAATCTGAGGGATCACATTGTATGCAAGCTGGTATGCGAACTTCTCGCTCTTCACCGGGTTGCCCTCCACTATGTCGCGGTACTGCTGCTGGAGCTCGGCCATCGCCTGGGCTCCTGCGCCAGAAGCGGACTGGTAGCTTGCAACGTGGATCCTTGTGATATGAGAGAGCTTCTCGATCGGGTTGAGCACCACAACCATCATTATGGTGGTGCAGTTAGGGTTGGCGATGATGCCGCGAGGACGCACGAGCGCGTCCTCTGCGTTGCACTCAGGGACGACCAGCGGCACGTCAGGGTCCATTCGGAAGGCGCTGGAGTTGTCGATCATCACAGCGCCGTGCTTTGTGATGGTCTCAGCGAACTCGCGTGATGTGCCTGCGCCTGCGGAGGTGAAGGCGATGTCCACGCCCTTGAAATCGTCGTTATGCCGGAGGAGTTTCACTTCATACTCCTTTCCCTTGAATGCATATTTGCGGCCCGCGCTGCGCTCCGATCCGAAAAGGAGGAGTTCGTCAATCGGGAAGTTCCTTTCGTCGAGGACCTTGAGGAATTCCTGGCCCACTGCGCCGCTTGCGCCTACTATTGCTACTTTCATTGTCTCGTCTTTTTGGTTAAACCAGATATATGCCTGCATCAGCACACTGGGACCTCATCTCGTCAGGCCAGATGCTGCTCTGAATCTCACCTATATGAGCCTTGCGGAGAAGGAACATACAGAGCCGTGACTGTCCGATGCCGCCGCCCACTGTCAGAGGGAGTTCATCTGCAAGAAGTTTCTTATGGAAATAGAGGCCACGCTTCCAGTCCTCTCCCCTGAGCCTCAGCTGGCGGTCGAGCGCAGCGCTGTCAACTCTGATGCCCATACTGGAGATCTCGAACGCGTGTCCGAGGATAGGGTTCCAGATCAGGATGTCGCCGTTGAGGCCTGCATAGCCGTTCTCTGTCATAGTGCTCCAGTCGTCATAGTCGGAGGCGCGGCTGTCGTGAGGCTCTCCGTTCGAGAGGACCCCGCCGATGCCGATGATGAACACTGCACCGTACTCGCGGGTGATGAGGTCTTCCCTCTCCTTCGGAGTGCAGTCAGGATAGCGGTCGAGCAGTTCCTGGGAATGGATGAAAGTAATCTCTTCAGGAAGCATCGGGGTGATCTGAGGGAACTCCACATAGAGCTTGTTCTCAGTGACCTTTACAGCCTCATAGATACGGCGCACAATCTTCTTGAGATAGTCGAGATTGCGCTCCTCCGCGGTGATGACCTTCTCCCAGTCCCACTGGTCCACGTAGATGGAGTGGATGTTGTCGAGGTCCTCGTCTGGACGCAGCGCGTTCATATCTGTATAGATGCCGCGGCCCGGGGCCACCTCCATCTCGGCGAGCTTGAGCCTCTTCCACTTCGCGAGGGAGTGGACCACCTCTGCGCGGCGCTCGCCCATCGACTTCACAGGGAAGGTCACGGGGCGCTCCACTCCGCTGAGGTTGTCGTTGATGCCGAGGTCTGAAAGCACCATCATCGGCGCAGTGACGCGCAGGAGCGCAAGCTGTGCCGACAGGTTGATCTGGAACATGTCCTTCACAGCCTTGATGGCCTTCTCGGTGTTCTCGGCATTGCCGAGGAGGTTTGTATAGTTGTCAGGAATGCAGACCATTTTCGAATTCTTCAATCTTTGACTTCTGGTCGACAAGGTAGTCGATGTCGTCCATAGCGTTCATAAGGCAGTATTTCTTGTAGCCGTTGATATCGAAGCGTTCAGAGGCTCCGGTGGCCAGGTTCGTGACTGTCTGTTCCGGCAGGTTCACGCGCACCCGTGCTGCAGGGTCAGCCTCAATAGACTTGAAGAGTCCGCTGAGGAATTCTTCCGAAACCACTACCGGAAGGACGAAGTTGTTGAGTTCGTTATTCTTGTGGATATCAGCGAAGAAGCTGGATATCACCACCTTGAAGCCGGCGCCGGCGATTGCCCAGGCGGCGTGCTCCCTGCTGGAGCCGGAGCCGAAGTTCTTGCCTGCGACAAGGATCTCACCCTTGAACTCAGGACGGTTCATCACGAAATCAGGGTCCGGGGTGCCGTCGGGGAGATAGCGCCAGTCCCTGAAGAGATTGTCGCCGAAGAACTTCTCCTCGCGGGTCGTGGCCTTGAGGAAACGGGCCGGAATGATGCGGTCGGTGTCGATGTTCTCGTATGGAAGAGGCACGCAGGTGCTCTCGATTATGTCGAATTTCTGTTTCATCGCAGTAAGGTTCTTGGGTCAGTGACTGCTCCTGTGACAGCGGCGGCTGCCGCAGTCAGAGGACTTGCGAGTATTGTGCGCGACTGAGGGCCCTGACGGCCTTCGAAGTTGCGGTTGCTTGTCGACACGCAGTATTTTCCTGCAGGCACCTTGTCGTCGTTCATCGCGAGGCAGGCGGAGCATCCCGGCTGGCGGATCTCGAAGCCTGCGGCCTCAAGCACCTTGTCGAGCCCCTCTGCCTTTATCTGGCGTGCGACTTCCCAGGAACCTGGAACGAGCCAGGCTGTGATGCTGTCAGCCTTCCTGCGGCCCTCTGCAATCGATGCGAAGGCGCGGAAGTCCTCGATGCGGCCGTTGGTGCAGGCGCCGAGGAACACATAGTCAACAGGCTTGCCGAGCAGCTGTTCGCCCGGTTCGAAGCCCATATATCCGAGTGACTTGAGGAATGAGCCGCGGGAGGCCTCCCCTACGCTTTCAGTTTCAGGTATCACACAGTCCACAGGCATTCCCATTCCAGGGTTTGTGCCGTAGGTGACCATCGGGCGTATGTCCGCCGCATCGAAGGTGAGTTCCTTGTCGAAGACTGCGTCGTCGTCGCTCCTGAGCTCTCTCCATCTTGCCACAGCGGCATCCCATTCAGCACCCTTCGGAGCGAACTCGCGTCCCTTGAGGTATTCGAAAGTGACCTCGTCCGGAGCGATGAATCCGCCGCGGGCGCCCATCTCGATCGAGAGGTTGCAGAGGGTGAGCCTGCCCTCCATAGAGAGGGCGCGGACAGCCTCGCCGGCATACTCGATGAAGTAGCCGGTCGCTCCGCTTGTGGAGATCTTCATCATAAGGTAGAGCGCCATATCCTTGGCGGTCACGCCTTTGCCGAGACTGCCGGTGAAATTCACCCTCATTGACTTAGGTTTTGTCTGGAGGATGCACTGTGAGGCGAGCACCATCTCGACCTCGCTGGTGCCGATGCCGAAGGCGATGGCTCCGACAGCTCCGTGGGTGGAGGTGTGGGAGTCTCCGCAGACGATGGTCATTCCCGGAAGCGAGAGGCCTGTCTCAGGGCCGACGACGTGGATGACGCCGTTGTGCGGGTCAAGCATAGGGAAATAGCCGAGACCGAACTCGCGGGCGTTGCGGTCGAGTGTCTCAACCTGTTTTCTTGATACAGGGTCCTCAATGGGCTTGTCCTGGTCGTGTGTCGGAGTGTTGTGGTCCGGCATACAGTATATCTTGTCGGGGCGGAAGCAGCGGAGGCCCCGTTCGCGGAGACCGTCGAAGGCCTGCGCCGATGTCACTTCGTGGCAGTAGAGGCGGTCGATGTAGAGCTGTGCAGGGCCGTCCTCAATGGTCTGGACCACGTGTGAATCCCAGATTTTGTCGAGCAGTGTCTGTTTCATATTTTCAAGCATTTGTTCAGGCAGGATATGTAGGCCTCAACAGTGGCGGCCACAATATCTGTATTTGATCCGAATCCGTAGAAGAATCTCTTGTTGTACTCGACCTGCATATGCACCTTGCAGTTGTCGGAAGAGCCTCCTGAGATGTTCTGGATGGAAAGTTCTGTTATTGTGATCTTATCCTTGAGGTCAAGGATGAGGTTCGAGGCGTTGATTGCGGCGTCGACAGGACCGTTGCCTGTTGCAGCGGCCTCATATTTCCTGCCGTCAATCTCAAGCCCGATGGCAGCCACGTCCCTCACGCCTACCCCGCAGGTGACCTGGAGGTAGTCCAGTCTCACGCGGTTCATGATGGCCTTGTGGACACCCGCGAGCGCCAGCAGGTCATCGTCGCCGACCTCTTTCTTCTGATCGGCGAGCTTGAGGAACTCCGGATAGAGAAGGTCGACCTGATCGTCGTCGAGGTCGATGCCCAGCATCTGGTAGCGGTATTTCAGGGCTGCGTGGCCGCTGCGTGCCGTCAGCACGATTGAGTTTGTGCCGATGCCCACATCAGTCGGGTCGATGATCTCATAGGTGGTCACGTTCTTGATGACTCCGTCCTGATGGATTCCGGAAGAGTGCGCGAATGCGTTCTTTCCGACCACAGCCTTGTTCGGCTGGACAGGCATATTCATCAGCTTGGAGACCAGACGGCTCATCGGGTAGATGTGCTGTGTGTTGATGGCAGTCTCAAGAGGGATGTTGTGGTGGCACTTGAGGATCATCGCAATCTCCTCGAGAGAGGTGTTCCCCGCCCTCTCGCCTATTCCGTTGAGGGTCACCTCGCACTGGCGGGCTCCGTTGAGGAGGCCGGACATAGTGTTGGCAGTCGCCATTCCGAGGTCATTGTGGCAGTGTGTCGAGATGATTGCGTTCTCGATGCCGGAGACGTGGTCGCAGAGGTATTTGATCTTCGCTCCATACTCTGCAGGAAGACAGTAGCCTGTGGTGTCAGGGATGTTGACCACTGTGGCGCCGGCCTTGATGACTGCCTCGATGACCCTTGCCAGGTATTCGTTGTCTGTACGGCCCGCATCCTCGGCATAGAACTCCACGTCGTCGACGAACCTGCGGGCGTACTTCACGGCAGCGACTGCGCGCTCGATGATCTCCTCGCGGTTAGACTTGAACTTGTAGAGGATGTGCGGGTCAGAGGTTCCGATACCTGTGTGGATTCTCTTGCGGCGGGCGTACTTGAGCGACTCGGCCGCAACGTCGATGTCCTTCTCGACTGCACGTGTCAGCGCGCAGATGACAGGTTCCGTGACTGCCTTTGAAATTTCCACCACCGAGTTGAAGTCACCCGGGCTGGAGATTGGGAAACCGGCCTCGATGACATCGACGCCGAGGGCCTCGAGGCCTCTCGCCACCTCAATCTTCTCAACCGTGTTGAGCTGACAACCCGGCACCTGTTCGCCGTCTCTCAGCGTCGTATCGAAAATATAGACTCTGTCGCTCATAAATTTTCTGTTTTAGTTGTTCAGGATGTATTCAGCCACCCAGTCGCCCACCTCTGAAGTGGAGCGTGACACGCCGCCTTCAGCGAGGTCTTCAGTGACGAACTTCGCGTCGATGGATGCTGCCACCGCACGGCGGATGGCTGCGCCCTCTTCCATAAGGCCGAATGCATATTCGAACATCATAGCGGCGGAAAGGATCGTAGCGAGAGGGTTGGCTATATTCTTGCCTGCGGCCTGCGGATATGAGCCGTGGATAGGCTCGAAGACGCCTGTATGCTCTCCGATGGAGGCTGATGCCAGAAGGCCCATCGAGCCGCTGACGCAGCTTGCCTCGTCGGTGAGGATGTCGCCGAAGGTGTTTTCAGTGACGAGCACGTCGAAGAACTTCGGACCGCTGATGAGCTTCATCGCAGCGTTGTCGACGTACATATAGTCGGTCTGGACATCAGGATACTGAGGGGCCATCTCCTGTGCGATCTGGCGCCAGAGGCGTGATGACTCGAGCACGTTGGCCTTGTCGACCACTGTGAGGTGCCTGCGGCGGCGGCGTGCATACTCGAAAGCGAGCTTGAGGATGCGCTCGACCTCGTAGCGGTGGTAGAGATTGGTGTCGTATGCGGTGTCGCCGTTGTCCTCGCGGCCCTTCGCGCCGAAGTACATTCCGCCAGTGAGTTCACGCAGGCAGAGGAAATCCGCGCCGTCGACGAGCTCCTCCTTGAGAGGGCTCTTCTTCACGAGGCTCTTGAAGGTCTCGACAGGACGCAGGTTGGCATAGAGACCGAGTTTCTTGCGCATTGCAAGGAGTCCCTGCTCCGGGCGCACCTTCGCTGTGGGGTCATTGTCATACTTCGGGTCGCCTACCGCTCCGAAGAGCACTGCGTCAGCCTCCATACAGGTCCTGAATGTCTCCTCGGGGAACGGGTCGCCGGTGCGCTCGATCGCGCAGGCGCCGGCATATCCGAATGTGTACCCGACCTCGTGGCCGAATTTCTTTGCTATTGCATCTACTGCCTTGACGGCCTGTTCAACGACCTCCGGTCCGATGCCGTCACCCGGAAGCTTTGCTATCTTGAGTTTCATTTGCTTTCGATTTTTAGATCGAGATTTTCTACTATGTTGAGCATTTTGAGGGTTGCCTTGATTGCAGCCTCTGTCTGGTCGGAATCCACTCCGCGTGTGCGGAAATGGTGTCCGTCGTTGTCCCAGCAGATAAGGGCGTCCACAAGGGCGTCAGTCTTTCCGCCGGAAGGGATTGTGACGCGGTAGTCGGTCAGGCGCGGAAGCGTCCTGCCGAGGGAGGCGTATATCTTGCGCAGCGCCTTCATGAAGGCGTCGTACTGGCCGTCACCTGAGGAGAAGTCCTGGTAGCGGGTGCCGTGGATCTCTATGCAGACACTTGCGACCGGATGCATTCCGCGGGCCAGCTGCAGGCTGTAGTTGACGATGTGGACATTGTCCGTGGTGGCGGAGTATCCGCCCTTGAGCACGTCAGCGATGATGAACGGGAGGTCCTCCCTCGTAAGGGACTCCTTCTTGTCGCCGAGCTCCACGACGCGGTCTGTGACGAGGCGTATCTGCTCAGGTGTGAGGCTGATGCCCAGTTCGTCAAGGTTCTTGATGATGTTGGCCTTGCCGCTGGTCTTGCCGAGGGCATATTCCCTTGTGCGGCCGAAACGCTCGGGCATCAGACGGTTCGCATAGAGGTTGTCCTTGCGGTCGCCGTCTGCGTGGACACCGCTTGCCTGTGTGAAGACAACGTCGCCCACGATCGGACGGTTGTCAGGGATGCGGATGCCCGAGATTCCCTCGACATACTTGCAGACCCTGTTGAGCTTGTCCTCGCGCAGGGTGTTCTCCACCCCGAGCTGGTCGTTGAGCACGCAGGCCAGACTGGCCACCGGGGTGTTGCCGCAGCGCTCGCCGAGACCGTTGACTGTCACGTGTATGCCTGTGAAACCCGCCTTGACCGCCATATAGGAGTTGGCGACCGCCAGGTCATAGTCATTGTGTCCGTGGAAGTCGAAGAGGAGGTCCGGATAGCGCTCGGTCATCATCGAGCAGAACTTGAAGGTGAGGTCCGGGTTCAGGACGCCGAGAGTGTCGGGGCACATGAACCTGCGGATGCCGGACTCCTTGAGGGAGTCCATCATCTGGAAGACATAGTCCGGGGACTGCTGTATGCCGTTGGACCAGTCTTCGAGATAGATGTTGCACTCCATCCCTCTGGAGGCGGCGTATTCCACCACCTCCAGGATGTCGGCCGCGTGCTGCGCCGGAGTCTTGCCAAGCTGTTTTTCCAGATGACGGAGCGAGCCTTTCGCCAGGATGTTGATCACCTTTCCGCCGCAGGAGCCGATCCAGTCGACGGACAGATGGCCGTCCACAAAGCCGAGGGCCTCCACCCTGCCGAGCAGGCCGTTTTCGGCAGCCCAGGAGCAGATCCTGCTGAAGGCTTCGTGCTCTCCGTTCGAGATGCGCGCTGAAGCGCACTCTATGCGGTTCACCTGCAGCTCCATCAGGAGCAGCCTTGCAATAGCCAGCTTCTCGTCCGGGTTGAACGATACGCCTGCGGTCTGCTCGCCGTCGCGGAGCGTGGTGTCAAGTATCTCGACTCTCGCCATCGTCTGATATTGCTATTTGTTGTTCTCAGGACGGAGCTTGCGTACAGTGACTGCAGTCTGCCACATCTCGCTTTCGCGGAGAGCCTTGAGCTCAGCCTCGAGGCCGTCGCGGTAGTCAGGCTTGCTGTTGGCGTCGATGGAGATCTGAGCCTCGTTTCCGCACTTCACTGAAGCATAGAGTTTCTCGACGACCGGCTTGATTGCGTCGTGGAAAGGACCCATCCAGTCGAGGGCGCCGCGCTGCGCTGTAGTGGAGCAGTTAGCATACATCCAGTCCATGCCTTTTGCTGCGAAGAGCGGCATAAGGCTCTGGGTGAGTTCCTCGACTGTCTCGTTGAAGGCCTCTGAAGGAGTGTGGCCGTTCTCACGGAGAACTTCGTACTGTGCAAGGAGAAGGCCCTGGATAGCACCCATCAGCGAGCCGCGCTCACCTGTAAGGTCGGATGTGGCCTCACGCTGGAAGGTAGTCTCGAAGAGATAGCCTGAGCCGATGCCGATGCCGAGTGCGAGGGTGTTCTGGAGTGCCTTTCCAGAATAGTCCTGGTAGACTGCGAATGATGAGTTGATGCCGCGGCCTTCGAGGTAGAGTGAACGGACAGTTGTTCCTGAACCCTTAGGTGCAACCATAATGACGTCGATATCCTTTGGAGGGACGCATCCAGTGCGGTCGTTCCAGGTGATTGCGAAGCCGTGTGAGAAGTAGAGTGACTTGCCTGTTGTCAGATACTTCTTGATTGTAGGCCATACTGACATTACTGCTGCGTCAGAGAGGAGGCACATGATGATGTCGCCCTTCTCGCAGGCCTCTTCGATGCTGAAGAGAGTCTCTCCCGGAACCCATCCGTCCTTGATTGCCTTTTCGTAGGTCTTGCCCGGACGCTGGCCGATGATCACATCGAAGCCGTTGTCACGGAGGTTGAGTGACTGGCCAGGACCCTGGACGCCGTAGCCGATGACTGCGAGCTTCTTGTCCTTGAGGGTTTCACGTGCCTGTTCGAGAGTAAATTCACTGCGGGTGACGACATTTTCTTCAACTCCGCCAAAATTCATTTTTGCCATTGTAATATTATTGATTGTTAAAACTCGTCTTTTGTATAGAATGCGTTGATCACGTCAACAAGTCCGGACACCTGCTCCACAGCGCACTTGATGCTCTTCTCGCAGGAATCGATCACGACTATCACGATGCGGTGGACATTCGGCGTGAATGTAGCCGTTGCGTTGAGGCTCCAGATGCTGAGACCGCGGCGGGTGAAGATGGAGCATATCTTGACCAGCAGACCTATCTGGTTCTCAGTGTAGATAGTAATTGAAAACTGTGAAGCTTTATTTTCCATATTCAAACCACTCTTTGTCGTTCAACAACATACTGTCATTTGTCTTTCCGCTCGGCACCATCGGGAACACAAGGCCCATCTCAGTGACGTGGACGTTGAGGAGGAAAGGCTTGTCGTCCGATAGCATCTGCCTTATGGCATCATCCAGTTCAGCGCGGTCCTCGACCGTGCGGCTGGCGATGCCGTATGCAGCCGCCACCGCGTTGAAATCAGGGTTGATCATCGCTGTCGAGGCGTAGCGGCATCCGAAGAAGAGCTGCTGCCACTGGCGCACATTGCCGAGCCAGTTGTTGTTGAGCAGGATGATCTTGACGCCGGTGCCCTCCTGGAGAATCGTTCCGAATTCCTGGATTGTCATCTGCAGGCCGCCGTCGCCTGTGAAGAGGCAGACTGTGCGGTCCGGCGATGCGATCTTGGCGCCGATGGCTGCAGGAAGGCCGAAGCCCATCGTGCCTGATCCGCCTGAAGAGATGAAGCTGCGGCTTCTCCTGAAGCGCGAGTAGCGGGCGCCGCACATCTGGTTCTGCCCGACGTCGGTCACGATGACAGCATCCTCGCCTGCGATTGTGGCGACTCTGTCGACCACCTCGCCCATATTGATCGTGCCTCCTTCAGGCCTTACCTCGGGATTGATGATCTTTTCAAGCTCTATCTTACGGCAGTCAGCAGCATAGGCGCTCCACCAGTCCTCCTTTTCGGAAACATACGGAATCAGCCTCTCGAGCGCGACCTTCGCGTCGGAGACCACTCCCAGGTCGACGTCGACGACCTTGTTGATCTCGAATGAGTCGATGTCGATATGTATCTTCCTGCTGTTCGGGGAATATCCCTCGACCACGCCTGTGACACGGTCGTCGAACCTCATTCCCACAGCGATTAGGAGGTCGCACTGCTGTGTGAGCCAGTTAGGGGCGAGGTTGCCGTGCATTCCCAGCATTCCGGTGTACTGCGGGCAGCTGGACGGAAGGGCGCTGAGGCCCAGCATCGTGGATCCCGCAGGTATGTTTGTCCTGGCGAGGAATGTCTCAAGCTCCTTTTCGGCGCCTGATATCATAATGCCCTGCCCATAGACAAGGAAAGGCTTCTTCGCCTCTGCGATCATCGTCGCCATCTTCTGCAGGTCGCTGCCTGAAGGCTCAGGAAGCGGCTTGTAGGTTCTGATGCCGGTGCATCTCTCATACTCGAAGTCAAGGTCATCGTTCTGGGCGTCGTGCGTGAGCACAATGACCACAGGACCCGGGTGGCCTGTCCTTGCGATATAGAAAGCCTTTGCAAGGATCTCCGGTATGTCCTCCGGATTCTTCACCTGAGCGCCCCACTTCGACACAGGGAGCGTCATTCCCAGGAAGTCTGCCTCCTGGAATCCGTCGGTGCCGAGCTTGGAATTGCGCACCTGTCCCGCAATGACGACCAGCGGGGTCGAATCCATCATAGCGTCAACTATGCCGGTCACGACATTGGTCGAGCCCGGGCCGGAAGTGACAATCACGACACCAGGCTTGCCGGTCTGGCGGGCATAGCCCTGCGCAGCGTGGACAGCGCCCTGCTCGTGACGCACCAGCACGTGACGTATCAGTTTCTGGTATTCATACAGTTCGTCATAGACTGCCATTATCTGTCCGCCCGGATAACCGAAGACGGTATCGACTCCTTCCTTTAGGAAAATCTCCATCAGCGCCTTTGCGCCTCTCATTCTCTCTGCCATATCTAATCGTTTATGATTCTTACTCCGCCCTTGTCGGCCGATGACACCATAGCCGC
The DNA here is from genome assembly GCA_045599325.1 of Bacteroidales bacterium. Lineage (GTDB taxonomy): Bacteria > Bacteroidota > Bacteroidia > Bacteroidales > UBA932 > Cacconaster. The sequence goes on along the minus strand of JAZRVT010000008.1, from coordinate 7,189 downwards.
ATAGGCCTTGAGGCTCTTTGGGACCACGCGGTCACGGCGGTCAGGGGTGAATGCTGCCTTTCCGCGCGACTCCTGGGCGGCACGCCTTGCGGCGAACTCCTCATCGCTGACGTGAGCCTCTATAGAGCGTTCTGTTATATCGATCTCAATGATGTCACCGTCTTTCAGCAGGCCGACGCTGCCGCCTGCAGCGGCCTCCGGGGAGATGTGGCCGATGCTGAGACCTGAAGTGCCGCCGCTGAAGCGTCCGTCGGTGATCAGCGCGCACTCCTTGCCGAGGTGGCGTGACTTGATGTATGATGTCGGATAGAGCATCTCCTGCATTCCCGGGCCACCCTTAGGGCCTTCGAATGCGATGACCACCACGTCTCCGCTCTGGACCTTGCCGCCGAGGATGCCGTCGCAGGCCTCCTCCTGGGACTGGAACACCTTCGCCGGGCCGCTGAAGTGCCATATCTTCTCGTCCACTCCGGCAGTCTTCACGATGCAGCCGTCGAGCGCGATGTTTCCCTTGAGCACCGCCAGTCCGCCGTCCTTCGTGTAGGCGTGCGCGATGTCGCGGATGCAGCCGGCCGCCCTGTCACGGTCGAACCCGCTGAAATATGTCTCCTGTGAGGCCATCACATTGCTGAAGACGTTTGCAGGCGCGCTGAGATAGATTCTGGTGGCGTCTGCGTCTGCGGACGGGCTGCTGATGGAATACTTCGCGATCTCCCCGGCGAGGGTGAGTCCGTCGACACGGCGGGTCGAGGTGTCGACAAGGCCGCCCTTTGCGAGCTCATCGAGGATGGCCACGATGCCGCCGGCGCGTCCTACGTCGCTGATGTGGTATTTCTGGGTGTTCGGCGCAACCTTGCACAGGCAAGGGACCTTGCGTGAGAGGGCGTCGATGTCTTTCATTGTGAAGTCCACTCCCGCCTCGTGAGCGACTGCAAGGAGATGGAGGACTGTGTTGGTGGAGCCGCCCATCGCAATGTCGAGCGACATAGCGTTGAGGAATGCGGCCCTGCTGGCTATCGAGCGCGGAAGCACGCTCTCATCGCCGTCCTGATAATACTTGTATGCATTCTCCACAATCAGGCGTGCAGCCTTCCTGAAGAGTCTTTCGCGGTTCTTGTGGGTGGCGAGGACTGTACCGTTGCCGGGGAGCGCGAGGCCGATTGCTTCGCAGAGGCAGTTCATCGAATTCGCAGTGAACATACCTGAGCAGCATCCGCAGCCCGGGCAGGCCTTTGCCTCGATCTCCGCCACGGTCTCGTCGCTGACTGAGCTGTCGGCCGAACGGACCATCGCATCGATGAGGTCGAGCCTCTCCTCTCCCATCACGCCGGCCTCCATAGGTCCGCCTGATACGAAGATGGTCGGGATGTTGAGCCTCATGGCGGCCATCAGCATTCCCGGGGTTATCTTGTCGCAGTTAGAGATACAGACAAGGGCATCCGCCTTGTGAGCCTGGACCATGAACTCGACGCTGTCCGCTATGATCTCCCTTGAAGGAAGGGAGAAGAGCATTCCGTCGTGGCCCATAGCGATGCCGTCGTCGATGGCTATGGTGTTGAACTCAGCGGCGTAGCAGCCGAGGTTCTCGATCTCCGCCTTCACTTTCTGCCCTATCTCGTGGAGATGGGTGTGCCCCGGCACGAACTGGGTGAATGAGTTGGCTATCGCAATGACAGGTCTGCCCATCTGTTCGGGCTTCATACCGTTTGCGACCCAGAGGGCCCTGGCGCCGGCCATTCTGCGGCCCTTCGTTGTAATATCGCTTCTGAGTTTCATTTATGGTCTTCGTTGAATTGTTTCATTCTTTCTTCAAGTGCAGGATAGAGTTCCTCCCTCATCCTGCTGGTGCAGGCGCGGATCCCCTGCTCGAGACTGCCTGTGGTTGCGAGCGAGATCGAGCTGACTCCGTAGTGGATGAGTTCAGTGACGAGCTCTCCCGAAGTCATATCCTTGTAACCGAGGGAGAAGAAGAAGCCGTCGCCGACCTCCATCGTCACGTCCCTGTCATAAACGATATGGAATCCGTTGTCGAGGAATATCTTCTTCATCTTCGAGGCCCTGACGGCGTACTCCCTGGTGTCCTCCACGAAATCGATGACGCCCTCGCAGGAGAGCCTCAGCATCTCGGCGTAGCCGTACTGAGTGGAGGCGGTGCAGCCGCTGGTGATCATATAGCTGATGGCGGCCACGAGTGTCGGGCCGAAGACTCCGGAATTGTGGTATCTCTCCGCCAGCGCCGGACTCCAGCTCTCGAAGAGGCTGTCGCTTATGCACATCAGTGCGATGCGCTGGCCTGCGTAGCTGAAAATCTTGGACGAGGAGAGCAGCAGGATGTAGTTGCCGGTGTACTTGGCCACAGTCGGAAGGTACGGCGCCTCGTAAGGCTTGCCGAGCGGACGCCTGTAGTCCATACAGAAATATGCGAGGTCCTCGATTACCACTGCGTCGTATTTTGTGGCGAGTTCGCCTATGATGGCGAGTTCGGAATCCTCGAGGCAGATCCACGCCGGGTTGTTAGGGCTGTTGTAGAGGATTGCAGCGATGTCGCCGGCCGACAGTTCCTCCTCGAGCTTCGCCCTGAGGGCTTCGCCGCGGTATGGATAGATGTCGAACTGACGCCACTCCACACCCTGAATCAGCAGCTGCGACTTGACGATCGGGAATCCCGGGTCGATCAGGAGGACCTTGTCCTTACCGGGGGTTCTCTGGGTGACTGCGAGGAAGGATGCGAAGCTTCCGGCAACTGAGCCTGTGGTCGGGACACAGCTCCTCGGGGTGATGTCCACGTCGAGGAACGCCTTGACGAACTTCGATGCAGCCTCCTTGAGCTCCGGAACTCCGTCAGCTGCGGGATACTGTGAACCCACGCCCCTGTCGAGGGCCGCTTTCTCGGCCTCGACGCCGTATCTGTTGACAGGGAGTCCCGGGGACCCCTGGTCCATTCTGATGAATGGGATTCCCGTCTTTTTCTCGAGATACTGGGCGACCAGGACAGTCTCGCCTATCGTCGCCTTCGAGAGGTCGGCCACATTGCCCGCCTTTGCGGCTTCTGCAACCAGTTCTTCGCTGAAGAGTTTCATTTTCGCACCTGCTTGCTTTTAAAAACCAATCAGGCCCGCCTCATTTCCAAGGCAAGCCTGATTGATTCATATCTTTTCTACTCATCATCCAGTCTTACCTTGCCGTTGCGGCAAGGACGATAAGCACGTGGTTGATGATGTACATTCCGTTCATTTCGGGTGCGAATATACGCGTTTTATTCCATTCCGCCAAACTTTTTTTGAGCCGCTTTCAATCTGTAAGCAAAACCCCTTCCGACAAACCGAAACCTAACCCTTCACAGCCCTTTTGTTACACATTTTCACCCATAGGAAGTAACAAATTGTAAGCGCCTGCTACGCTGCAGATAAACGGCGGACGGCGCGGCGGACGGCAGACAGAGGACAGCGGAAAAGGCTACTCGTCGGATTCTCCGATGAAAAGCACAGGATCCTCGAGCGGCGGGAGATTCTTCTTGGCGCTGTTGCGGACGCCGAGCGAGACCACCTCGTGGGCGGCCCTGAGGATGCTCTGGCCCTTGTCGGCGATCTTGGCGCTGCCTTTGTCGAAACTTGCCCTGGCCTCATCCAGCTTCTTGCCCACCTCGGCGTAGTGCCCGCAGAAATCTGCCACGCGGTCAATCATCTTCTGAGCCGCCGAGACAAGTTTCTCCTGATTGCGCGCCTGCTCATAGTTTACCCAGGCGGAGCGGACCAGACGGAGGAACGGCATGAATGTCTCCTCGGAGGTTATCAGGACATTCTTCGCGAATGCGTCCGCTATGATATGCGGGTCGCTCTGGCGCGCGAGCGCGAGGGCGTTGACATTCGGGACAAACATCAGCACATAGTCCAGGCATTTGTGCCCCGGTTTCAGATAGCTTGTATAGCTCTTCCTGGCCAGGTCATCCACCTGGTCCCTGATTGCCTTGAGGTTGCGTTCGGCGGCACTCTTCCGCTCCCCGTCAGTCGCGGCGGCGACATAGTCCGACAGAGCATTGAGAGATACCTTGCAGTCCACTACAATGTCAGTCTTGTCCGGGTAATGGAGGATGAAGTCGGGACGCATCCTCTTGCCGGTGTCATCGTTGTGGATCACCAGGCCGAGGTCGTCGCGGAGAGTCTCCTCACGGTCATAGTCGCGTCCCTCGACAAGTCCTTCGTTCTGAAGGATGTTCGCCAGCTGAGTCTCGCCCCAGCATCCCTGCATCTTGTTGCCGCCCCGCAGCGCGGAGGCCAGCCTGTCAGCCTTCTCCCCTATGTCCTTCGTCTGGTCCTTGAGATGGCTCACGGCAGCCTCTATGTGAGTCTTCAGTTCAGCAGAGGTGTCGTTCTGGCTCTTCTTGTTGGCCTCGAAGGCCTCCTTCATATCCTTCAGATTCTTGTTGAAGTCGCCTGCAATCGTGCTGAAGGACTCCTCGGCGTGCTTGCTGAACTCCTCCTGCCTCGACTTGAGCACCTTCTCGCTCTCGGCGGTGATCTGCGACTTGACTGCGGATATCTGCTGCTGAAGTGCGCGGCTGTTCTCGTCGCGCAGCTCGGCAATGCTCTTTTCGTACGATTCCTTGAGATCCCTGACATTCTTTTCGTGGTCCGCCTTCAGGGTTTCAATCGCCTTGGCCTGGTCCGCCTTCGCGGTCTCAAGCGCCCTGGCGTTTTCGGTCTTCGCGGCTTCGAGCGCCCTGGCGTTGTCGGCCTTCAGCTCTGCGAGCGTACGGTCGTACCTGTCGGCCTCCTCCTTCAGGCGCGCCGCACTCCCGGACTTCTCCTCCTCAAGCAGCCTTTCCCTGAACTGGACATCCCTCTCCCTGTCGGCATCGGCCTTCGCCAATGCGCCGTCAAGCACTTTGCGGCCGTGACGGCGGGTCAGCAGGAATGCCACAAGTGCGGCTGCGGCTGCCGCAAGGACGGCTGCCGCTATGATTATCAGTGTATCTTTTTCCATATCTCTCTGTCTGCGCCCAGAAATGCCGGGCGGGTTCTGCAAAGATATGGAAAAAGATTACATTATCACCACATAGATTGCACAGAGGAAAAGCGCGATTGCGAGGATGACATTGACCGTCTTCTGGTGGCTGCTTATGAACGGACGCAGCGCGGAGCCCGCCAGAAGCCAGACCAGATTGGCTCCCGGACCGGCGATAAGCAGCAGCGCCGCCACCGGCAGCAGGCTGGCGAACTTGCTTGAGTACGGAAGCACGAAAGATGAATAGACGGTAATGTCGAAGAGCAGCATCTTCGCATTGGTCATCTGGACGATGAACCCGTTCCAGAAACTGCAGGCGCGGCTGTCACTGCCGGCATACACATCAGACCTGTATGTGCGCCAGGCAAGCAGCAGCAGGTAGGCGGCGCCGAGGTATTGGATATAGATGATATAGCCGCCCAGGGCGATTCCAAGGAAATGGACCGCAACGGCCATCAGAAGCGCCGCCGTGGCGAAGCCCGTGAAGAGGCCCAGCCAGGCTTTCATCGCTTTCCGGCGGCCGGATGAAAGTGCGCAGGAGAGCGCGTATATGTTCGCCGGACCTGGCGTGTATCCGACAGCGAACAGCGAAAGCAGGAGTGATGGCAGCAGGCCTGGAGGCATATCACATTTTCAAATTGCGGCGCAAGATACATCATTTTTGCAGTATGGCAAACAGTATTTCAGCACGACAGACAGTATTTCATTTCGACAAGCAGGAAAATGCCGCCGGGAAAGCCAGCGCCGGCCTGTTTCGTATTGGACCCAAGGCTGATGCCGCCAGTAGGTGCAATTCGGGACTTTCTGCACTTCTTGAAGGGTCCGGGGCACCGGTCCGGGGCACCGGGCCGGTGCACCGGGAAGTGTAAATCGGGGGTTCCTGCACTTCTTGACCCATCAAAGTGGCCTGAGAAGTGTAAAACAGCCATTTCTGCACTTCCGGTGTATCTCTGAGGCATCGGGAAGTGCAATCAGGTGCTTTCTGCACTTCCAGAAGGGTTGGATCCACCGGAGAAGTGCAGACTGGGGTCTGCTGCACTTCTTGCCTGATGTGGGCGGCGCTTTGCCTGGGCGCTCCGCCGAACGAGTTACTGGGGCTCCGCCCCAAACCCTGCCGCTCCCGGCCTTGACGTATTTGCTTGCAAATACACGGCCTCCGCGGGCCGTCTGATGACGGCCTGTTAGGTGCTTTTGCAAAGGGCCGCTGCTTAATTTGACCACGGCTCCGCAAACGCAGGCTCGCTCCACCAGGCCTGCGACGCGCCGCCCCTCACTAGACTGATCGAGACAGACCGAATAGTGCAATGCAGGGCTCCCTGCACTTCGAGAGCATCATGCAGGTTCACCTGTGACGGTGTCTGCAGTCTCCTTCTCCTTTCGTTTTCTCTCTTCCCTCCTGGATGCTGCAGATTCCTAATTGGATGCCCTGGTGGAGTCACACCCGAACCACAACCACGAAGAGATCATCGAGACCGTCGAGGTATTCCGTGTCAACTTTGAAAGGAAGCTGTAGCTCTATGCATAAAGTACTTGAAACACGCATGCGGATAGTGACGCTATCGCCGCAACAAAGCAGAGGGCGGAGATTCCTAAGCAGATGTAAAGCGGCTTTATCTTCCCGCCCTTTATATGATCTGGCACATCCTGACCCTCAGAAGCTGCTTCTCGAATTTTTAAAAGCGTATCAATTTTATGGCAATCCTGTGCTGATATCAATATCAGACATAATATACCGCTGCAAAGGGATAAAAATAGAGAAACTGCCGCCACGGCCAGGCAAATACGAATACTTGGAGAAAGTTTTTGAACAAGGGCCAAAGGGATTAAGGCTGCGGTCAGTGCGGCTGCTAATGATAGAAGGAGATGAAGCGTGCTTGAGATTGTATTTCTACGATCCTGATAAGTTTCGTTCAGAGCTTTGTCAATGAATTCGACTGTCATGTTCGTAGTATTTTGTTTGGCGACACTAATTTACGAACGATCCGCCATCCCGGGCACGGGGTGGCGGATTTTATCTGTATTTGGTATTAGCAGCGATTTTCAATCCTTGGGAATATTTGAAGCGATAGCCATCATAGCAATGCCGAGAACCGCCTCTTCGCCTTCGCCTTTCAGAAACTCCGAATTGATTTCGGCAGAACCATCCTGCTTGATTTTTACAATAGCCTCTTTGAGAGATTCGCGT
>JAZRVT010000007.1:0-44926 GCA_045599325.1 Bacteroidales bacterium | reverse complement strand
TGGTGAAGCAGGATTGCACTGAGCTGCCTTTCGATGCAATGCATGCTCTCACCTGTCTCCTCGATGAAGAGAATGCAGTCGTGTCCTTCGAAACCGTCGAAATCAGTGCCGAGCAGAGGCACGATGTTGGTCATATTGCCTCCCACCAGGATCCCCTCAGCCTTCCCGGCGATGTTCAAGGTATCTGCAGGCAGGTCGTATTCAGGCATCTTGCCGAAAAGTATCTCCAGCACGCCGCCGGTATCCTCTGCTTCAAAGCCTTTTTCCGCGATGGCGTAGCCCATCGCACCGTGAAGGCTCTGGACTCCGCAGCCCACTTCAGCCATCAGAAGCGAAGTGATGTCGCTGCAGCCCACCAGCCATTTCGGGTTGTCGCGCAGCAGGGCGGGATCTGTGTCCGGCAAAACGTGGATCGAGCCGTAGCCGCCCGTCAGGCAGATGATTGCCTTGATATCTTTATTCTCAAGCGCCCATTTGAAGTCTTCAGTCCTCTGTGCCGCCGTACCGGCATAGCGTGAACCTCCGATGCCCGGATAGTCAGGATATATCTCGAGGGCATTCTTGCTCACGACTGGCTCAAGGCCGCACTCCGCGAGCCGTTCGCAGCAGACTTTTACCAGCGAATCGGGAACAGGATAGGCTGGCGCTATCAGAGCCACCTTGTCACCCGGTTTGAGGAAATCCGGCTGCACAGGATCAGATTTGTCGGTGCCGCAAGCCTGGATCAGACAGAGAAGCAGCACAAAAAGAAAAGGTTGGAAGTGTTTCATAATTTACTTATAGGTCATATTAACTATAATGACGGGCATAAAGTTACAAAAAACAACGAAATTATCTTTAAATTTGATGTTGGACAATTCGCCAACCACTTATTATCACATACAGATGAATATGAAAAGACTCTTCACGGCCATATTCGCCATCGCCATTGCAACGGCAGCTCTGGCTGCCTCAAAACAGCAGACACTCACCTCCCCTGACGGAAGGACAGAAGTAACCGTCACCACTGGAGATAAAATTCTATATAGTGTCACAGTCGACGGCACAGAGGTTCTCGCCCCTTCGGAGATTTCACTGACACTGACCGACGGCACCTGCTACGGCGGAGATGCCAGGCTTCAGAAAGCCGTGAAGACCAGCGTAAGAAGCAGTGTCAAGGCCATTGCTTACAAAAAGAGCGAGGTTCCGGACAACTACAATCAGATTGAGATGAAGTTCAAGAGCTTCAAGCTCTTCTTCAGGGCATACGACAACGGGGTCGCGTACCGTTTCGTCAGCCTCTCCAGAGATGCCTTCAAGGTGAAGGAGGAGAAGGCCGGTTTCACATTTCCCGGCGACTGGAATGCATATATCCCGTACGTCAGCCAGAATGACAATACGGGAAGATTTGACGACCAGCTGCACAACTCTTTCGAGAATCACTACACACACCAGAACATCTCCTCCTGGGACAGGAAGCACGTAGCATTCCTCCCTCTGCTGGTGGAGGTTCCGGGCGGGATGAAGCTCTGCATCACCGAATCCGACCTGACTGATTATCCGGGTATGTTCCTCTATAATGGTGAAGGGGGCAGGACTCTGTCGGGCTACTTCCCGAAATTCCCGACAAAGAAGAGCAAGGGCAACGGTGACGGACGCTCTTTCTATGTCCAGGAGACTGCCGGCCACATCGCCGAGTGCAAGGCGGGATGCAACTTCCCCTGGAGAGTGATAGGAATCTCACGGAATGACTGGGAACTGGCTGATAACGACCTTGTCTATCTCCTCGCCTCCCCTGCAGATCCCGGAGCGGATTTCAGCTGGGTGAAGCCGGGCAAGGTGGCCTGGGACTGGTGGAACGGCTGGAACATCTACGGCGTTGATTTCGAGTCAGGAGTCAACAATGACACATACAAATTCTACATTGACTTCGCATCTGAGAACGGCATCCCGTACATAATAATGGATGAAGGCTGGTCTGCCGGTTTCGACGACCTCTTCCACGTGGTTCCGTCCATCAACCTCGAGGAACTGGTCGCTTACGGCAAGGAGCGCAACGTCGGAATCATTCTCTGGGCGGGATACGGACCTTTCCAGAAAGACATAGAGAAAATCTGCAGGCACTACTCCGAAATGGGCATCAAGGGATTCAAGGTTGACTTCATGGACTCCTGCGACCAGCCTGTGGTCGAGTTCCACAGGAACACGGCGGAGATAGCAGCCAAATATCATCTGCTTGTCGATTTCCACGGGACATACAAGCCGACCGGCCTCAGCAGGAGATATCCGAACGTGCTCAACTATGAGGGGGTGTACGGCCTGGAGAATATGAAATGGAACTCCAGCTGCGACCAGGTGACCTACGAGACCATCATCCCTTACATCCGCTTCTTCGCCGGCAGCGCGGACTACACCCAGGGTGCGATGCGCAATGCCGGCAAAAGCAACTACCGCGCAGTGTACAACGAGCCGATGAGCCAGGGCACCCGCTGCCGCCAGCTGGCCGAGTACGTAATCTTCTCTTCACCGCTCAATATGCTCTGCGACTCTCCCTCAAACTATATGGCGGAGCCTGAATGCACTAAATACATTGCTGAAGTTCCTGAAGTATGGGACGAGACGGTGGCAATCGACGGCAAGGTCGGGGAATATATCGTCATCGCACGCCGCAAAGGTGATGTCTGGTATGTCGGAGCGCTGACCAACTGGGATGCGCGCGACCTTGAGATAGACCTCGGATTCCTGACTGAAGGCGAACACCAGATGACCGTTTTCAAGGACGGCGCCAACGCCCGCAAGGCGGCAAGGGATTACAGGAAAGTCACCACCACGCTGACCGGCCGCACCCTCAAGGCCCATCTCGCCCCCGGCGGCGGCTTCGTGGCGGTGATAGGACCCGAGAACCCGGTCAAACTGCGTTAACAAGTCCGCATCAGCGGACCCGCGAAGGCCAGGATATATTGAACGCAATCTTTTAACAATTAATTTTGGTTTTTTAAAATTGTAACGAAGTATTGATGAGAAGGATTTTGTATTTATTCGTAGCAGTAGTATTGACCGGATCCTGCGTGAGCACCATTGACCTTGATCCAGATGAAATGATTCCATATGTCTACTGTATCCTTCAGAATGGAGATGTACAATCATTAGAACTTCACTATCTTTCGAATGGGTACGGCGAAGGCAAAGGTCCGATTGACAATGCTGATGCAAAGCTATATGAGGAAGGGAGTGAGATAGGAACATTCAAATCCAATGGGGATGGAAAATATTCGCTTGAATACGCGCCAGCCCCTCTCAAGAACTATCGCCTTTCAATAAAAATTCCTGGTTTTGAGGAAATTACAGCCGAGACGACAATTCCTGGAATATATACTGGGAACGGGATATCTCTTGCAGATTGGCCAGTCGCCGATGGATTTATAGACAGGCGGGGTGTCTATGATGAAGAAGGAAATATTAAAGGATTATATAAGGGTACTTCTTATTCTCTATGCAGCACATATCCATACGAAGGAGCATTCTGGTTTTCGGGAATGGATTGGGACAATGCCGCAAACGGTTGGAAAGTAGCAGAGTATATTGCTTCTGACTATCTTTTGTGGACAATTTCAACATAATAGGGCAATTGTTCAATACCTCTGACCCAAAAGTTAAAGAATTCTATCCGAATATCATCGGATGCCAGGAGCACAGTCGATATTTACGCATACCCTCAATTGACACAATCTACGCATATGGCAGAGCACGTGCCACGCCATTTTCATTGGCCGGGAATTTCTCCGGAAAGTATACTTTTTTGGGCGACAATCAGTATAAACCACGTACTGGCGAGGGATATATCAGAGTAATTATTGCAAATAAGGATTATGACAAGTATCTCAAGGATGCTCTGATTTACCAGTTGAATATCAATTCCTCCGAAGAATTTGTAAAGAATTTTTACACAAGGGGGTTGTACTCAAATGTCCTTAACGGAGCCGGGATATTCGGAGCCATGAATGTTGTTGCACTTCCCTGGAATCTGATAGTATAATGAAAACCATATATCCGCTGATAGTTTTGCTTTTATTGCCCTGTGCTATCATAAGAGCCCAACCAGCCGGAACAGGTCACATTCAAGACACTCTTCCGCCTGCTATCAAATACGAACGTGGTTTTCATCAAATTCCAGGCAACTATTTTCACACCAAAACAAGCTTTATTCTTGACAAAGCGCTAAGCCCTGTAGGTGAAAGCGATTTCATTAAATACGCGATGACCCTACCCGGAGTAGCTTCCGGCGCCGAAGGCTTTTCATCAATGTATGTCAGGGGGGGCAATATGGGCAATAACGCCGTATGTCTGGACGGAACCCAGCTGTTCGGTTACAGCCATCTCCTGGGCTTGACAATGTCAGTCCCAGTCAATGCCATCGAGTCAGCTGATTTTTCCGTTGGCGGCTTCGACGGAGACAAGATGAATCTCACCGCATCATCCCTGGATTTGAGGACAAAGGAGAATGACTTTTCCTCAAAACACTTCAACACTTCAATATCCAATATGTTTGTCGGAGCAGAGATCTCCGCCCCCATTATCAAAGATAAGCTCTCAATTTTTGCCACAGGACGTTATTCCATCCTGGGCCCTGAATACTCACTCGCCAAATCAATAATTGGGCAGGCCTCATCTCTTCCTGAGATGAAGCCGGTCTCATTCGATTTTTTGGGAAAACTAGGCTACCGGCCAAACAATAAATCCGATTTGTCCCTCACACTATTCTCAACCGTGGACAGATATGCTTTTATTTTTCCCCCTGACTCAAAGTTACTGATGGCGACAAATACGTTTTTGGGCATCCTGAAACACTCATTCACCAGTAACCGCACCACTGTTGAATCATCTGCCTCCTTCAACTGGTTCCTCAACAGGCAACAGCAGGATGCTGTAGTCTTAGGACATACAAACGATCTGAAACTGCAAACACAAATAAACGAAATAACATTAAAAACATCTGTCTCCCATTATTTGTCAGACCGCTCCTCACTCAAATCCGGCATCAATGCAAAGTTCGCTTCATTCCAGCCCGGTTCTGCCAAATACTCTGAATCCACCATTCTCATCGTTCCAAATCAGACGTTCACAACAAACAACAGCAGTGTTATTCTTTCCTCTGCGTATCTTCAATACAATTATGACAATCCTGACAGGTATGGACTGATGGCTTGCATAAGGGGCAGCTATTTCATAAACTATCCTGAAACTGACAATGAAGAGATATTCCATTCACTTAACCCTGAATTCAGCACGCGCTTGTATTTGAACATTTACGGCCCAGTGGGAATAGAAGCAACATACGATTATGTGTCCCAATACTACCATACACTTGAAGGTTTTCCTCTAGGCTGGTCCATGGACCTGATAGTCCCGTCATCAAGTTCTATTCTTCCTGAGAAAGCCAGCCAGTTCTATGCAGGATTGTTTTTCAAATCGGAACATCACAAACTCAATGCAGGAGCTTTTCACAAGAATATGAAGAACCTGATATTCTACTCGGATGCTTCTGCTATCTTCAGTGCAGCGGCTGCCGGATGGAAAGATAATATAGAAATCGGCGCCGGATTTTCCAAAGGTTTGGAACTTTACTATGATTGCTCATACGATAAATTGAGAGTGACATCTTCCTACACTCTGTCAAAGAGCGAGAGGGTTTTCCCTAACATCGCCAATGGAGTGGCCTTCCCCGCGAAATTTGACAGAAGACATATTTTAAACTCTTCTTTAGAATATACGGTCAGAGATGAAAAGGACTCGAAGCACAAACTTGCAGTTTCCTTTACATACCAAAGCGGAAATTGGGAATCCGTGTCATCTGGCAAGTTCCAGGCGACTTTGCCAGATGGCTTTGTGACGATTAATTACTTCAACCACCCAAACAATCTCAGACTTCCCCATACATCAAGGTTGGATGTTGGATACAATGTTACGCTGACAAGGAAATACCGTCATTCAATTACCATCGGAGTGTTCAACGCCCTAAACTGCCAGAACCCTTTCCTGCTATTCTTCGACACCGGTTCTTTGGAATGGAAACAACTTTCTCTCATTCCAATAATGCCCAATTTCAAATACACTGTCTCTTTCTGAAAATTCAGGGCCAAGGGCGGCGTTGCCTTCGATTATAGGGAACCTGAAAGGTTTGAAAACCGGCTGGGGATAACTACAGCGACAGGGAAATCAGCTCGCTTCCTAAGCGGTGGAGAGCTGTTTCTATTTTCTGTTTCTGGGCCTGCCGTGGTTTAGAAATCCCATTTGCATAATGCCAGAGCTGCTTCTGGTTAATTCCGGTAAGTCTTTCAAGTCCGGATTTTGTGAATATACCATCGTATATTTTCAGAAGACTCTCAATATCCATCTGAAAAACGATCTCATACTGTCCCCGAAGTACAGCGGGAATCTCACTGTTGAGGTCGCTGCAGGCTGATATATACTCCTCTATGGCATCTATGACGGAAGCCTTGATTTCATCTACCGTCCTGCCCGTAGCAGCAATGCCGTCAATTTCTTGAACATACGCAGAAAAATTGTTTTCCGCGCGTTCGATTATTACCGTAATCTGTGCCATTTCTTCTAATCACTCATTATTGAAGTCCCGCTTCACGGAGAATGGATTTCAATGTTCCGACCGCCAGTTCATCATTCATATTGCCAGGCACCACGATTGGCCGTCTGGCTCCCATTTTTGAATATATCCGATGATCACCTTTAATTCTGACGCATATCCAACCTCTCTCCTCTAATAGGTCTATGACCTCCCGTACTGTTTTCGTCATATAAAGAGCATCTTTTGAACAATACAAAGATAACTAAAATTCTATTATTTGGTCAAACTGCGTTAACAAATCCGCATCAGCAGACAAATGGAATAAAGAGATTAAGCCGCTGGCGCGGCTTTTTCTCTTGCGCCCCGGCGGGGTCCTTACAACCTTGAGAACCCGGTCAAACTGCGTTTGACCCTGGTTTTTTTGTTTTGCGCCTTTTCGAGAGCAAGCTCTCGACGGCGCAAAACAAAAAACCCGTCATCTGCGATGACGGGTTCTCTTGGTTGTGGAGAATAAGAGATTCGAACTCTTGACCCCCTGCTTGCAAAGCAGGTGCTCTACCAACTGAGCTAATCCCCCGGAGTGCAGTGACAAAGGTATATATTTTTTCTCTAACTTTGCAAAAAGAAAAGCAATTTTTATTCTAAATGAAATCTTCAAGACTTCTTGTTTTCCTCGCCATCGCGGCTGCTGTGGCGGGATGTGCGCAGCCGAAGGCGGCTGAGAGCGTGTTCAATCCGGTATGCGACGAGTACGGCGTTGTCCAGAGAGTGGACACCGCGCAGAAAGTTGTGTATCTTGTCTTCACAGGCCATTTCAGCACCAACGATGACGGCTATTTCGAGAATATGGACGGCCTCGTTCCAGTGCTCGACACTCTTGCTGACCGCGGAGTGAAGGGTTCCTTCTTCCCTACCGGCAACTGCTTCCGCGTGGAGCGCTACCAGGCACCGATCCAGAGAGTCATCGACGAGGGCCACTATCTCTCTGCACACTCCAACCACCACCTCCTCCTCTGCGATGAGGCTGACCGCAGCAAGACTCTTGTGACACAGGACTCCCTCGCAACCGACATCGCCGGAATGGAAGAGGAACTCCAGAAGTTCGGGCTCACCAAGGAGCAGTTCACCTGGATGATCCCGCCATACGAATACTACAACCAGGAGACGGCGGACGGACTCCGCTCTCTCGGCTACAAGCTCTGCAACCCTACCGAGGGCATCGAGACCAGCCTCGACTGGATGGCGCCTGACGCTGACAACTACTGCTCGGCAGCACAGCTCGTCCAGAACATCTGGGACTACGAGGCTTCCTGCGAGACAGGTCTCAACGGCTGCATCATCCTTGTGCACGCAATGGTCTATCCGGGCCGCACCGATGAAGACCGCGTCTTCACACACCTCGGAGAAATCATCGACACGCTGAAGGAGAAGGGCTACAGTTTCGGAACATTCAAGGACCTCATCTAATTTATCAGTATATGAAACGTCTGCCGATCATCATTCTTGCTGCAGCGCTCTGCATTGCAGGCTGCGGGCAGAACAAGCAGAAACAGGCTGCGCCTGAAACCAAGACCGAGGAGACAATCGACCTCAGCGAATATGCTCCTAAAATAGAAAAAGGCTCTGAGGCATACGACATCTCAGCAAAGACTCCCGAAGGGGAGGATTTCCTCCTCAGCAGCCTCCGCGGCAACTATGTGGTAGTGGATTTCTGGGCATCCTGGTGTCCTGACTGCCGTGCTGAGATTCCAGCTGTCAAGGAACTCTATTCTGAATTCCACCCGAAAGGCATCGAATTCGTGAGCCTCTCCTTCGACAAGGAGGAGGAAGCCTGGAAGAACTATATCGCTGAATCAGGGATGGAATGGCTCCAGGTCAGCAACCTCACCCCGAACCGCAAGGAGGACCCGAACTACACCTCTTTTGACCTCCACTGGATTCCGACACTCATTCTCGTGGACCCTGACGGCAAATATCTCGGATACGCCTTCACTGCGGCTGAGATGAAGGCCCTTCTGGAAGCGATCTGACACCGATGGACCGCGCTCTACGGTTTGTCACAATGGCTCTGGCCGCAGTCCTGCTGCTGCCGGGGCCATTGTCAGCCTCAGGCCTTAGCGGCCAGGAACCGCAGGAGCGTGCTCTCCTGCCCGGCCGTTTCGTGGCGGACACCACCAGACCCGTGCTGGTGATGCTGACCGCGGAATGGTGCCAGCCGTGCCACGCGATGAAGCAGGCTGTATTCAAGGACCCGGCAGTCGCCGGAGCGCTCGGCAGGCGGAATGTCGTGATTCTGGACATCGACACCTTTGACGGAGCCCTCGTGGCGGAGCGTTTCGCCTCGATAGGCTATCAGAGGGCTGTGCCTTTCTTCGCCCTCTTCAACGCGGCGCAGGACTCTGTCAGCGTGATGACGGGCGGATGCGACGCACAGACATTCATCAAGTTTCTGGATCGGTTCCCGGCAGCGCCTGACGCTGAGGTTTCTGACAGCTGGCTGCAGACGCTGGACGGCAAAGTGGAGAAACCGCTTCCCGAATGGCAGCCTGAAGTATCGGTTTCAGGCAACATCTCATTCCTTTCGGGCAGCGGAGCCTTGAAGAGATCCCCGCTGCCCGGCTGGGGAGCAGCTGCCAGAGTACGGCGCAACCTGTCAGAGAAATCAGCACTCTGTGCGTCCCTCGGCCTGACGGCTGCCGGCGGCAGAGCTCCGGGGCTGCTGGACAGCGACCCGCTCCGCAGATATCTGCTGCAGGTTCCTGTGGGCTACGAAAGGCGCATCTGCGGGTTCGGGCCGAAGGCTTCACTGCGATGCAGGGCCGGCCTGTGGGGTGGACTTATTCTGAAAGAGGGGCTGTTTGACGCAGGCGCGGACATCTCGCTCTCTGTTGACACAGGGGCTCTCGGCATCGCTCTCTGCTACAGCCGCGGGTTCCTGGACCACGACGGGTTCGCCAACTCTGTCTCCCTGGGAATCAGGCTTCGCCTCTAAATTTCACTTTTCAACTAATTTTTCCTATATTTGTAAGATACTTATCAGACACAAATAAGGAAAAGATGAGAAAAAGCATTCTATGCGCAGCAGCGCTTCTTCTTGCGCTTTCTGCCTCCGCTCAAGGCCAGCCGGCAGGTTCTGTTGTCTACAGCCTTCCACAGACAGTCATCCGCCTCACAGTCGAGGCCCAGCGCGAAGCCTTCACAGCAGGTCCATATGCGCAGTACGCCCAGAAATATCTCGGTGTGGCAGCCCGCACATCAAGCGAAACCACCTACAGGCTCGACAAGATAGATATGGTCCCTTTCACAGAGTCCGACCCTCAGTACCGCTATGCGGTGACGATCCCCGAGAAATCCTCCATCAATTTCTTCCAGTTCTGCAGCCAGGGGCTGGTCGCAGTCCCGGGTTCGTTCACTGGCCAGGGCACTTCCTGGAGATTCACTCCGCAGGCCGGAGCCGAACGTTGGGAGGGCATTGACCCTGAAGGCAACCTCGGCACCGAGTCAACCACCCTCTACAAGGCCGTGGCCACGGACGAAGGCTATCAGAAGGTCCCTGTAAGCCAGGATAATGTGGTTGAAAAATCGCTCGACCGCAAGGCCGGCGACGCCGCTGCAGTTATCTTCAGCCTGCGCGAAAAACGCCAGCAGATAGCAACCGGCGACACCGACGCAACCTTCAGCGGCGAAGCACTGCAGGCCGCCATCGATGAGATCACAAGGCTCGAGGAGAAATATCTGAGCCTCTTCTACGGCGCAAGCGACATTTCAATTGTCAGGAAAGCTTTCGACATCGTGCCGGGTCCGGATGAGAGGAAGTGCACGGCATTCCGCATCTCCCCTTCACAGGGGCTGGTGTCAGGCTCGCAGTCCGACGGCAAGGCAGTGGTGCTTGAATTCATCCCCGAGGAACTCTCCGGAATAGAGTCAGCGGGCGACAAGGGCCGCGAGACACTCGCAGTCCACTACAGGGTGCCGGCAGTAGTGCTCTGCAGGCTTTCCCAGGACGGCAAGGTCCTCGCGGAGAGCAGGGTCCCGGTCTATCAGATGGGCCAGGAGTGCACCTATCCTCTCAACGTTCTGATTTCGAAATAACAAACAATAAATCATACAGCTATGCCAATCCGCAAACTTGAACCGAAGAACGTATGGAATAATTTCTACGCTCTCACACAGATTCCACGTCCGTCAGGACACACCGCAAAGGTGGCGAAGTATCTCGTCAAATTCGGAAAAGATCTCGGACTCGAGTCATTCCAGGATGAATGCGGCAACGTCATCATCCGCAAGCCTGCCACAAAAGGTATGGAGAACCGCAAGGGCATCGTCCTCCAGGCCCATATGGATATGGTACCTCAGAAGAACAACGACAAAGTCCACGATTTCACAAAAGACCCTATCCAGACCCGCATAGTGGACGGAGAATGGGTGTATGCCTGCGGCACGACCCTCGGCGCTGACGACGGCCTCGGAGTCGCTGCAGCTATGAGCGTGCTCGAGTCAAAGACCATCAAGCACGGTCCGATCGAAGCTCTCTTCACAGTTGACGAGGAGACCAGGATGGTCGGCGCAAAGGCTCTCAAGCCGGATGTGCTCAAGGGTGAGATCCTTCTCAACCTCGACTCGGAGACAGAGGGTGAACTCTATGTCGGCTGCGCAGGCGGTCTCGACGCAAACGTCACCTTCAAATACAAGAAAGCTCCGAAGCCGGAAGGCTACAAGGCTTACAAAGTCATCGTCACCGGTCTCCGCGGAGGCCACTCCGGAATGGAGATCAACGAGGGCCGCGGCAACGCCAACAAGGTGATGGCGAGAGTCCTCCTCCCTATGGTTCGCGACATCAAGGGCAAACTCATCAGCTTCAACGGCGGAAATATGCGCAATGCAATCCCTCGCGAAGCCGAGGCAGTCATCGCCATCCCTGCTGATAAAGAGAACGCTGCGTCAAAGATTGTTGAAGAGACACTCTCAACCATAAAGAGCGAGCTTGCCAGAATCGACCCTAACGTCTCCATCACCATTGCCCCTGCAAAAGGCAATTTCAAGAATGTCATCGCAGGTAACACCGGCGCGAAACTGATCAAGTCCATCTACGCCTGCCCTAACGCCGTTGACCGCTTGAGCCTCGAGATGGACAACCTTGTGGACACTTCCAACAACCTCGCAATCGTCAAGACCAACGAGGATACCATCACTGTCAACACGCTCCTCAGAGGTGCCACAGATTCCCTCAAGGAAGACCTCGCCGAGGCCGTCCGCGCAGCATTCGAGCTCGCCGGAGCGAAGGTTATGTTTGACGGAGGCTACTCAGGATGGTCGCCTAACATGGATTCCCCTATCCTGAAGACTATGAAGGCCCAGTATATGAAGCTCTACGGCAAGGAACCGGCTGTTATGGCAATCCACGCAGGCCTTGAGTGCGGCATCTTCGGAGGTGCATACCCTCAGTGGGATATGATCTCCTGCGGCCCTACCCTCAAGTCGCCTCACTCTCCTGACGAGCGCTGCTACATCCCTTCAGTGGAGAAATGGTGGAATTTCATCGTCGCCGCTCTTGAGGATGCTCCTCTCAAATAAAATTTTGTCAGATAAATAATTATCTCTATATTTGCAGCCCTTTGGGAAAATCCCGAAGGGCTTATTTACAACTAATTATCAATAAAATGTTAAAACAGTACGAAACCGTTTTCATTGCAACTCCCGTTTTGTCTGATGCCCAGATGAAGGAAGCGGTTGCCAAGTACACAGGATTCATCACCGAGAACGGTGGCAAGGTCGTGTACGAAGAGGACTGGGGGCTCAAGAAGCTGGCATACCCGATCCAGAAGAAGACCACAGGGTTCTATCACCTCATTGAATTCCAGGCTGAGCCTGCATTCATTGCGAAATTCGAAACACAGTACAAGCGTGATGAGCGCATCATCCGCTTCCAGACCGTGGCTATGGACAAGCACGCTGTCGCTTACGCTGAGCGTCGCCGCAACAAAATGAACGAAAAGGCAGCTGCAGCTCCGGCTGAGGCTCCAGTCAACGAATAAGGAGGATACACTATGGCACAGAATGATGACATCCGCTATCTCAATCCGGTAAACGTTGAGATCAAGAAGAAGAAATACTGCCGTTTCAAGAAGGCAGGCATCAAGTATGTCGACTACAAGGACGCCGAGTTCCTGAAGAAGTTCCTCAACGAACAGGGCAAGATCCTTCCTCGCCGCATCACCGGCACTTCTCTGAAATTCCAGAAGAAGGTCTCACAGGCAATCAAGAGAGCAAGGCACATCGCTCTTCTCCCATACGTAACCGATATGTTGAAATAAGGAGGGTATTATGGAAGTTATTCTCAAACAGGACGTTCAGAACCTTGGCAACAAGGACGACATCGTTACCGTAAAGAACGGCTACGCAGCAAACTGGCTTATTCCTCAGGGCATCGCCATTATGGCAACCCCTACCGCAAAGAAGATCCACGCTGAGAACATGCGCCAGCGCGCACACAAGGAGGCTGCTCTCCGCGCTTCCGCAGAGGCTCTCGCAGCAAAGCTCGAAGGCTTCAACGTAAAGGTTGCAGCAAAGGTCAGCGAGAAAGGCAAAGTTTTCGGTTCAGTCAACAACATCAACGTTGCTGAGGCTCTCGAGGCAGCTGGCTTCGAATGCGACCGCAAGAACATCTCCCTCGTCGGTGAATCCCTCATCAAAGAGGTCGGCAGCTACCAGGCTGTTGTCAAGTGCTACAAGGACATCAAGGCCACTGTCAATGTGGAAGTCGTAGCATCAGAAGAATAATAATTAATTGTGCAATGGGTCCCGGTCCGCTCCGGGATGAGTAACACACTTAAAGAAAACAATAATGAAACATTTCGAACTCGCCGGCACAATGAGAACGACCGGCCGCAAAGCAGACGTCAAATCAGTCCGCAGAGATGAGAAGGTTCCTTGCGTCATCTACGGCGCAGGCGTTGAAAACACCTCTTTCTCAATTGACGAAAAAGCTCTCAAGGGTCTGACCCACACTCCTGCATCACATATCGTTGACCTCGACATCGAAGGCAAGAAGTTCCTCGCTGTTGTGAAAGCTGTCCAGTATCACCCTGTCACTGACCGCGCACTCCACGTTGACTTCCTCGCCATCGACACCGCGAAGCCTGTCACCATCGACGTTCCTATCACCATCACCGGTAACTCAGAGGGCGTCCGCCAGGGTGGCAAGTTCAACCTCGCAGTACGCAAGCTCAAAGTTTCAGGTCTTATCGAGAACCTTCCTGACGAGCTCCCTATCGACATCACTCCGATGGGTGTCGGCAGCCAGATCAACGCTGGTGACCTGAAGTATGACGGCATCCAGATTGTCTCTCCAAAGGGCACTCTCGTATGCTCAGTCAGAGCAACCCGCAATTCAGCTGCAGCTGCAACTGAAGAGGCTGCTCAGTAAAGAGCCATTCATATGAACTATCTTGTGGCCGGTCTCGGAAACATTGGCGAAGAATACGCTTCGACCCGCCACAATGTCGGATTTATGGTGTTGGACGCCTGGGCTCAGGCGTCCAACACTATTTTTACATCCGGACGCTACGGCTCCACGGCAGAGGTATCCTTCAAGAACTGCAAGTTCACTCTCCTGAAGCCGTCCACTTATATGAACCTCAGCGGCAAGGCCGTCCGCTACTGGCTCGACAAGACCGGGATTCCGAAAGAGCGCCTGATTGTCATTCTGGACGATTTCGCTCTGCCTCTCGGCACCATCCGTCTCCGCAAGAAAGGGAGCGACGGAGGTCACAACGGCCTGAAGAGCATTGACTTCTCGCTGGTAAGCCAGGATTACGCACGCCTCCGCATCGGAACCGGAAACGGCGGCTTCGCCGAAGGCCACCAGGTGGATTTCGTGCTTGGCGAATTCCTGGCGGAAGAGAAGAGCGCGCTGCCGGAGATCCTTCAGCGGGCAGGCGACGCGGTAAGGTGCTTCGCGACGGAGGGAATTGACCGCGCGATGACCGAATTCAACAAGAAAAAGTGATCTTCCCCTGTCAGGGTTACTTGATCATCCGGGTGGCCTTGTTCCAGTCCAAAGTTTTGTAGTAATTGTTGAGATAGGAGTATTCCTCCCTCGGGATGTAGACACTCAGACCCGAATAGTGGTTTATGGCCAGATTGAAGAAGTGAGGGGTGGTCTCCTTGTATATCACTGCCCGGTTGAGCTCGCGCTGGAACTCCGCATACTGCGCCTGGTCAGCGATTTTTCCCATCAGGTCGTCGAGGTCGTAGTACCAGTGTCTGTCGTCAGAATAGAAATATGCCTGGACAGAAGACCTGTTGATGGTCATCAGCTCATTCTGACGGCCGTCGAAGATTCTCCTGCAGCAATCCGCCACACGCTCCAGCGCGGATGTCTTCACAACTGAGACCGTGGCACTCTGATAGGTGCCGCTCATAGCCCAGTAGTAGTCCATATAGGATTTGGCAATGCCGCTCACAGCCTGCTCCCTGTTCTTCTCGTTGAAGACATTGTCAAGTATCTTGTCATACGGAAAGCCCTGGGCGAGGATCTCTGTCGGCGATACTACCAGATAGTCGCAGCTGCCGCGCATCTGATATGCCACCTCTATGCCGCCCATCAGGCAGCAGTCGAAGATGATCATCTCATAGTGGTTGCGGGATATCGCGGGCACAAGGTTCTGAATCTCAATCTCCAGTTTGCCGTCGCTGTCGCGGCCGAAACTCTTCAGCTCTCCGTCTGATTTGACAAGGGCTGCATAAGGGTTGGGGCGGGCGGCGGTGAGTACTCCTCCGTCAGCACGCTCCTTCGGATGGGAGAAGTAGCCCTGCGGCAGGAATCCCGTGGCGTGTGACCAGAGGACGAGGTCGTGGATATCAGCAGGATACGCATTCTCTGCATCTGCTATCACTGTACGCAGCTGGTCGGCGGTGGCAGAATTGGCATTCTCAGGATAGGTCCGGATAATCTCCTCAACCTTGATGCCGCGCTTGTCGACATAGTATCTGCTCAAGGAAGGGGCCTTCCCCGGTGTGTGGGCATAGACCATCAGTATCTGCTGCTTGTTCTTCTCCACAGGAATGTAACCCCGCTTCAGCTGGTTGAAGCAGGAGTCGGCATACATTGACAGATTGTTGTTGGCTGCGACATAGATGAGCATTGACCTCACCTCCTTCTCATCGGGGCTGAACCAGTCACAGGATGAGATGCAGATAACCGCCAGTATCAGAGTAAGTATCTTCCTTGTCACAATTACAAAGTTATATAAAAAATGGAATTTTGCTATCTTTGTGCCAACACTGAAAAAAGCAACTTTATGCGTTTAGCAAAAATTATGACAATCGCTGCAGGCCTGAGCCTGATTCTGACATCCTGCGGTTCCAAGACCGGAGACCCTGAATTCAAGTATTCCATCGATGAATTCGCAGACATCGAAGTGCTGCGCTACCAGATCCCGGGCTGGGATGAGCTGACTCTCCAGCAGAAGGAGTATGTCTACCACCTATGCGAAGCGGCCAAGACCGGCCGTGACATCACCTGGGACCAGAACTTCAAATACAATCTCGACATCCGCCATATCCTCGAGAACATTCTCGAGAACTACAAGGGTGACCGCAACTGCCAGGAATGGAATGACTTCCTCGTATATGCCAAGAGGGTATTCTTCAGCAACGGCATCCACCACCACTATGCAAACGACAAAATCCTCCCGAAATGCAGTCAGTCATATTTCGGTGTGCTGATGGAGTCCGTGGGGACTGACCCGGACCTTGCCGCTTCGATCCTTCCTGTGATCTTCAACCCTGAGCTCTACCCTACGATGCTCTATCAGGGCGACGAGAAGGACATTGTTGCAGCCTCCGCGGTCAACTTCTACGACGGCGTGACCGCTGCCGAAGTCAATGACTTCTACGACAGGATGGCGGCAGCCGGCGACCAGCAGCACCCGATAAGCTACGGCCTCAACAGCAAGGTGGTCAAGGAAGACGGCAAGCTCGTCGAGAAGGTATGGAAGTCGGGCGGCGTCTACTCGGCAGCCATCGACAGGATCATCGGGCATCTGGAAGCTGCAAAGGCAGTGGCAGAGAATGACATCCAGAAGCAGTACATAGACGAGCTCGTGGCATACTACCGCAGCGGTGACCTCAAGATGTGGGACCGCTACAACATCACCTGGGTGAGCGACACTGAGAGCGACGTCGACTTCGTGAACGGCTTCATCGAGGACTACGACGACCCTCTCGGACGCAAGGCATCCTGGGAAGGCATCGTCAATTTCCGCGACCGCGAGGCATCACAGCGCACTGTCACCATCAGCGAGAACGCGCAGTGGTTCGAGGACCACTCCCCTGTTGACAGCGCCTTCAGGAAGGAGACCGTGAAGGGCGTATCCGCAAAAGTCATCAACGTGGCGGTGATCGCGGGCGACAACTACCCTGCAACCGCCATCGGCATCAACCTGCCGAACGCAGACTGGATCCGCAAGGAGCACGGCTCTAAGTCAGTCACGATCGCCAACATCACCGACGCATACGACAAGGCAACAGAGCAGCGTCCGAAGAGCGTCCTTTCGGAGTTCGCCTGGGACCAGGCGGAGATCGACCTCTGCAAGAAATACGGTTCTGTCACCGACAATCTCCACACCGACCTCCACGAGTGCCTCGGCCACGGCAGCGGACAGCTTCTTGAAGGCACACCTGCCAACGCACTCAAGGAGTTCACATCGGCTCTTGAGGAGGCACGCGCAGACCTCTTCGCACTCTACTACCTCGCTGACCCTAAGCTCATAGAACTCGGCCTGCTCGACGACCCTGACGCATACAAGGCAGAATATATGTCATACATCCGCAACGGCATCTTCACTCAGTTCTCACGCGTGGAGCTCGGCAAGCAGAACACCGAG
Organism: Bacteroidales bacterium; assembly: GCA_045599325.1. GTDB lineage: Bacteria > Bacteroidota > Bacteroidia > Bacteroidales > UBA932 > Cacconaster. The sequence continues at coordinate 27,475 of JAZRVT010000007.1, read as the reverse complement.
GCCCATATGCAGAACCGCAAGCTCATCGCAGAATGGTGCTACGAGAAGGGCCAGGCAGAGAATGTCATCGAGCGCAAAGTGCGTGACGGAAAGACTTATTTCGTAATCAACGACTTCGACCGTCTCCGCGGCCTCTTCGGAGAGCTGCTCTCTGAAATCCAGCGCATCAAGTCCGAAGGCGATTACGAAGCCGGAAAGAACCTTGTCCAGAAGTACGCTGTCAACATCGACCCTGAACTCCACAAAGAGGTCCTCGAAAGATATGCAACACTTGACCTGAAGCCGTACCGCGGATTCATCAACCCGGACATCGTGCCGGTTGTCTCAGGCGGGAAAGTCGTCGACTACAAGGTTGTCTACGGCGATGACTTCCTCCAGCAGCAGTTGGAATACGGCAGGAAGTACAGGACTCTCTAGGACATTCTAGCCCAGATGGGTACGGATTATCGAGGCGCCCCGCTCAACGGCAAGCGCCTCGTATTTTTTCGTGTCGCCCCCGGTCATCCTCTTGTTCGAGACACCGACAAGGACCGGACGGTGGAATATCCTGAAGCGGGCGAGGTTGTCAAGCAGTGTCAGACAATCCTCCGTTGACTTGGAGAAGCCGAAGCCGGGGTCCAGGATCCACTGCTCGACGCCGGCCTCCTTTGCGCGTTCAGCAAAGCCGCGGAAGTAGTCAAGCACGGCCTGGGTTACATCATCATAGTGATACTCGTCGTGCATCGTGGAGAATGTGCCCTGGCGGTGCATCGCCACATACCTCAGGCCCAGTCTGCCGACCACTGGAAGCATTGCATCATCCCATTCTCCGGACGAGATGTCATTGACTATGAAGCGCCCGATGGTCTGGTAGGCCATAATCACTACTGAAGGGCGGTAGGTGTCAATCGAGAAGGAGTATCCGGCATAGCGGGCTGCGGCAGCCTCAAGCACCGGCTCCAGCCTCCTCCACTCCTCTTCCGCCGGCACCTCCTCAGCGCCTGGGCGCGAAGAGCAGGCTCCGATATCGATGATGTCGGCGCCGGAATCCAGCAGGAAGTCAACCCTCCTGCAGAAAAGGTCGGCCGTCGCGGCTCTGGAAGCGGCAAAGAAGGAGTCGTCGTTGATGTTGACAATTCCCATTATTTTCGTTTGTCCGGTGCTCATAAAAGTAGTATATTTGCCAACAAAGATAAGAATTCTATGCTTATTGTGCTCGAAGGCCTGGACGGCGCAGGCAAGTCAACCCAGCTCAGGATGCTCACCTCACGGCTGGAGGAAAGCGGAAGGCAGGTGGAGTATCTCCACTTCCCGCGCTACGACGCCCCCATCTACGGCGGCCTGATCTCAAGATTCCTGAGGGGCGACTTCGGTTCCATCGACAGTGTCCACCCGCAGCTGGTGGCTCTGCTTTTCGCCGAGGACAGGCGTGATGCCGCCGCGCAGATCAGGGAGTGGCTCGACGCCGGACGATGCGTGGTCCTCGACCGCTATGTCTACTCGAATATCGCATTCCAGTGCGCCAAGCTGAAGGACCGCGGGGAGTCGGACTCCCTGCGCGACTGGATATTCGATGTCGAATACACACGCTTCGGCATTCCGAAACCCGACCTCAACCTCTTCCTCGACGTACCTATTGATTTTGTCGACGCACGCCTGAAGGACAACCGCGAGGCTGATGCCGACAGGTCCTACCTCGCCGGCAAGGGGGACATCCACGAGGCGGACATCAACTTCCAGAAAGAGGTGCGCAGGCTCTACCGCGAGCAATGCGCCATAGACCCCGGTTTCATCCGCATAGACTGCAGTGACGAAACCGGCAGAATGCTGCCTGCGGAAGCCATCTTCGCCCGCATCCGCAGCGAAATCGACCGTCTCATATGAGATTTCTGAGAGACATCTGCAGGGCTGTCTTCGCGCTGACATTCATCCTGTCAGGCGTGCTGAAGCTCATCGACCCGGTGGGCACGGGGCTCATCGTGAAGGAGTACCTCGACTTCCTGCACCTGGGCTTCCTGATGCAGTTCTCCGTGGCTATGGGCATCGCGCTCTCAGCCCTCGAGCTGACCATAGGATGCTGCGTTCTCACAGGCATAAAGATCAGGTTCTTCTCATCCGTCGCGCTCGGAGTCATCAGCGTATTCACCCTGCTGACGCTATATCTTGTCATAGCGAACCCTATCAGCGACTGCGGCTGCTTCGGAGAGGCCATCCATCTGACAAACGCCCAGACATTCATAAAGAATCTGGTGCTCCTTCTGCTGGGGCTGTTCATCTTCTTCACCCGCAAGAAGGCCACCAGGATAGCCCGCGACCCGCTTGAGACAATCATCGCTGTCTTCTTCGGGCTGATCGGCATCTGCATCGCCCTGCACGCCTGGGCCACCGTCCCGGGTATCGATTTCACCGCCTACAGCACCGGCACAGACCTTGGAGAACTGGCCGGCGCCAACCAGGCCCGCTACGAGACCACTTTCCTCTACAGCCGTGACGGCAAAGTGGAGGAGTTCACCCTTGACAATCTGCCGGACGACAGCTGGACATACGTTGACAGCCGTACAGAACTTGTGGAGGGCGACACTAAGATGGCCCAGATCGACTTCCAGCTGGAGGAGATCGAGGGGCAGCAGCTTGCCGTGACAATCTACAACCCGGCCGCACTCACTGAGAAACAGCAGCAGCGCATAGAGAGTTTCCGCAAGCGCGCGCTGATGGCCGGCAGCGAAGTTGTCGTATATGGTCCGGGCGACGAATACAGGAGCGCTGACCGCAAGTCGCTTATGACCCTCAACCGCAGCAACGGCGGAGCTGTCTATTTCAACGACGGGGTGATAGTCAGGAAATGGGCCAACTCACAGCTGGACAAGGTCAATCCCGCCGAAATACTCGAATCCGACCCTGACGTGCTGATTCTGAAGAGCAGGATCAACGAACAGATATATGTCAGCATCCTGATAGCCGGCCTGCTGCTGATCCTTGCGCTGGTGCGCTACTTCTGCCGGATGTTCATCAAATGACGCCCTATGGATACCGCTGTAGTCATTCTCAACTGGAACGGCCTGAAAATGCTCAGGCAATATCTCCCCACCCTCGTCGAACGCACCAGGGACGAAGGTGCCTTCATTGTGGTGGCCGACAACGGTTCCACCGACGGCTCGCTGCAGTGGCTGGAGGAGAACTATCCTGACGTCCGCAGGATCGAGTTCGACAAGAACTACGGCTTCACAGGCGGCTACAACCGCGCCTTCAAGGAGATCGACGCCGACTACTACGTGCTCCTGAACTCTGACATAGAGGTGAGCGAAGGGTGGCTTGAACCACTCATCAGCTTTATGGAGGAACACCCCGATGCCGGCATCTGCCAGCCGAAGATCCTCTCCATCGCCGAACCCGACAAGTTCGAATATGCCGGCGCGGCAGGAGGATTCATCGACCGCTACGGCTACCCGTTCTGCCGCGGCCGCATCCTATCCAACCTCGAGACAGACCACGGCCAGTACGACACCCCGAAGGAGTGCTTCTGGGCCACCGGAGCCTGTCTGGTGATCCGCAGCGCCCTCTACCACCATCTCGGAGGCCTTGACGACAGTTTCTTCGCCCATATGGAGGAGATAGACCTCTGCTGGAGGGCCAAGAACCTGGGCTACCAGGTATGGTGTATCCCGGCATCGGCTGTCCACCACCTCGGAGGCGGCACGCTGCCGAACAACTCTCCGAAGAAACTCTACTTCAACTACCGCAACAATCTGCTGATGCTCCACAAGAACCTCCCCGACAGCATCAGGAGGAGCAGGATTTTCTTCAGGCAACTCCTTGACGGAGCCTCTGCCGCCATCTATCTGCTGACCTTCAAATGGAGCTATTTCAAGGCTGTCTTCCTGGCGCACCGCGACTTCCGCAGGATGCGGCGGGAGATTGACCCTTCACCTTTCGAAGAGGAGCGCAACAACATCGGCTATCTCAACGACAGCATCGTTCTCAGATTTTTCCTTTCAGGAAAGAAACTGAAATTCTCGGACCTTCCGCACAGCGACTTCTAAACAGCGGCACTGCTAGAAGAGCAGCCTTCTGGTGTCAGCGTCGTCGACAAGGATATTGACCTTGAGAGTCTCTTCGGGGAGCAGTTCCTCTATCATCTCAGGCCATTCGATCAGACAGAGCGCACCGCTGTCGAAATACTCGAAGAGTCCGATGTCGAGGGCTTCGGAAAGACGGTTGATGCGGTAGAAATCAAAATGGAAGACAGGTCGGCCGTCGGCGGCGCGGTATTCGTTGGCAATGGTGAATGTCGGGCTGTTGACCACATCCCTCACTCCCAGCACGTCGCAGAGCGCAGTGATGAATGTGGTCTTTCCGGCTCCCATCGAGCCGTAGAAAGCGATGACGCTGCTCTTCCCTTTCTTCTCCAGGAACACCTTCGCGGCGCGCGGAAGGTCTGAAGTACCGTTAATTATGATTTCTGTCATATTATCTTCTCTCTGTAGGGTGCAAAGATATGAAAAGAAGAGATAAATGGTTATCTTTGAGGATACTTAATCCTAAATCGCCATGAAGAAGCTCATATCCCTCGCTGCCATTGTGCTCCTTGCAGTGGCCCTGACAGGCTGCAAGGACAAAGAGAAAGAAAAACAGATTGCCGCATACGAGAAGGAAGCCAAGGCGCTCCTCGACTCCTGCGACTATGTGGGAATCAGTGCAGTTGTCGTCAAGGACAACAAGATTTACTACAACAGCAACTACGGAGTCAAGGACCTTGAGACAGGAGAGCCGATAGACGACCAGACAATGTTCCGCATCGCTTCCATCTCCAAATCCTTCACTGCCACCTCGATGATGCAGATGGTCGAGCAGGGCAAAGTCTCGTTGGACGACAAAGCCAGCGACCTTGTCGGCATCCAGATCCAGAATCCGAAATATCCCGATGTGCCTATCACTCTCGAACTGCTGATGTCACATCTCTCAAGTCTCAACGACCACCAGGGCTACTACACCCTCGACGGTGTGAACCCTGAGACTAACCCGGATTATGCTGAAGCATACAGGGATTTCGCTCCGGGCGAGCAGTACCGCTACACCAACCTCAACTTCAGCCTCAGCGGCACCATCCTCGAGAGGGTTTCTGGCGAAAGGTTCGACCAGTATGTGGTCCACAACATCCTGGAGCCGCTCGGACTGTACGGCGGATACTGCATCGACTCCCTGGACGCAAGCCGCTTCGCACAGATCTACTCCTGGAACAACGAGACTGGCGCATTCGAGAAGCAGCCTGAGGCCTATGCCCCTAGGAAAGAGATAATTGACAACTACAGATTCGGCTACGACACTCCTGTCTTCTCCCCTACCGGAGGAATGAAGATCTCAGCCCTTGACCTTGCAAAGTATATGATAATGCATATGAACTACGGTTACTCACCTCTCGCCGACGTACGCATCATCTCCGAAGAGAGCAGCCGCAATATGCAGACTCCGAGGTCAGACTATGAGAACTACGGTCTCGCTCTGCATCAGGACTCTTCTCTCACCGGGGACGGAACTGTTCTCGAAGGGCATACCGGAGGAGCCTACGGCCTGAGCGCCGGAATGTTCTTCAACCCTGAGGAAAAATACGGCTTCGTGGTCATCAGCAGCGGCTATCACAATACCGCTGAAGGCAAGCACAGCCCATACCGCTCGATCATTCCGCTTCTCTACAAGAATTTCATAGCCTGCGACAAGGCAGACGCTGAAAAGGCCGGGAAGGAAGAGGCTGAGACTGCGGAGTAGCGCTCTCACAGGATTTCAGGACGGTCGAGATTCCTGTACTGGACAGCCTCGCTGATGTGCTTGAGGGAGATGCTGGCACTCCCCTCGAGGTCGGCTATTGTGCGCGCCAGTTTCAGGATACGGCTGTATGCCCTTGCCGAAAGGTTGAGGCGGCGTATCACCTCCCGCAGGAACTTCTTCTCAGCCTCCCCTGTGGCGCAGTAGCGCTGAAGCAGTTCCTGGTTCATCTGGGAGTTGGTGAAGATGCCCTCCTTCCGGAAACGCTCTTTCTGAAGATTCCGGGCCGCGACGACTCTGGCGGCGATGACGCCGCTGGCCTCGGCCGGGGTTTCATCGACCAGTTCGCTGTCTTTCAGCGCCTTGACCCAGAGATGTATGTCCAGCCTGTCCGTCATCGGACCGGAGAGCCTCGCCATATAGTTCTCCACGGCGGCCCGGGAGCAGCGGCAGCGGCCTGATTCATCTCCATAGTAGCCGCAGGGGCAGGGGTTCATCGAGGCAATCAGCATAAAAGAGGCTGGGTAGATTACCTTGTACCTTGCCCTGGAGACTGTCACCTTCCCGTCTTCCAGCGGCTGCCGCAGCGCGTCCAGCATCGAGCGGCTGAACTGCGCGATCTCATCAAGATATAGAACCCCGTTATGGGCCAGGCTTATCTCTCCTGGTGAAGCGTTCTGGCCGCCGCCTATCAGCGAGACCAGGCTCGCACTGTGGTGCGGAGTACGGAAAGGGCGTTCTGTCATCAGTCCGTGGCGGCCGCTGCCGCGTCCGGCCACTGAATAGATGGTGCTTGTCTGTATGGATTCTTCCCTGGTCATCGGCGGCAGGATTGACGGCAGGCAGGAGGCCATCATTGTCTTGCCGCTGCCGGGGGAACCGATCAGAAGACACGAGTGTCCTCCGGCGGCAGCTATCTCAAGCCCGCGGCGCGCCACTTTCTGTCCCTTGACAAGGCTGAAGTCGTTCCGCGACCTGGTCTGTTCCCGGAAATCCCCCGCCCTGCGGCGGACCAGCAGTTCGTCGTGAAGCGAGCCGGCCATTATCTCGAGCACCTGCGACAGGGTGGAGACTCCGTATATGTCAATCCCGTCTATGTCAGCGGCTTCAGGAGCTGACTCCGCAGGGAAAATGCAACCAGCAAAGCCGGACTCTCTGGCGTGGACCGCCACAGGAAGGGCTCCGGCAACAGGTCTGATGCGGCCGTCAAGCGCAAGCTCCCCCATCACTATGAACTCCCCGCAGCGGGGCAGGCTTATCTGGTCTGAGACGGCCAGCAGTCCGAGGGCGATGGCAAGGTCATAGGAGGAGCCCTCCTTGCGTATGTCTGCCGGGGCCAGGTTCACGACAATCTTCCTGCCGGGTATCTTGAAGCCGTATGAGGTCAGGGCGGTTGTGACACGGAGCAGGCTTTCGCGGACTGCGCTGTCCGGAAGGCCGACGAGATGGATGCCTATCCCGACCGAGAGGTCGACTTCGACTGTGACGGTGACGGCCTCTATGCCGATACAGGTGGCGCAGAATGTCTTGCAGAGCATATCGGTTTTTTCCGCAAAGATATCCGTCCCGGACTTCAAATAAAATCTCCGTTTTCCCAAATCCACAAAAACTCATCTCACCGCTGCCGCAGCGGAGCGGCGGTATCAAAAAAAGGTCTCCGGGAGGAGGCCTTTTCTTGAGGGTGGTTCAGTCTTTCATCATAATTTGAAACGGAATCCTGCTTCGAAGCGTGCCTGGATAGGCTGCTGGGTCCTGACGCTGAGAGGCTGGCTGTTGTCGAAGTAGTAGACAATGGCCGGGTCGACATAGATGCCGAGACGCGGCACAAACCAGTACTCCACGCCGAGACCAGCACTTACAGAGTACTGAATCCCCGCCACCTTTTCGTGCAATGTCCTGCTGCCGAAGACATAGCGCTGCGAAACGCATTTCTCGGCAGCAGCTCCCGCGGATACATAGACACCGAGGGAGCCGGTGTTGACAAAATTCCAGTAAAGGTTGACAGGAACTCCCACATAGTGGAGCTGGCTGTAGAGACCTTCGAAGCGCTCCATGTTCACAAGCGCGTCATACTGGGAGACAAGGTAGGAATAGCTTACCCCGGCTCCGACAGAAAGACGGTCCGTGAGACCGGCCTTGAACTGAAGGCCGAGCGCAACCGGCGCAAAGAACTTCGGGGCGTCATCCATAGGAAGGACCGAACCGTTGGCCTGCGGAAGCCCCAGCTGCGATGACGAATGCATCGGTCCGTTCTCATAGATGAATGTCCCTTCGTGTGCGACGGAAGAAATGTTAGAAAGTATTGAGATTTGCGATGTGTGTTCGGAAAGGAAGGATTTGCCCGGCTCCTCTTCATTCCAGAATGATTCGGGAATGTCCTCAGAAGTCAGGAGATGCTCCTCTGCAGGCGCTGAAGGAGAATCGGCAGACTCCTGAACCGGAGCGGACGGCTGTTCTGTCTGCGGAAGTTCGGTCTGCGGTGCGGCCTCAGCAGGGAGTTCAGTCACCTGCTCTGCAGACTTCACCGGTTCTGCAGGGGTGATGACACCGGCCGGTCTGCGGACAGGCTCTGCGGCAAGTGCCGTGACACCTCTGCCGGCAAGAGCGCTGACCTGCTCCTCCATAGAGATCACCTCCGGCTGGTGGGATTCGATGGCAGGTGCCTCCGCCTGCGCGACTGGAGCCGGACTGAAGGTCTGCGGTTCACCGTCCCGGAAGAGGAACAGACCGGCAGCAAGGCAGGCAGCAGCAGCGGCTGTGACTGCAGCAGCGCGGCGGACCACTCTCCAGCGGCGATGTGAAGCGACCCCCTTCTGTATGGATGCCCATACGTCAGGTGCCTCCTCCGAGTAGCCCTCGAGTCGGTCTTTGATTATCCGGTCAAATTCGTTATCTGTCATTATAATACTTTTTCAAACTGTTCTGGAGCAGATTTCTCGCCCTGCTCAACTGCGAGCGTGATGAACTTTCTGAGATTCCCGTCATCCCGGCAACTTCCGCGTGTGAAAAGCCGTCTATCGCGCAGAGGTTGAATACTGTCCTGAGGCTCGGAGGAAGTTTTTCGATTGCCTTCAGAATCTCCTGTGCCTGAAGTGCCGAGGTCGCCTCGGGATTCTTCATCCCGGCATCCTCTATCGGAACATCCTCAATGTCGCCGGCATTCCTGAGCACGTCCGTCCTTCGAATCTCCATCAGCGCGGTGTTCACGAATATCCTGCGGAGCCAGCCCTCGAACGAGCCGCTGCCCCTGAATGTGGAAATCTTGTCAAAGACCGTGATGAATCCGTCCTGCAGCACATCCTTCGCCACTTCCCTTCCCACATATCTGACACAGACCGGATACATCAGCGGGGCGTACCGTTCATACAATGCCCGCTGCGCGAGAGAATCACCCTTCACGCATCCTCCGATAAGCTCGGCCTCTGTGTATTTGGAAGTGTCTTTCATCCCCCGGCTCTCTATAGATGCAAACTATGACCAAAACGCTGCATAGAAATTCAAAAAAAACCGAAAATTTTTATGGTTTGTTTTTTGTTGAGGATTTTCGCGCTATTTTTGTGTTGATTATGAGGAGCAAATTTACAAAAATTAGAGTTCTGGCTCTAATCGCCGGTCTTTTTCTGGTCATCCTGCCGTCAGCGGCCCAGTCCGTCCGTTTCATAGACGCGCTCAGAAACTACCAGCAGGGCAATTTCGGAGAGGCGAAATCCCTTTTCCTTGAAGAACTTGGAGAGAACCCGTCCAACGACGCGGCAGCATATTATCTCGCTACCATCTGCTCTGCCAATGAGGCGGAGATGGACGAGGCTGAGGAGTATCTGAAGATGGCCCTTGAACTCGCGCCTGACAATTTCTGGTACAAATACGTCCTTGCACAGTTCTACTCAAGCACACGCCGCCCGGAACTCGCGGCTCCGCTGCTGGAGGAACTCATCTCCGACAACCCTAAGAAAAGCGAGATCTACATCGACCTCGCCGGTCTTTATCTCTCGGAGAACGATGTGGACAAGGCCTTCGCCACCCTCGACAAGATCGACGCCATCAAAGGCAAGAGCGAGACAGTAGCCCTCACAAAGACCGACCTGCTTATGAAGCGGCCGGACGGTGATGCCGAAAGCGCCTACAGCTTCCTCGCCGACTACTACCGGGAGTGCCGCACCCCGAGAATCGCATCCATCCTCGGCGACTATTACGCAAGTTCCTACCGCGACACCCTCGCCCTGAACTACTACAACGAGGCCATCGAAATGGAGCCCGCATACACACCTGCCTACTTCGGCAAGGCGGCGGTCTGCCAGGTGCTCCGCCGCTACAGCGAATTCTTTGACTGCATGAACCACGTTGTGAAGGATGTCAACGTCAACCCAGAGGCCAAGGCCGAGTATGTCGGCCACCTCCTCGAATCGCCTCAGTTCGTCAGGACCTTCACCAGCGATATGGACACCCTGATGCTGAACCTCAGGGACACCCACCCTTCCGACAGCACCGTCAGTCTGCTCCTCAGCGGCTACTACTACAACACCGGCAGGGCATATTACTCCGCACAGATCCTTCAGGACAATATGGAGACATACCCGGAGAGTTTCGACGCGGCTATGCAGTATATGATACTGCTCTACTACCAGCAGTCCTGGAGCGCTCTCGAGGAGAAGTCCACGGTCGCCATCCAGCGTTTCCCACAGGCAGCTGACTTCCTCCAGATGAGGGCCATCGCCGAGACCCAGCAGGAGAAGTACCAGCCTGCCATCGAAGACTACAACAGGATACTGAAACTAAACCCGAAGGACACCACAGTCCGCAAGGTCACATACTCCTCCCTCGGAGACGTATACCATATGGCGGGCGACCCTTCAAATGCATACAAGTGCTATGAGAAGGCACTGAAGGTCGATCCCAACTACAACCCGGTGCTGAACAACTACGCATACTACCTTTCGCTTGAAGGCAAGAAGCTGAAAAAGGCAAAGGAGATGAGCCACAAGACCATAGTGGCGGAGCCGGACAATCCGACATATCTCGACACCTACGCCTGGATCCTGCACCTGATGGGTGACAACATAGAGGCCAAGGCCATCTTCAAGCACGCGATGCTCTACGGCGGCAAGGATGAGGCAACCATCCTCGAACACTACGCCACTGTCCTCGAGGCCCTGGGAGAGAAAGACCTCGCAAAGATTTATTTCAACCAGGCCAAGGCCAAGCAGAAGTAAGACGGTATGAAGCGGTTCCTCCTGATAGCGGTACTGGTTCTTGTCCAGACGGCAGCCTATGCACAGGATGTCAAGGAGAAGTCCGAGCTGAAGAAGCGCATCGAGGAGGAGATATCTTTCATAGACAACCAGCTCAGGAGCCTTGCAGGCAGGCAGAAGGCAACCACTGAGCAGCTGACGCTGATCCGGAAGAAGGTGGCAAACCGCCAGACACTCATCCGGAACATCGACAACGAGATAGCCGGCCTGAACCACGATATGACTGAGAAGCAGCGCCAGATCAACCGCCTCAACAGCGAGCTGGACACTCTCAGCACCTACTACAGCAACCTGATCTACAACACCTACAAGAACCGCAACACCAAGGTCTGGTTCCTCTATGTCCTCTCGAGCGAGAACATCGGGCAGGGCTACAGGCGTCTTTCCTACCTCAAGAACCTCTCCTCCGAAGTCAACGGGCAGGGTGAGAAGATAAAGGAGAAGAAGGCGGAGATCGAGGCCGAGAAGGAGGAACTGGCCAAGCTCAAGGCAGCCGCCCTGAAGATCAAGGCCGAGCGCGAGAGCGAATACAAGAAGCTGCAGAAGGAGGAGGCAGACTCAAAGAGCACCATAAAGAAACTATCAGCGAGCGAAAAGCAGTACCGGGCTGACCTTGCAAAGAAAAGGAAGGAAGTCGACCGTCTCAACAAGGAAATCCAGAAACTCCTGAGCAAGACAGTGGCAGGGCAGAAGAAAGACAACACGAAGATTGACTACGCCCTATCGGGCAAGTTCGAACAGAACAAGGGAAAGCTGCCGTGGCCTCTCAAGCAGGGTGTGATAACCGAGCGCTTCGGAGTCCACAACCACCCTGTCTACAAGAATCTCAAGCTGCCGGAGAACAACGGAATCACCTTCTCGACCTCGAAGAATGCTGAAGTCTTCTGCGTCTTCGACGGAGAAGTGCGGCAGGTGGTGGTGATGCCGGGCTACAACCAGTGCGTGCTCGTCCAGCACGGAACCTATTTCACTTTCTACTGCAAGTTGCAGAAGGTCAGCGTAAAGAGCGGACAGAAGGTGACACGCGGGCAGAGCCTCGGCACCCTCGAGGCAGCGGACGGAGCCTCACAGCTCCATTTCCAGATCTGGAACGGAACCCAGAAACAGAATCCTGAGAACTGGCTCAGGGATTAGCGCTGCATCAATAGGAGAACGAAGATCCGCCGATGAACTCCCTGAAGATGGAAGTCGGCGGGATGTTCTTTATCTCAGCTGGAGTCATAGCTATGAGCCTGTGGAGGATGTCAAGCAGGCGCTTTGCCTCGGGATATGCATCAGAATCCTTTCTGACAGTCTGGAGGAGCGGCTCGGCATAGCATTTCAGCATAGGCATCTCATATATCAGAGAGGTGTCGAACAGCACGTCCGCGTTCTCCTTGAACGGCACGATGTATTTCTCCTCTCCTGCCTTCACGCTCGGCCAGCGCAGGATTGTGGCCTCGGCATTGCAGCCCCTGAACTGATTGTCGCGGACCATCCTCCTCATAAGCCTGTAGTCCGACGGGGAGACAGTCATACTCTCATCCACCAGAAGCGGAGCAAGCACTGAAACATAGATCTTGAACTTCTCTTCGTCAGGGACAAGCGGGGTGAGTGCAGGGTTCAGACCGTGGATACCCTCCATTATCAGGACATCACTCTCTCTCATCTTCAGTTTTGTGCCGTCGAAGACACGCCTGCCGAGAGTGAAATTATAGTGCGGGATCTCAACCTCCTCTCCGTTGAAGAGCTGCTTGAGCTGCCTGTTCAGGAATTCGACGTCGAGGGCTTCCAGACATTCGAAATCATACTCCCCGTTGGCGTCAAGCGGAGTGTCAACCCTGTTCTTGAAATAGTCGTCGAGGGCTATTATGATAGGGTTCAGCCCGTTGACACGCATATGGAGCGACAGTCGCTTGGACGAGGTGGTCTTTCCGCTGCTCGACGGCCCTGCTATCAGCACCAGCTTGACCCCCGGCTTCTCGGCGATGCTGTCGGCCATATCAGCGAAACGGTGTTCGTGGAGGGTTTCAGCGAGTTTTACCAGATATTTAGCAAAACCCTTGCTGCAGGCTTCGTTGAGCGTGCTGATGTTGTTTTCGCGCATCACATTGCGCCAGAGTGATATCTCCTTCATCTCAGTATTTCTTTGAGGTATTGTCCAGTAAATGAGTTTTCGTTTCTTGCGACCTCTTCAGGGGTGCCCTGCGCTATGATCTCCCCTCCGGCGGCACCGCCTTCCGGGCCGAGGTCTATCAGCCAGTCCACTGACTTGAGCACATCGAGGTTATGTTCTATGATCACTACCGTGTTGCCCTTCTCCACCAGACGCTCGAGCACTCCCATCAGCACCTTGATATCCTCGAAGTGGAGGCCGGTAGTCGGTTCGTCAAGGAGATAGAGGGTGTTGCCTGTATCCTTGCGGGCGAGCTCAGCGGAGAGCTTCAGTCTCTGGCTCTCCCCGCCGCTGAGGGTTGTGGCCGGCTGGCCGAGGGTAAGGTAGCCGAGCCCCACCTCCTCCAGTGTATGGAGTTTCTGGTATATCTGCGGCACAGCCGCGAAGAATTCGCAGGCCTGGGCCACTGTCATATCCAGCACGTCGCTGATGTTGCAGCCCTTGTAGCGGACAGCAAGAGTGTCGGGCTTGTACCTGCGGCCTCCGCACTCACGGCAGGTCACCTGTGCGGAAGGTAGGAAATGCATCTCCACCAGCTGGACGCCGGCTCCCTTGCAGGCCTCGCAGCGGCCTCCCTTCACATTGAAGGAGAAGCGGTTGGCCTTGAAGCCGCGGACCTTGGCATCTGGCGTCTCCTCGAAGAGGCGGCGGATGTCGGTCATAACCTCAGTATATGTCGCAGGGTTGCTGCGCGGTGACCGGCCTATCGGCGCCTGGTCAATCTCAATAACTTTGTCTATGTTCTCCAGACCGGCGACCGTGTCAAACGGCAGCACGTTCAAGCTGGAGCGGTAGAGCCGGTTGCTGATGACAGGCATCAGAGTCTCGTTGATGAGGGAGCTCTTGCCGCTGCCGCTGACTCCGCTGACACCGACAAGAAGGCCCAGAGGCAGTGCCAGTGTCACATTCTTGAGGTTGTTGCCTCTCGCACCGGAGAGTGTGATGTACTTGCCGCTGCCCGGACGGCGGACCGCCGGCACTTCGATGCTCTTCCGGCCGAGAAGGTATTCAATGGTCGGACTGCCGGAAGTGCAGGAGGCGATTTCGTCAGGCCTGCCGTTGTAAAGCAGCCGGCCGCCGTTCTCTCCGGCTCCGGGGCCGAGGTCGACCAGCCAGTCAGCGCTGCGCATCATCTCCTCGTCGTGCTCAACCACCATCACTGAATTGCCCTCATCCCTGAGTTCCTTCAGAGAGTCTATCAGCTTCCGGTTATCCCTCTGATGAAGACCGATGCTCGGCTCGTCAAGGATATATAGCACATTGACAAGCTTGGAACCTATCTGAGTGGCAAGCCTGATGCGCTGGCTCTCACCGCCGCTCAGAGTTCTGGTGGTGCGGTCCATTGAGAGGTACCCGAGCCCTACGTCCTCCAGAAAGCCGATGCGCGCCGTGATTTCTTTGAGAAGGTCTTCGGCGATAAGCATCTGGCGCCGGTTCAGCCTGCCTGGCAGACTCCTGACCCAGCCGTAAAGGGTGTTGAAATCCATCGCGGCGACCTCTGCAATGTTCTTACCGTCTATCTTGAAATAGAGAGCCTCAGCCTTCAGGCGCGTGCCGTTGCAGACAGGGCACGGGCTCTCCTCAATGAATATCTGCTCCTTGCGCTTCTTCCTGCGGGAAGGGGTGTCATCATCCTCCTCCAGCCCTATGCCGGCGAGGATGCCGGGGAAGGTGGACATCTCCATATCAGTCTCGCGCTCCCCTATCCTTATGAGTTCGTCGGAGCCGTAGAGGATCACGTGGAGTACATCTTCAGGGATATCCTTTATCGGAGCGTGGAGAGAGAAACCGTACTTGCGGGCTATTGCCTCCAGATACCGGAAGAGGTTGTTCTGTCTCATCTGGCCGACACTTGCTATACCACCGTCGGCGATTGAGACATTCCTGTCGGGAATGATCCTGTCAAGGTCGATCCGGGCAACAGTGCCGAGGCCGCGGCAGTGCGGGCAGGCGCCCTGCGGGGAGTTGAACGAAAAAGTGAACGGGGCCGGAACCTCGAATGAAAGCCCCGTGTCCGGGCAGACAAGATTGCGGCTCAGGTGTTCCAGGCTGCCGTCTTCAAGGAGCAGCGCCAGTGAGCCCTTTCCCTGGCTGAGAGCAGTGGCAACAGACGACCTGACGCGCTTCCGGTCCTCCCCGTTCGGGATGATCTTGTCCACCACCAGTTCTACAAAGTGAATCTTGTAGCGGTCCAGCGGACGCACCTCGGCGAGGCTGACGATCTCGCCGTCAACCCTCACCTGGCCGAATCCGCGCCTCTGCAGCTGTTCGAACAGTTCCTTGTAATGACCTTTGCGCCCCTTGACGACAGGGGCGAGTATGATGACCTTCTCCCCTTCATGCCGCTTGATGATCAGGTCGACAATCTCCTCATCAGTATAACGGACCATCTCCTTGCCGCTCTCGGGCGAAAAGGCCTGGGAAGCGCGGGCATAGAGAAGGCGGAAGAAGTCGTAGATTTCTGTGATTGTACCGACAGTCGAGCGCGGGTTGCGTCCCACAGTCTTCTGTTCGATGGCGATTATCGGGCTCAGGCCGCTGATCTCGTCAATGTCAGGCCGTTCGAGTGTGCCGATGAACTGGCGGGCGTATGCGGAGAGGGTGTCGTTGTAGCGGCGCTGCCCCTCGGCGTAGATGGTGTCGAAGGCGAGCGAACTCTTGCCGCTGCCGGAAAGTCCGGTGACGACAACAAGGCTGTCGCGCGGAATCTCAAGGTCTATGTTCTTGAGATTATGGACCCTTGCACCTGTGATACTTATCTTCCCGCCCTCTGCCATCAACGGACTATGAATGGATTTGTGGCTCTCTCGTAGCCTATCGTCGTGCCGGGACCGTGGCCCGGGAATACTCTGACATCGCCGTCAAGCGGCATCAGCTTCTGCCCGATGCTCTCCATCAGTATGTCGAGGTCGCCGCCGTCAAGGTCGCTGCGTCCGATACTGCCGCAGAAAAGGGTGTCGCCGGTGAAGATTGAGGAATCTGAGCGGTTGAAGTAGCAGAGTCCGCCCGGAGAGTGTCCCGGAGTTGAGAGCACTTCAAGTTCGGTGGAGCCGAATGAGACCTTGTCGCCGTCCGCAAGGTTGCGGACCTTGCCGGTGAAAGGTTCGGAAGTGAGCCCCATCATCGCGCAGTAGCGCGGGGTCATCTCCAGGTTGCGGCTGTCCAGAGTGCTGCCGCAGACTTCTATGTTCCAATATCGGGAAGCCCTTTCAAGGCCGAGGACGTGGTCGAAATGGGAGTGGGTCAGCAGTATGCTGACCGGCTTGAGGGAATTCTCATCAACAAACCGGACAAGCCTGGAGAACTCGCCGTCCCCTTCAAAGCCCGGGTCGATTATGACGCATTCGCCTGTTCCGTCCCACACTGCATAGCAGCAAACCCGCAGCGGATTGAAATAGAAAGTTTTTATTTCCATATCTGTAATTATATACAAAATTACGAAAAGAAGTTGTAATTTTGTCAGTGAACAAAAACAATCTGTAAGAGTTATGCATATCGCGATAGCAGGCAATATCGGCAGCGGAAAGACCACCCTCACAAGGATGCTTGCAGCCCACTTCAAATGGACCCCCAAGTACGAATCAGTGGATTTCAACCCTTATCTCGCAGACTTCTACAACGATATGGAGCGCTGGTCCTTCAACATCCAGATATACTTCCTCAACAAGCGCTTCCTCGACGTGGTCGAGATCGCGAAGCACGAGGACGTGGTCGTACAGGACCGCAGCATATACGAAGACGCCTGCATCTTCGCGCCCAACCTCCACAATATGGGCCTGATGTCCACCCGCGACTACGACAACTATGCATCCCTCTTCTCTCTGATGGTCTCCCTCGTGAAGGCACCTGACCTGCTCATCTACCTCCGCAGCTCCATTCCTCACCTTGTAGGCAACATCCAGAAGCGCGGACGCGACTACGAGAGCAGCATCCGCCTCGACTACCTCAAGGGACTCAACGCCCTCTACAACAAGTGGATTGACGGATACAAGGACGGCAAGCTCCTGATCATCGACGTCGACAAACTCAACTTCGAGGAGAACGTTGAGGATTTCAGTGCAATCTGCGACAAGATCGAGGCCCAGCTGAACGGTCTCTTCTAGCAGATGAAGGTCACTCTCAAAGGTACTGTGAAATATGTGTTTCTGCTGGCCCTGTCGGCAGTGCTGCTCTATTTCGCATTCCGCGGGGTGAGCTGGAGCGCCTTCCTGGAGGGGCTCAAGAGCTGCAACTGGTGGTGGATACTGGCAACTATCGCCCTGCAGTGGCTTATCACATATCTCCGCGGCAACCGCTGGAGGATAATGATGAGACCGCTCTCCAAAGAGATCACAAGACGTGAGACATACGACGCCTATGCAATCTGCTACCTCGCCAATATGGTCTTCCCCCGTTCCGGCGAAGTGGTCAGATGCGGCCTCATCGCCGACACACGCAAGGCCACGTTCGAGGGTTCCCTCGGAACTGTGGTCATCGAGCGCACCTGGGACCTCCTGTGCGTCGTGCTCGCCTGCCTGCCGCTCTTCTTCATCGGCCGGTTCCGCGACTTCATAGTTGAGAAGATGCTCCGCCCGACAGCTGAATCATTGAATGTCAGCTGGCTCTGGATAATAGTGGCCGCAGCGGCACTCATTGCCGCCATCTGCGCGATTGTCTGGATCTTCCGTGGACGGATCTCCGCAACGAAGGCCGGCGCCAAGGCAGGCAAATTCCTCAAGGGGCTCGTCGACGGCGTGAAGGCCGGTTTCAGGATGGAGAAGAAATGGGCCTTCTTCGGCTATACGCTCCTGATCTGGGTCGGGTACTGGATGACCAGCCTGTGGACCATCCGCGCTTTCCCGGGCACTGCCTCGATGGACCTGCTGGACGCCCTCTTCCTGATGGTCGTGGGCTCCCTCGGGTGGATAGTGCCTGTTCCGGGCGGAGTGGGCGCATACCATTTCATCGTGGCGATGACTCTCGTCCCTATCTACGGCTTCGACTACAACACAGGTATAGTCTTCGCAACCATCTCCCACGAATCCCAGCTCGTGCAGATGCTCCTATGCGGTCTCGTGTCGCTTGTCAGCTGGGCCATCTATAAACGAAAAGTACTTTCAAAATGAAATCGATCCTCGGCATCGGCAACGCACTGACCGACATTCTCGCCGTCCTCCCGGATGACACATTCCTCACCAAGTATAACCTTCCTCCGGGAAGCATGCAGCACGTTGATGCGAAGACCGGCAACAAGATATGGGCTGAACTCAAGGAGATCGGCGTGCAGTACGTGGCGGGCGGTTCGGCAGCCAACACCATCTCCAGCACCTCCATCTTCGGAATGCCGTCAGGATTCATAGGCAAGGTGGGCGACGACGAGCTCGGCAGCCTCTTCAAGCAGGCGCAGACCCAGAACGGCATCAAGTCCATCCTGCTGAAAGGCACTGTCGCATCGGGACGCGCAATGGTCTTCATCACTGCTCCGAATGCAGACCGCACCTTCGCCACATACCTCGGAGCCGCGCTGCAGCTTGAACCAGAGGATTTGAAAGATGAATACTTCGAAGGCTACGACTACCTCCATATCGAAGGCTACCTGGTGCAGAACCAGCGCCTCATACGCCGCGCCGTCGAGATGGGCAAGGCACACGGGATGACCATCTCCCTTGATATGGCCTCCTACAATGTAGTCGAGTCAAACAACGCCTTCCTCCAGGACATCGTATCCAACTATATCGACATAGTATTCGCCAACGAACTGGAAGCCACCGCATTCACTAAATGCCAGCCGCGCGAGGCGCTCGACAGGATCGCCACAATGTGCGACATAGCCGTGGTCAAGGTAGGCAAGGACGGCTCGATGGTCAAGCGCGGTGACGAATACCACTTCATCGACGTCTGCCCTGCCGACGCAATCGACGCCACGGGCGCCGGCGACACCTACGCCGCCGGATTCCTCTACGCCCACTCCCTCGGAATGCCGCTGGACATATGCGGGAAGGTAGGAGCCATAATAGCAGCGAAGGTTGTCGAAGTGATCGGAACCAAAATCGACATCCCTCGCTGGAAAGCTGCCAAGAAAGAGATCAGGCAGCTGATGGGAATCTCAGAATAACTATTTCCAGAGATTGTCCGGATAGACGCCGGCCTTGATCAGGCCGTTGATCCTGTCCACTACATACGGGCGGTCCTCCTTGTAGGTCACGCCGAACCATTTCGCGTCGCAGTTGAGCACCTTGAGGTCGGCGTCCCCTCTCTTGATGAGGATGTCCACTACATATGGTATATAGTACTCTGCCTTGAGGTTGGCCCTGGTCTGAGGCGCGTCGAGGAAGGTCTTGAAAGCCTCTTCGGAATATTTGAAGTACTCCGGAGTGAAACCCCAGAAGTTCATCGATACAAAGCTGTCCGCCGCAAGAGGATAGTCCTCGCCGTTTTCGCTGTAGCATATTGCGTCGCCTTTGCGCTGGATGGAGGTACGCTCAGTGACACTCTTCAGGCATCCCTTATCATCGAGTTCGCAGACTCCTCTTGAGACGCTGCCGAACTCGGAAAGGGTGTTCTCCAGATGATAGCCCACCATAGAATAGCGGCCTTCTGTCCCTTCTATCGAACGGAGGTACTCTCCCATTGTCTCGAAACTCTCCTTGCCGTAGAAGTCGTCAGAATTGATGACTGCGAAAGGCTCCTTGATGACATCCTTCGCCATCATCACGGCGTGGTTAGTACCCCACGGTTTCTCGCGTCCTTCAGGAACGGTGTAGCCTTCCGGTAGATAGTCGAGCTCCTGATATACGAATTCAACATCTATCCTGCCACCGAAACGCTCCTTTGAATATATCTTCTGGAATGCGTCAGCGAATGAATGTCTGATTACGAAGACCACTTTTCCGAATCCCGCCCTGATGGCGTCATAGATTGAGTAGTCGATGATTGCTTCTCCGGAAGGTCCGAGACCGTCCATCTGCTTGAGGGAGCCATAACGGGAGCCCATCCCGGCAGCAAGTACTAAAAGTGTAGGTTTCATTTATGGTTATTATTATTGCAAGTCTTCTGTCTCTGCCTCGTCACAGTCCCCGAAGCAGTCACCCACGCTGAAGATGATGTGGCATCCGTGAGCAGGGAGGGTGAACTCGCTGTCAGTAGTGACGAGATGATTCTCGACCTTGTAGGTCACCTCCTCTGCGGAGAAGTTGAACATCGCAAGGCAGAGGTCACCCTGAGCCTCTCGCTCGAATGCAAAGACCTTCTCAGGTTCACTTGTCGGCAGGATGGCCATCAGACCGCCCCAAGGCTGTGCCCAGAGGCAGGAGTGGGAATCACGCATCTCAATGAGCTCACGGTAGAAATCCACCATATCCTCATCTGCGGTGTTGATGCTGGCCATCGGAGCGCCGGGCACTGTGAACGAAAGCGCAGCAAACTGCCTGAGCACCCTGCTGTCTGCGCTATCCTGAACAGAGGCAGGAAGGAAGTTCACAGGTATTGTCTCAGCAGGAATATCTGCATTGAGACCGAAATCGACATAAAAGTCACCGAGATCCTTTGCATTGAGCTCTCCGGCGGCAACCTTCGCCCAGGCCCCGGCCTGACCGGCCATACAGTCTGCATCGAAAGGATTCTCCTCCATCTCACACTCCTCAGGTATCATCCAGGTCTCATTGTCCACGAACACGTCTGCCCCGGTGCCTCTGAGAATCTCAGGGTCATCGGTCTCGGGGTTGAACACGCATATCACAGCGGTCTTCATCCACTCCGGATGAGTGACAGCCGGTTCTGAAGAAGCAGACCGGTGGCAGCCTGCGAGTATCATTGAAAAAAGGGCCGCAGCAAGGGCGGAGCGGAAGATTTCTTTCATTTTGACGCAGTTTTCAGTTAACGCGCAAAAGTAATAAAAAGTGCCCACATTAGGGCAAAAATGTTTTGCGCAGCGTGGTACAACCACAGACATTTTTTCCTACCTTTGTAACTGGTTGAACCAAGCTATGACATTCAATATCCACACTTATTACTATTATTACCGCACTTCGCAAGTGGGGTAAGTGGTGTGTGTTCGATTGTAACCATACGGCCTGCCCCATGGGGCAGGCCATTTTATTAATATTTACAGCTATGCTCGTCAAAATCATCCTTCTCATCCTGTTCTTCGCCGTCATGATTGGCGTGGGTGTTTACTGCCGCAAGAGTGCGACAAATGTCCAGGGATTCGTGCTCGGAGGCCGCAACGTCGGCTCCTGGCTCACAGCTTTCGCATTCGGAACATCCTATTTCTCAGCAGTCATCTTCGTAGGCTATTCAGGACAGTTCGGATGGAGATTCGGACTGGCATCCACCTGGATCGGACTGGGCAACGCCCTCATAGGCTCTCTGATGGCCTGGAGGCTGCTCGGACGCCGCACGCGCCTGATGACGCAGCATCTTGGCAGCGCCACGATGCCTGACTTCTTCGGCAAGAGGTTCATGTCAGTCCCTCTGAAGGTCGTGGCGTCAATCATTGTCTTCATATTCCTGATTCCTTACACCGCATCACTCTACAACGGCCTCTCCCGTCTCTTCGAGACCGCATTCGGCATCGACTATGTGTGGTGCGTGCTCGTGATGGCGCTGCTGACCGGAATCTACGTGCTCGTCGGCGGCTATATGGCTACCGCGGTCAATGACTTCATACAGGGGATTATAATGCTGGCCGGCATAGCTGCGGTCGTGGTCTGCATCCTCAACGGCAACGGAGGCTTCACCGAGGCCATCAACAGGCTTTCGCTGATACCTTCCGAGAACGCCCCTGACCTTCACGGCGCATTCGTGTCGTTCTTCGGTCCACAGCCTCTTCAGCTGCTGGGAGTCATCCTCCTCACCTCACTCGGCACCTGGGGACTGCCGCAGATGGTGGGCAAGTTCTACGCAATCCGCGATGAGGCGGCAATCCGCAAGGGGACCCTCATCTCCACGGTGTTTGCACTTGTCGTGGCCGGCGGATGCTACTTCCTCGGCGGATTCGGCAGACTCTACGGAGATGTCGTGGAATACACCGCAGCCGGAACTCCTGTCTATGACAGCATCATCCCGGCGATGGTCTCCAACCTCCCTGACCTGATGATAGGAATCGTCATCATCCTTGTGCTCTCCGCGTCGATGTCCACCCTCTCGTCGCTCGTGCTCACTTCCGGCTCTACACTGACACTCGACATCATAGTACCTGCCACTGCCGGCAAATCGAAGAGGCTGAACGAAAAGGGCCAGCTGACCTGCATCAGGATCCTCGTCCTCTTCTTCATCGCAATCTCATCAATAATAGCAATAGTCCAGGCCCGCAGTTCCGTGACCTTCATCGCACAGCTGATGGGTATTTCCTGGGGTGCACTCGCAGGTGCCTTCCTCGCTCCGTTCCTCTACGGACTCTACTGGAAGAAGACCACCCCGGCGGCAGTCTGGGCCAGCTTCATTGCCGGTGTGCTGATTATGTGCGGCTGTATGTTCTGCACCTTCACCGGGCGCACCTTCATCAGCCCTTACTTCACCTCGCCGATCAACGCCGGTGTGCTGGCGATGCTCGCAGGCCTTGTGATTGTGCCTGTCATCAGCCTCATCACCAGGAACAGCGACCAGAAGAAGATTGACAGTATGTTCAACTGCTATGAGCATACGGTAACAGTCCGCGCCGCCACAGCTCTCGAAGAGGAAGACTGATACCGCACCCGCTTTGCTGCCCGGGACGGGGATCAGACAAGGTCGATCGGGCCACCGCCCGGGACGGGGATCAGACAAGGTCGATCGGGCCACTGCCCGTGGCGTGATTCACAAACGGGTTATTATCAGCGCATTAACTAATCCGGCTTCCCTAATTTCGGGAAGCCGGATTGCACTATCAGCTGATAATCAAACCCTTACAAAACACGGCAGCGGGAACCTTATAGTGTTTTTCACTTATTTCTCCGAAATATTATAGTTAAACTCCTAAAATTATTAGGAGTTATGGAAATAATGTCTATATTTGCATCCGGAACTATTATTTATGAAGCAGATACTTACTCAGAAAGAAGAAGAAGTGATGGACATCATCTGGAAGAAAGGTGATGTATTCGTCCGCGACATCGTAGCTGAAATGCCTGATCCGAAACCGAACTACAACACAGTTGCCACTCAGGTCAAGTTCCTGGAGGAAAAGGGCTTTGTAGCACGCAAACCGATGGCCAACTCATTCCAGTACCATCCGGCAGTGTCCGAGAAAGAATACAGGAGCACGACTATCGGGAATATGGTCTCCAGATATTACAACAATTCCTACGCGAGCGTGGTCTCCCAGTTCGTGGAAGAGGAGAAAATGGACCTCGACGAACTGAAGTCTCTGATAGCAAAGATTGAAAACGGAAAGTAATGGCACCATACATTCTCAAGAGCACTCTGCTGCTTACCCTATTCTATGCCTTCTTCATCCTGTTTATGAGGAAGACCACATTCTTCCGGTTCAACAGGGCCGCTCTGATGCTGGGTTCAGCCGCCTGCCTGCTTCTGCCGCTGGTGAAACTCAGTCTGCCCGGAATTGCCGGAGCTGAGTCTCTGCCTCATCTGTCAATATCAGAGATTACAGTCAACGGCAGCGAAATCCCTGAAGCAGGACACTCCCCCAACTGGATGCGCCTGTTCGCAGCACTCTATCTGGCAGGGGCATCGGCGGTCTTCGCCGCAACGGTCCTGGCGCTTGGACGGACACTCTCCATTATCCATAAAGGCAGGTATGCCGGAACTTCGGACATCAGAATTTCAATAATCGACGGAGACGTCCACTCATTCAGTTTCCTCAGCCATATTGTAATCAGCCGCGAGGATTACGAGGAGAATCCTGTGATTCTGCGGCACGAAACGGCTCACGTCAAATGCCGTCATTCTGCAGACCTGCTGTTCTTCTCCGCCATCTCAGTCCTGCACTGGTTCAATCCGCTTGTCTGGATTGCCAGAACTGAACTCAAGTCGCTCCACGAATACGAGGCCGACGAAGCTGTCATCAGCCAGGGCATCGATGCGACACATTATCAACTTCTGCTAGTGAAAAAAGCTGTGGGGGCTCAACGCTTCCAACTGGCCAGCAGCTTCAATCACGCAAAACTTAAAAATAGAATCACAATGATGCAAACAAAGAAAACAAACAAATGGGCGAGACTGGGGTATCTGCTATGTGTCCCGCTGCTTTTGGCCGGACTGTGTTTCTGCACAAACCTTACTGAAGAGACACCTGCAAAGGAAAACAGCACACAAGTCTCAGCAGCAACCAAGTCCGCTGACAATCAATCAGTATCATACAATATGATGGAAGAAAAACCGAAATTCGAAGGGAAGGGAGCATCTGAATTCTCCAGGTGGGTGGATGAAAGGCTGCATTATCCAGAAAGTGCGATAAAGGCAGGCATCCAGGGAAGAGTGGCCGTCTCTTTCACCATCGGTGCCGAGGGCAAAGTCTCTGATGTCAAAGTCCTCAAAGGGATAGATGAATCATTGGACGCAGAAGCCGTCCGGGTAATCAGCCAAAGCCCGGACTGGACTCCTGGCAAGAAGAACGGCAGGCCAGTGCCAGTGACATTCACATTCCCTGTCATATTCACAATCAAGTAAATGATCCGGTCAAGAGCAATGTGTCTGGTCCTTGTGCTGCTGCCTGCCCTGGCGGCGGCACAGGCGCCTGACAACCTCGCGGGGAGGCAGGAGAAAATCAGCGAGGCCCGCGCGCTTAAAAGCATATACAAGACAGACGAGGCCATCAGCCTCCTCTCCTCGCTTGTCAGGCCGGAGGCGCTGGACGAGGACATATTCGCCGAGCTTGCAGACTGCCATTTCCAGAACGGTGATTTTGAAACCGCCTCCGGAACATATCTGCTGCTGTCGCGGAGATTTCCGGACAAGCTTCTCTATCAAGTGAGGCAGGCAGTCTGCTTCTACAGGCTCAGGGAGTTCCCGGCAGCAGTGGCCGCCGGCAAGGGCATTCTGCTGCGCGACACCATCCCGGCAGTCGCCTCTCTGGTCGGTGACTCGTTCAACCAGATGGAGCAGCGCGACTCAGCACTCGTCTATTATGGTCTGGCTCTGAAGAAGAGGCCTCTGAACGAACCGGTAGTCAACAAGATGGCAAGAATCTACCTGGACCGGAAAGATTACGATTCGGCGCTCGCAGTCACGGACTCACTGCTTGCCCTGGATCCGGACAATATGGTCATCGCACCTGTCAAAGGGGTCGCGCTTTACTGCAAGGGCGATTACGAGCCGGCCATCGAGGTTCTGGAAAAGCAGAGCCGGCTGGGCAACAACAATTACGGTGTCCATTTCTACCTTGGCCAGAGTTACTGGCAGACAAAGGTTCTCTACAGGGCTGAGGAAGAGCTGCTGAAGGCGTGGCAGATTGACTCGAGCGACGTAAATCTGGCAATCTCCATCGCTGCCGTCAAGGCAGACGCCTTCAAGCCTTTCACCAAGGAGGTGGTTCCGTGGCTGGACAAGGCTCTGGAGATGCTCGAACCCGACCATCTCGCCTTGTCCAAGGTCCACCAGCAGTACGGACTGGGCTACTACGGGCGGCAGAACCACTGGGATGATGCAATCCTGCACTACAGGGAGGCTTACCGCCACAACCCGAAATTCATCTCCGCCCTTTCCACGATAGCCTACTGCTACGAGCAGAAGAAAGACTTCAAGACCGCCCTTGAATGGTACGACAAGTATCTCAAGGTCGCCAATCCCACCACCAAAGGCTACCGCTTCGCCCGTGAAAGGTCCGACTACCTCAAAGGCGAACTCTTCATGATGGAGAAATAAATCATCCACGGCTACACCGCTAGAATGGCAGCGGCGCTTGAGCTGTTTTGGCTTCGCTGCGGACTTAATTGATCTCAGCGAATGTCAGTAGTGTATGTAAAGTTTGGACTATTCCTTCATCTGATGTCAATCTGACCTCAATATTTCTTGGGCCAAGGGGCTCGGGAAGTTTGTCGAATGACAGGAAAAAGAAGTTGATGATTGACATATCCTCGACACGGACGTCAGTACCCAACTTAAAAGTATTGAAAAGTTGTGTCCCCTTCGTGTCCACCAGCACATCGCTGTCGAAGCGGAGCTTATAGTCGTTCCGCAGCACTCGATTTGGGGTTGTGGTGGCGAAATGAAGAAGATCGAGCAATGAACTAATCTCCGCTTGATTTTGCCCGTAACTGGCAAAAGTGGCGCAAGGTACGGGCAGTGGCTCGGAAGAAAGCAGCCTTTCAGGTGTCTGAAAGGCTGTCTCTGTCATTCGGAATGCCCGTAACTTGTCAGAGATTTGCCAGTTACGGGCAGAGTGCAGATTCAGACGGTTCCAAGATGTACCTTCTGTTCCACTCGTCATAGTAAGGAAGTCTCTCGAAAGTAAGATTCTTCTCGAACCTATAGGCCTCACCGTCTTCGGCTATCATAGTGATTATTATATCTTTAGGACCAGACACTGTCGGCAGTTTGTCAAAAGCGATATAAAAAGAACTGAGTATTTTCAAGTCGCTGCTCTGTACATTGTCACCCTTTTTCCAGATATTTATGAAAGACCAATTGCTGTCGAAGAGGTGAAATGTTCCCTTTGCAAACGGATAATTCTCCTCATTGAGAGCATCTTTATCAAATTTTGTCTTATAGCCGCTGTCCAGCAAACGTGACGGACTGTTTGTAGCATAATGGACTATGTCAAGCAATGATGTACCAGCCGGATGTCTTTCATCAAAGTCTTCGTTGCAATATATTTCCAATTTCTCGAAGTCTTTATAAAAATGATACATCCCCATCTCATAGCTGCCGCCCGGAAGACTGAAAAAGCTCTGTTTGAAACGATTATTTTCTGGATAATCATTGTGCTTTTTACACAAATCCCAGAACCTTTCGGACTTTTTACCAATAAAGGTAACATTGTTTATGTAGTCTTTATTCTGCGGTGTGCTATATGGTGACATATCCATAAAAATGAATGAGTCATAAAAATGTACATCCCCAACTGCAGCCCCAAACAAAATTTGCATATCTCCGACCTTCTCAGGGTCATCAGTATTGTGATGCTCTGACAATTCAAGGCCTGACATTGGAGTCCAAAGTCTGTCCCAATATTCCCAGACTAAAGGCAATTCACCACTGAAGGGGTCTGCACAACCGCTCAAAAGAAAAGCCATCAAAATTGGCAAAAGAAATGTAGATTTGTTCGTTTTCATAACGTTGCTATTTTGAATACATTAATTAGATGCATAAAGAATACTGATTGTTGACGATATCTTTAAAACCCCATATCGTGTGGAATTAGTTCATAACAAAAGTAATGATATCCTGCCCAAATGATTCTCGGCCGAAATCACCT
>JAZRVT010000006.1:0-26290 GCA_045599325.1 Bacteroidales bacterium | reverse complement strand
CCTGTTTTCAGCTGTATCACAGCGGCTTATGCGCCGAAGTTATCGTAGAGGATGCTCTCCGGAGCGACTCCGAGGCTGTCGAGAAGGTTGACGACAGATGAAACCATCATAGGAGGGCCGCACATAAAGTACTTGATGTCCTCCGGAGCCTCGTGGTCCTTCAGGTAGAGTTCGTTCATCACATTGTGGACGAAGCCTGCAGTGTACTTGACACCTGCTGCATCGGCTGCAGGGTCAGGACGGTCGAGGGCGAGGTGGAACTCGAAGTTAGGGAACTCACGCTCGATCTCAGCGAAGTCTTCAAGATAGAAGGCCTCCACAAGGGCACGTGCTCCATAGAAGAACTTCACCTTGCGGTCAGTCTTGAGAGTCTTGAAGAGGTGCATAATGTGACTGCGGAGAGGTGCCATACCGGCGCCGCCGCCCACGAATACGTACTCGACATCCTTAGGGTCGTCCTTCGGAAGGAGGAACTCGCCGTAAGGGCCGCTGATGGTGACCTTGTCACCAGGCTTGCGTGAGAAGACGTATGAAGATGCGATACCCGGGTTGACAGGCAGGCACTTGAAGACGCCCTTAGGCTGGCTCCTGTCGAACGGAGGAGTTGCGATACGGACGTTCAGCTTCACGATGTTGTCCTCAGCAGGATAAGAGGCCATTGAATATGCGCGGATTGTAGCGGTAGGGTTGTGCATCTTCAGGTCGAAGAAGTTGTAGCGCTCCCAGTCTGCACGGTACTCAGGATCGACGTCGATGTCAGCGAAGTTCACGTCGCAGGCAGGAATGTCGATCTGGATATATTCACCGCTCTTGAACTCGATGTGCTCGCCTTCAGGGAGACGGACAGTGAATTCCTTGATGAATGTAGCCACATTGTGGTTGGAGATGACCTCGCATTCGAGTTTCTTGACGCTGAGCACAGAGTCAGGAACCTGGATCTTCAGGTTATCCTTGACCTTGACCTGGCAGCCGAGGCGCCAGTTGTCCATAATCTGCTTGCGGGTGAAGAAACCGACTTCAGTAGGAAGGATGCTTCCACCGCCCTCGAGGACCTGGCACTTGCACTGACCGCAGTTGCCCTTTCCGCCGCAGGCTGAAGGGAGGAATATCTTCTGCTCAGCCAGAGTTGAGAGGAGCGAGCCGCCCATAGGGGCCTCGACCACTTTCTTTCCGCCGTTGATGTCGATCTTGACACTGCCCGAAGGAGTGAGCTTTGTCTTGATGAAGAGAAGCAGAGCAACGAGAAGCAGTGTGACTGCAACGATGACAGCGACTGCAAGAAGAATTGTATTTGTCATATCTGCGCCTCCTCTTTAAAGTGAAATGCCCATAAAGGACATGAATGCAATACCCATAAGGCCGACGACGATGAATGTGATGCCGATGCCCTTGAGTCCCTTAGGGACGTGGCAGTAAGCCATTTTCTCGCGAATGGCTGCAAGAGCCACGATTGCGAGATACCAGCCGATACCGCTGCCGAGCGCATAGACCGCCGCTTCACCGCAGTTGCCGAAATCTCTCTGCTGCATGAAGAGCGAACCGCCGAGGATCGCGCAGTTCACAGCGATCAGAGGCAGATAGATGCCGAGTGAGGAGTAGAGAGAAGGAAGGAATTTCTCGACCACCATCTCGACTATCTGTGTGAAGGCCGCGATGACTGCGATGAAGATGATGAAGCTCAGGAAGCTGAGGTCAACGCCTTCGATGAGCGCGTTCGGAGCGAGCACGTAGCGGTTGAGGAGGTAGTTGATAGGAAGGGTGCAGAGGAGCACGAAGATGACTGCCAGGCCGAGGCCGTTGGCTGTCTTGACATTCTTGGATACCGCCAGGTATGAACACATACCGAGGAAGTATGCAAAAATCATATTGTCAACGAAGATTGACTTTACGAATAAGCTTATATATTCCATAATCGATAGGTGTTACTGTTATTTTTCCTGGAGATCCTTGTCTATGCTTCTGTGGATCCAGATGATGCATCCAAGGAGAATGAGTGCGAACGGAGGGAGGATCACAAGGCCGTTGTTTGCGTAGCCTGCTGCATAGAGTGCGTCAGGGATGACCTTGAGTCCGAAGAGTGTGCCGCTTCCGAGAAGCTCACGGAAGAAGGCGACGATGATCAGGATCATTCCGTAGCCGACACCGTTTGCGAGACCGTCGAGGAGGCTCGGAACCGGCTTGTTGCCGAGAGCGAAGGCCTCGATGCGGCCCATCACGATACAGTTGGTGATGATCAGGCCGATGTAGACTGAGAGCTGCTTGTCGATGGCGTAGGTTGCCTCGAATGCCTTGAGCACCTGGTCAACCAGGATAACCATCAGCGCAACGACCACGAGCTGCACGATGATGCGGACGCGGTTAGGAATGGTCTTTCTGAGGAGCGAGCAGACAAGGCTTGAGAGGCCTGTGACGACAATCACCGAGAGAGCCATCACGAGAGCGCCCTTGAGCTCGACTGTCACTGCGAGTGAAGAGCAGATACCGAGCACCAGCACGGTGATAGGGTTGCCCTTCAGAATAGGATTGAGGATAGTTTCTTTGAGATTTGCCATAGATTATTCCTCCCCATTGTTAGATTCAACGGATTCCGTGTCAGCCTCCTCAGCTGCAGGTCCCTCTGCCGGGACTTCAGCAGCCCTGACACCTGCTTCGAGGAGAGGCCTGTAAGCGTTGAGCCAGGTTGCGATGGCTGCGCTGAGGCCCTTGGATGTCATAGTCGCGCCTGTGATGGCGTCAACGGCGTTGGTCTTGCCGGCAGGAGCGCCGCCCTTTACGATTGCGAAAGGCTCCGCATCCGCGCAGTCAATCTGCTTGCCCTCGAACTGTGCCCTGAATGAAGGGTCGTCCTTGATCTTGCCGCCGAGGCCCGGAGTCTCGGACTCGTGGTCGAAATATGCGCCCGCGATGGTCTTGTAGTCAGGCTCAACTGCGATATAGCCCCAGACTGGGCCCCAGAGGCCGGCTCCATAGACAGGGAGCACCATTGTGCCGTTCTTGAAGCGGTAGACAGGGACCTTTACGTCGCCGGCCTTGGCCGCATCCTTGACATTGTAGTTCTGCGCTTTCAGGTCAGATGTAGAGTAGATCTGTGCTGCAGCGCAGTCGAGAGTGCCCTGACCTGCGCCCTGGGCGTCGATCAGAACCACCTCTTCGATGTTTTCCTTATAGAAATCGATGGTTGACGCGTTGCCGATCTCCTGCCAGTGCTCCTTCTCGCCGAACTGAGCGGCTGTCAGGATCTGGCTGATGGTCTCGGCCTTCTCATTCGCCTCCTGCATAGGCTTGAGACTCTGTGAGACAAAGGCCAGAACCGCTGCCACTATCACTACGATCACTGTAGTGTAGATGACTGTATATACGTTGCTGTTTGTATTCATATCTAGACCGTTTTAGCTCTTGAAAGTCTCTTCTTGACATTGCGGCCCACTACCAGATGGTCGATGAGCGGTGCGAATGTGTTCATAAGCAGGATGGCGAGCATCATTCCCTCAGGATAGCCAGGGTTGAAGAGTCTGATGACCACAGCGATGGCACCGATGAGGAAACCGTATATCCACTTGCCGCACTCGGTCTGGGCTGCAGTCACAGGGTCAGTTGCCATGAAGACACTGCCGAAGAGGAATCCGCCCATGAGGAGATGGTAGAATGCAGGGACGTCGGTTGCTCCGCAGATCTGTCCGAGGAAGCCTACGAAGAGACCGCCGATGACGCTTGAAAGCATTATCTTCCAGCTGCCGACTCCCGCATAGATGAGGATGAAGGCGCCGATGAGGATGCAGAGCTTGGAGGTCTCACCTACTGAACCCGGAATGAAGCCGAAGAACATGTCAGCCACTGAATACTGGCCGAGCGCGTCCATTCCGCCGCCGAGCTGTGAGAGAGGGGTGGCACCGCTGAAGCCGTCGATTGCCACGTCGGCCTTGCGGAGTGAAACCCATACGTTGTCTCCCGACATATTGTTAGGGTATGAGAAGAAGAGGAACGCACGTGCAAGGAGTGCAGGGTTCCAGATGTTCATACCTGTTCCGCCGAAGATCTCCTTGCCGATGATCACTGCAAAGACCACTGCGATGGCGAGCATCCAGAGAGGAACGGTCACAGGGACGATCATAGGGATGATCAGACCGGTGAAGAGGAATCCCTCGTTGACCTCGTGGCCCTGGATCTGTGCTGAGCCGAACTCGATGGCCAGACCGACGATATAGGTTACGAGATAGAGAGGGAGTATCTTGAGGAAGCCGTACCATACGATTGCCCAGAAGCCCATATCGCCTCCGATGGCAAGATTGTGCTGGTAGCCGACATTGTACATTCCGAAGAGGATTGAAGGCACGAGTGCGATCATCGCAACTGTGATGGTGCGCTTCAGGTCAACGCTGTCGCGTACGTGTGCGCCGCGGCTGGTTGTGGTGTTCGGAACGAAGAGGAAGCTCTCGAATGCCTCGAAAGTGGAGTGGAGCCAGCCAAGCTTCCCGCCTTTGGAGAAGGTCGGCTTTATTTTGTCTGTAAAGGATCTTAAACTCATTTTTCTTCCTCCTTTTACATCTCTTTCATCATAAGTTCAATGCCCTGGGTGATGATCTGCTGGATCTCGATCTTTGAAGGGTCGACATACTCGCAAAGTGCGAAATCCTCTTCGAGGACCTCGTAGATTCCGAGTTCTTCCATCTTCTCGATATCACCTGCAAGGATGGCCTTGAGCAGATATACAGGGTAGATGTCCATAGGGAGCACCTTGCCGTAGACGTCTGACACGAAGAATGCGCGGACGCCGCCGTTGGTGTTGGTGTCCATAGGGTATCTCTTGCTGCGGGAAGCGAACCTGCTCCAGTAAGTGCGTGAGAAGCTGAACTTCTTGGTGCGGAAAGGCTTGACCCAGCCGAACATTTCATAGTAGTCGCCTTCAGGGATGACGCTGACCAGATTGCTGTAGAATCCGAGGAAGCCGTCGATGCCGACGTTCTCGCCTGTAAGGACATCGCCGCTGATGATGCGGACAGCGCCCTTCTCAGTGTCGAAGTACTCCTCAAGGTCCTTCATTGCTGCTCCGGACGGAACCTCGACATATGAAGGGTTCTTCACTGACGGGCCTGCGACAGCGATCACGCGGTGCACGTCATAGACGCCCTTGGTGAAGAGGCGTCCGATGGCGGCCACGAGGTCGATGCCGACTGTCCATACCACTTCACCCTTGTTAATCGGGCTGATGTGGTTGATCTGGACACCGACGTTGCCTGCAGGGTGCGGGCCTTCGAACTGGTGGAAGATGACGCCTTCAAGCTTGCGGAACTCGCTTACAGGGTTGGTGGCGGAGACTGAAACGTGCACGCCGCCGGCAGTAAGGCATCCGAGGAGCTTCACGCCTGCCTGGACTGCCTCGAACTCACCCTTGAGGATGAAATCGTAGTCAGCCCCGAGAGGAGCAGTGTTCATACCTGAAATGAAAATGGCCTTAGGTGTGGCTGTAGGGTCTGCGATGCAGCCGTAAGGGCGCTGCTTGATGCAAGGCCAGAGACCGCTCTTGAGCAGGAGCTCAGTGGCGCTCTTCTTGTCAAGCGACCCGATTTTCGGCACATCGATGCGGACAGCTTCGTCACGTCCGTCAGCCTTGACTCTGACTGCCAGGAGTTTTCTCTTCTCACCGCGGACAACTGACTCAACAGTGCCGCTTACAGGAGAACAGAACACCATGTCAGCAGAGTTCTTGTCGGCGAAAAGAGGGGTGCCTGCCAGGACTGCGTCGCCTTCCTTCACCAGCACGCGCGGAACGAGACCGCGGAAATCTGTTGGCTTGACTGCGACCAGACCCGGAGCAACCTTCTTAGTCACCTCGCAAAGGGCGGCTCCCGCGACAGGGAGGTCGAGACCCTTCTTCAATCTGATGTGATCTGACATATTATTTTGTTAAGTATAAATAGTTTACGAAAAGTCCGCAAAGATACCTATTAATTGTGACAGAAAAAAGCATAAATTTGCGGTATTATGAACAATTCGCAAACAAACCTGACAGAGGGATTGAACAGCGCCCAGATGGCCGCTGTTATGTGCACGGAGGGGCCTTCGCTGATTATTGCGGGCGCCGGATCAGGCAAGACAAGGGTGCTGACCTGCAGGGTCGCGAGAATACTTGAGGGAGGCTGCAGGCCGGGCGAGGTGATGGCACTGACATTCACCAAGAAAGCAGCCGGAGAGATGCAGGAGAGGATAGCGCAGCTGG
Source organism: Bacteroidales bacterium (assembly GCA_045599325.1). Classification (GTDB taxonomy): domain Bacteria; phylum Bacteroidota; class Bacteroidia; order Bacteroidales; family UBA932; genus Cacconaster. Next base: position 20,073 of record JAZRVT010000006.1, on the reverse strand, counting down.
TAGGCGAAAGGAAGGCCCGCTGGATACAGATGGGCACTTTCCACTCCATCTTCATCCGTTTTCTGAGAGAGTATTCCGACTGTCTGGGCTATCCTGCCCAGTTCACGATATACGACCAGACCGATTCAAGAAGCATCATCAAGCAGTGCATCAAGGAGCTGGAGCTCGATGACAAGGTCTACAAGCCGGCCTCTGTCCAGAGCCGGATATCGCTGGCGAAGAACAATCTGGTCACAGTGGCCGGCTACCGCGCCAACGCAGAGATAATGGAAAGTGACAGGGCCGCCCGGAAACCGCGCATAGCCGACATCTACGCGCTTTACCAGCAGAAGTGCAAAGCGGCCGGAGCGATGGACTTCGACGATATCCTTTTGAATATGAACATTCTGCTGCGTGACTTCCCGGAGGCCAGGGAGTCGGTGGCATCCCGCTTCCGGTATATTATGGTGGACGAGTACCAGGACACCAACCACGCGCAGTACGTCATTCTCAAAAGGCTCGCGGAGCACCACCGCAACATCTGCGTGGTGGGCGATGACTCCCAGAGCATCTACGGGTTCCGCGGGGCAAGGATCGAGAACATACTCCGCTTCAAGAAGGACTACCCGGAAGCAAAGGAGTTCCGCCTCGAGCAGAACTACCGCTCCACCCAGAACATAGTGATGGCCGCCAACAGCCTCATCGCCCACAATGAGCGCAGGCTGAAGAAGGAGTGTTTCTCCAAGGCGGAACAGGGCGAGAAGATAGGCGTCATAAAGGCCTTCACCGAAAGCGAGGAGGCCCACCTCATCACCTCCGCCATAATCGAGAAGATATACTCCACCAAGGCCTCGTACGACAGTTTCGCCATCCTCTACAGGACCAACGCGCAGTCACGAGCGCTTGAAGAGGCCCTGCGCAGGCGCAACCTCCCCTACCGCATCTACGGCAGCCGGTCGTTCTACGAAAGGGCTGAGGTCAAGGATATGCTGGCCTATTTCAAGCTCATTGTCAACCCGTTTGACAATGAGTCCTTCAGGAGGGTGATCAATGTCCCTGCCCGCGGAATCGGACAGACCTCCATCGACCATCTCGAATCGGCCGCCAGAGCCGCCGGATGTCCGCTATACAGCGCCATATTCCTTGAGGACCGGAAACTTGCAGAAGCCGGTCTGCGTGAGGCCGCTGTCCGCAAGTTCAGGGAGTTCGCCGCTATGATGGAGAAGCTCATCGAGAAATCCGAGACAGAGGACTGCTACTCCCTTGCGCTCGAGGCGGGCAACGAGTCAGGCTACCTTGTCAGTCTCAAGAGCGACAGTTCCCCGGAGGGGCTGGCCAGATTCGAGAACATCGAGGAACTCTTCAGCAGCATAAAGGAGTTCAGCGATGAGGAGACAGAGATGCGCGCTATTCTCACCGAAGATGGAGAGGCTGAGGTCGCCCCGACTGTCACCCTCGGCAACTATCTGGAGAACATCTATCTGATGAGCGAAGTGGAGAAGGATGACACCCAGGACCCTGACAAGGACCAGACCAACAAGATACTGCTTATGACAGTCCACGCATCCAAAGGGCTTGAGTTCCCTTATGTGTTCATCGCCGGAATGGAGGAGAACCTCTTCCCGTCGGAGTCGATGAACGGCTCGCCGGAGGACATCGAGGAGGAGCGCAGGCTCTTCTATGTGGCGCTCACAAGAGCCCAGAAGGCAGTGACTGTCTCATTTGCGCAGAACCGCCGCAAGTGGGGCAGCGAGGAATCCAACCGGCCGTCGAGGTTCCTCAAGGAGATAGACAGCAAGTACTACGCAGTGGAGCCTGATACTGACAGCAACCGCTACGACCCGTTCCCGAAGACTCAGTTCACACAGTCCGATTTCCAGACATACCGTCCGCAGCGGCAGCAGTCACAGCAGTACCAGCAGTACCGGCAGAACAGAAGCCAGAACGGCGGACAGCAGCCATACAGGCAGCCGTCTGCAGGCAGTCACACCCCGACCCCTGGATTTGTGCCTTCACCGGTCTCCGACCTTAAAGAAGGTCAGCGCGTGGAGCACGACCGCTTCGGTTTCGGAACCATCATCTCCTTCGACGGTGAAGGTCCTAACACCAAGGCAGTTGTGGATTTCGACAACGGCGGGAGAAAGACACTTCTGCTTAAATTTGCAAAACTCCGCATAGCCTGATTCGTTTTCGGCACAGGTATTGCAATATAAAGCGCGAAGTTTTTCATAGTTTAAGTTTAAGTTTAGGTTAGTAGAAGGGGCAGGCAGAAATGCAGGCCCCTTCGAATTTTTCGTACATTTGCGGATGCCATCAAGAAAACGGCGCCACTATGGAAACCCTTGAAGAAAGAATCACACGCCTCGAAGACATCGAAGCGATACGCAGCCTCCAGGCGAAATACCAGAGATGCCTTGACACCCGCGACTTCGACGGCCTCGCGGAATGCTTTGCTCCGGATGCCGTCTCCTCCTACGACGGAGGGAATATGTCATACGAGGGCCGCGATGCAATCATAGGTTACCTCCGTTCAGTGATGACCAGGCATCTTCCTTCGGCCCATCTCATCCACGGCGGCGAGATCGACGTCACGGGGCCGGACAGCGCCTCTGCGAAATGGTATCTTGAGGACCACCTCCTTCACCGCCGTTTCCTCGTCAAGCTCAACGGCGCCGCCATCTATGATGTCACCTACACCAAGGCCTGCAACCGCTGGCAGATCCAGTCAATCGGCTACACCCGCTGCTACCAGTACATCGAACTCCGCGGCCCCCTCAACCTCCTCACCCTCAGCAAGACCAAATTCCTCGACCAGATGAAATAGCGGAGCCCTCTGTGAGGCAAGCTGCTGCCGCCCATGCGCCGCTGCTGTTTCAGAAACCAGCTCGGGTGCGGATGCGGCGGGGCATCGGGTGGAGGTTGTTGGAACGGCGGCCAAGATTCTTGACGAAGCCGAGAGCAAGACCCTTGTAGGTCAAAAGGATAAGTCCGAGAGGATAATCCGGGAAGACGAGCGGCTCCTTCGCCAGAAACTTCAGAGCATCCTCCAGAGAGAGTTCAGCAGCAGGATAAGCACTGCGGTCCAGGCCGTTCGACAGCGCAAGGTCAGCCTCCGGGAACTGACTCTCGTAGAAGTGCAGTCCCGGCGTCACACCGCCTGCGGCAGACTTCTTCCCCGCCCTTTCAGGCCGCGCCTTCGCCGGCGCCGTCCTCGAAGGGCCCTCCGAAGTCTTTCGCAGAAGAGCCGCAAAAAACCCCTCGCCGCGGGATTCACCCGGATAGAAGTGCCTCATCTCCAGACATTCCGCGCCGAGCTCAGAGCAGACCCATTCCACATTCCCCTCATCCTCAAAATGGTTGAAAGTGCAAGTCGAATAAATCATAAAACCGTCCCGGACAAGCGACGGCCAGACATCCCCGAGAATCCTCCGCTGGCGCTGGGCGCACAGCTGCACATTCCCGAGCGACCAGTTCTCCACAGCCTTTCCGTCCTTGCGGAACATCCCCTCGCCGGAGCAGGGCGCATCGACGACTATGATGTCATAGCGGCCTCCGCCGAAACGCGACGGGTCGCTGCTGGTGACAACCGCATTGCCACAGCCCCATTTTGCCACATTCTCAGCAAGAATGGCAACCCTCGATGCCATCACCTCATTCGCCGTAAGACGGCTCGTGGCACCCAGATGCGAAAGCAAATGAGTGGTCTTCCCTCCTGGCGCGGCGCAAAGGTCAAGCACCTCGAGACCCTCACGTGTGCCGAAAGCGGCAAAAGCCCTCTCCACAAGCGCCCCGACATACATAGAGGAAGCCTCCTGGACATAATAGGCACCCGCATGAAAAAGAGGGTCAAAAGTGAAAGAGGGACGTTCGGTGAGGTAGAAAGCCTCATCAGAAGCCCACGGGACAGGGTCACCTGCAATGGCACCGAAATGGTCCCGGAGTGAGGAGAGTGTCATCTTGAAAGGATTGACGCGCACAGAGACCTCAGGCTCGCGGCCAAGCGCATCGACCACAGCGGCAGCGCGCTCTGCGCCCAGCTCTACGCCCAGATTTTTGACAAATTCTTCCGGAAACATTACCTTTGCCGAACAAACAGCGCAAAGATAGCAAAAATGCAGAAGGTTTGGTTTGAGAGCCAGTGCATCGAAGTCGATGATGCAGCTTTCCAGCAGTTCTGCGGAAAATTCCGCGAACTGCCCGCAGCCGGCGGTCTTGTCCGCAACCAGGACGGCGAGTTCCTGATGATACGCAGACGCGGTCTGTGGGACCTCCCGAAAGGGCATCAGGAAGAGGGAGAAGCAATTGAGACCTGCGCGCTCCGCGAAGTGAGCGAAGAGACTGGCCTCAGCGGACTGAAACTCGGAAGGCTGATCTGCATCACCCACCACACCTACCGACTCAACGGCGTCTCCTGTCTCAAACACACCTGGTGGTATGAGATGGATGCCACCAGCAGCGGGAGTCCCGTACCTCAGCGGGAAGAGGATATCACAGAGGTCGAGTGGGTAAAAAAAGAGTGCCTCCCGGAACATCTGGAAGGCACATATGGATCAATCGCGGAAGTGTTCGCTAACGCAGGTCTGTAACAATCGTGTCCATACCGAAACTGTCGGGGTCGATGAAGAAGAATTCGGCCGGCCAGGGCTTTGCCGCATTCGATATGCCTGTCATCGTTATGGTGAAGTTCGAATAGGCGACGACCGCAGTGCCGTCGGCTGACTTGTTGACCTTTATATCATTCAGGAACGACACATCATTCTTCTGTATGACAAGCTCGTCGCTCGTAGAGGTGTATATCCAGCGGTCGGTGCCGTTGCAGTAGACCTCCCCCGCCTGGGTTTCGAGCCTGTAGCAGTTGTCCTGGACATAGGCCTTGCCATAGAACACGACATTCCCCGACTCATTGTCAGTCATCTTGAAGTCGCAGGAAAAGCGCTGCTGCGCGCCTGCCGCAAATGTGCAGGCGAGCAGGAGAGCCATAATGGAAAGTCTTTTGATCACACACATAACACAACTTTTTTTAGATGTGGTTGAGTGATTCCAAAATTCGGTCCAAAGTGTCAAAATCGGAGACAAGAACAGACCTTGCCTTGCTGCCGTCCTGCGGCCCCACGATACCGGCGGTCTCCAGCTGGTCCATTATCCTGCCGGCACGGGCATACCCCACTCCCAGCTTTCGCTGAAGCATAGATGTCGATCCCTGCTGATACTGGACGACCATCTTGGCACATTCGTCGAAGAGCTGGTCGCGGTGGTGAAGGTCAGGAGAACCTGCAGCAGAGGCATCCTCGCTGTCGTCGGCCACTTCCGGAAGCAGGAACGGACCCGCATAGCCGCGCTGGTCGTTGACGTAGCCCACGATATTCTTGATTTCGTCCGTATCGACAAGAGCGCACTGGACTCTGGCCATATCGTGGCCCGGATAGACCACCAGCATATCGCCGCGACCGATGAGACGGTTCGCCCCGCTGGCGTCGAGGATCACCTTCGAATCGACGGAGGCGTTGACCTTGAAGGCGATGCGCGAGTTGAAGTTTGCCTTGATAGTACCTGTGATTATATTGGTAGTAGGGCGCTGCGTAGCGATGATGAGGTGGATGCCTGCGGCACGTGCCTTCTGTGCAAGCCTTGCAATAGGCTCCTCAATCTCACGGCCGGCGGTCATAAGCAGGTCCGCGAACTCATCGATGATGACAACGATATATGGCAGGAACTTGTGCCCGTGGTTAGGATTGAGGCGGCGGTTGAGGAACTTTGCGTTGTATTCCTTGATCTGGCGGACATCGGCCTTCTTGAGAAGCGCATACCTCTCCTCCATCTCGATACAGAGCGACTTGAGAGTGTTCACCACCTTGCGGGTGTCAGTTATGATGGCCTCGTCGCCGTCAGGCAGCATTGCCAGATAGTGCTTGTCGAGTTTCTCATAGAGCTGGAACTCGACGGCCTTCGGGTCCACCATCACAAGCTTGAGCTCCGCTGGATGCTTGGTATAAAGCATCGAGGTGATGATACAGTTCAGTCCGACAGACTTGCCCTGTCCCGTGGCGCCGGCCACGAGGAGGTGCGGCATCTTGGCAAGGTCGATGAAGAACGGCTCGTTGGTCACAGTGATGCCGAGAGCGAGAGGAATCTCCATATCAGGGGCCTTCTGCTTGAACTGCTGGCAGTTGAGCACAGCCTTCAAAGGCACTACGCTCGGCTTTTCGTTCGCAACTTCAATACCCACGCTGTCGATGAGGGTGACGACACGCACGCCCTTGGCGCCGAGGGATATAGCTATATCCTCCTCGAGGTTGCGGACCTGGGCCACCTTGACTCCGTCAGCAAGATGGATCTTGTAGAGGGTCACTGTCGGGCCGCGCTGCGCCGTGATGGCCTTGACTTTTATCCTGTAACTGTCAAGCGCATTGACAATGCGCTGCTTGTTCTCCTCAAGCTCCTCTCTCGAAACCTCGAACCACATATTGCGGTAGTCGTCCAGAAGCGACATAGGAGGGAACTTGTACTTGGGGAGGTCGAGGCGCGGGTCGTAGTCCACGCCATCATCCTCAGGTGAGCCGGCCACCAGAGTATCCTTGCTCTCCTCTATCGAAAGCGGAACCTCATCAGCTGCCGCCTGCGGTGGGACGGGAACCGTTACGGGAGGAACCGTTGCGGAAGGCGGTACGCCTATTACAGGCCTCTTCTGAGGATAAGGGAACGGAGACACCGGTACTTCAGCATCATCCTTCCCGTCCTCAGGAACCGGCTGCGCAGCCGGTCTCCTTACAGGGAAAGGCATTGAGTTGCTCCCGGTTGCAGGTGCATCGGAATCTTCGGGGTCGGATTCAGGTTCAGGGCCATCATCCAGAGGGTCATCCTCAACCGGGAAGAGAGGTCCCGAGACAGGGGCGTCCACTTCGCCGGAAGTGGCAGGCACCGGTTTCTCGCGGTGCGCCGCTCCGTAGATGAGGTCATCAAACCAATATGCCACCTTCGGTGAGAGAAGCAGCACAAAGAGGAAAAGCCCAACTGCCAGGATGAAGCCCGCCCCGACATAGCCTGCGATGTTGCACAGCCACTTGTTGGCATAGTGGCCGTAAGAACCGCCGGCACCGTTGCCGAGCAGTGTGTCAAACTTCGTGAAACCGAATATATATGCGAACAGGACTGAAAAGAGTATTGCTCCGAAGAGGCAGACAATGAAGCACCTCAACAGGTTCACTTTCCTGATTCTGAAACAGCTCACAGCAATCGCACCCATAAAGACAGGCACCGCGAACGCTCCAAGGCCGAACAGCTTCGAGACAAGGAAGTCGGCCCATTTCCATCCCAGCTGCCCGCCGCTGTTGGCTGCGGAGGCCCCCATTGTGAAGGCATCGGGGTTGAAAGCAAGGCTCTGGTCGGACGACCAGGTGAAGAAATAGGATATCAGGGCCACAACGGTGTAGATTGTGGCAAGAGAGCAGACCAGACCCAGCACAACCCTCGCTATGCGCGGATAGTCGCTGGAGGGCGCCTTAGGCGCCTTTTTCCGGCTTGCTGCAGGTTTCTTGGCAGAGGTCTGCCCGCCTTTGCCCCTGGCGGAACTCTTGCCGTTCTTCTTTTCAGCCATCACTTTCTGTTCTTTTTCCAGTTCTTCCTGTTCTTGCCGTAGTTCTGCTGGTTCTGGCCCATCCCTGGACGCGAGAAGCTGGCGTTCTGCGAAATAGCGGAAAGGTGCACGTCCTCAGGGACCTTGAGCTTGCCGTCCGAGAGTTTTTCAATATCAGCGAAGATTGTTTCCTCAGCGACATTGTCCTTGTTCCAGATCAGATACTGCTGACGCATATAAATTGCCAGAGTGCGGATCATCTCCTTCTTCAGGTCGTCATCCTCACGGTCGGCGATCAGATTGATCATATTCTCGATGTTGCGGCCGTAGCAGGCTGCCTTCATCGGAGACTTCTGCAGAGGAATCGGTTCCGGCTTCTCTGCGAGCGTCTGAGGCGTCGGTGCAGGATAAGGAGAATCTATGTCGAGTTCGTAGTTGCCTATGACCTGGGCGTGGTCCCAGAGCTTGTGCTTATAGTCGACGAATTCGCGGAGCTGAGGATTCAGGATCCCCATCACCTGAACAACGGCCCGTATCTGCTCGTTCCTCTTGTCCCTGTCCTCAATCGCCTTCACCTGCTCGATCATCTTCTGCACATTGCGGCCATACTCAGGCATAATCAGTTTTTCTCTTTGCGTGTTGTAATCCATTGCTGCGCTTTTATCGTAAATTATCTTACAAAGATAATATTTATTAATTTTGCAGTATGAAAAAAATATTGGTAACAGGAGCTTTCGGTCAGCTCGGCACTGAAATACGCAATCTCGCAAGAGGCAGGAAAAGTTTCATTTTCACAGACATCCGCCAGGAAGAAGGGGTCACTGCCCTCGACATCTGCGACGCTTCGGCAGTAAACGGATTCGTCAGGGAGAACAACGTCGGCACAATCATCAACTGCGCGGCATACACTGACGTGAACGGGGCGGAAAGCCATCAGGAACTCTGCAGGAAGATCAATGTCGACGGCCCGGTCAACCTTGCCAGAGCGGCAAAGGCCGTGGGAGGCGCACTCATCCAGATATCCACAGACTACGTTTTCGACGGAACCCGCAAGCGCGGATACTACCACGAGGACGACACCTGCAGGCCGCAGTCCGTATATGGCGCCACGAAGCGCGAATGCGAGCTCAAACTGCGCCGGACCGGCTGCCGCGGCATCATCATCCGCACGGCCTGGCTCTACTCTCCATATGGCAACAACTTCGTAAAGACGATGCTGAGGCTCGGTTCGCAGAAAGAGGAGATAGGCGTAGTCGCTGACCAGTGGGGCACGCCCACCTACGCGCTCGACCTCGCGAAAGCAATCCTGAAGATTGTCCCGCAGATTGGAGACCGCCGCTGCGAAATCTATCATTTCACAGATGAAGGCATCACCAACTGGCACGAATTCGCCTCTATGGTGATGTTATATGCCGGCCTGGGATGCAGGGTCAACCCTCTGACCACGGACCAATACCCGACTCCTGCGAAAAGACCGGCCTATTCGGTCCTGTCCAAGGACAAGATCCGCGATGAGTTCCAGGTCACCACTCCTTGGTGGAATGTCTCTCTGAAAGACTGTCTCAGAAGATTGGCGCAACAGCGTCTTTAGCGGAGAGTATCACATCCTTCTCATCAACGCCCCAGTCAATCCCCAGTTTCGGGGAGTTCCAGCGGTATGACCCCTCAGTTTCAGGGGCGTAGAAGTTGTCGCACTTGTACTGGAAGACAGTATTGTCCTCAAGCACCAGGAATCCGTGGGCGAAGCCTCTCGGAATGAAGAACTGGCGGAAATTCTCACCGCTCAGCTCCACTGAGACATATTTTCCGTAAGTCGGGGAGCCTTCCCTTATGTCAACGGCCACGTCAAGGACTCTCCCCTTCACCACCCTGAGGAGCTTGGCCTGGGCGGCATCGCCTTTCTGGAAATGGAGGCCGCGGAGCACACCTTTCCTTGCTGAGAATGACTCATTGTCCTGGACAAAATCAATATGTCCCACGTTGGCTTCGAAATCCCTGAGGGAGAAGGACTCGAAGAAATAGCCGCGGTGGTCGCCGAACACTACAGGTTCGATGATGACCGGGCCCTCGATATCTGTCTTTATATATTTCATCACTTAACTTTGCTGTCACAGTATGCGCACCTCACGCCGCCGTCCTCGACCTTGTGGAAAAGGCGGGCCACCGGTTCGCTGTTGCAGATGCATTTCGGGTTGCGGCACCTGAGGGCTGAATCTTCAAAGAATTCAGGGTGCTCCGGCATCACGTGCGCAGGGTCATCCTTCCATTTGAGAAGGCTGTAGATGAGGGCCATCCTGACGAACTTGCCGTTCTCGACCTGACGGAAATAGGCAGCCCTCGGGTCGCTGTCCACCTCAGGTCTGATTTCGTTGACGCGTGGAAGCGGATGGAGCACGGCCATCTTCTCCTTGGCGCCCTCCATCTTGGCGCAGTCAAGGACGAAACTGTCCTTCACTCGCTCGAACTCCTCCTCATCAAGGAACCTCTCCTTCTGGACGCGTGTCATATAGAGGACATCAAGAGAGCCGATGACCTCCTCTATGGTGGTCACTTCCCTGTAGTTGATACCCTGGCGGTCGCATACGTCGTGCTTGATGTAGTCAGGCAGGCGCAGCTCATCAGGAGCGATGAGGATGACCTTTATGTCATTGTAGCGTGAAAGAGCCTTGATAAGGGAGTGGACGGTGCGCCCGAACTTGAGGTCCCCGCAGAAACCGATCGTGATGCCGTCGATATGGCCCAGTTCCCTCTTGATTGTGAGAAGGTCGGTGAGCGTCTGGGTAGGATGGGCGTGAGACCCGTCACCGGCATTGATGATAGGGATCCGGGAGGCCTTTGAGGCAACATAAGGAGCGCCCTCGAGAGGATGTCGCATAGCAATCACATCCACGAAATTCTCCACTACTCTGACTGTGTCGGCCACGGTCTCGCCCTTGCTGACGGAGGTGTTGCGCGCATCTGAGAATCCGAGCACATTTCCTCCGAGCTCCATCATCGCAGCAGTGAAACTCAACCTTGTGCGGGTGGAAGGTTCATAGAACAGTGTCGCGAGCTTGTGGTACTTGAGGCTGTCGCGGTAGTCTGCGCGGTTCTCGATGATCTTTTCAGCGAGAGCCACGATTTCATCGGTCTCCTGCTTGGTGAGATCGGTCGGGTCGATGAGGTGTTTCATAATGAACTATTTGATCCAGCTTTCGTCGGACGGGTTTTCACGGAACTTCAAAATGCGCTCCTTCCATTCCGGAGCGACATACCCCTGCTCAGCGGCAACTTCGACGAGTGCATCGAGGTTTGAGAGGGAGCAGTTCCTCACATTGGCTGCGGCAAGCCTCTCGAGTCCCTTCGTCATACCGTAGGTGAAGATGCTGACTATGCCGAGCACCTCTGCGCCGGCTTCGCGGAGAGCCTCCACAACCTCGACTGCGCTGCCGCCTGTGGAGATGAGGTCCTCGATGACGACAACTTTGGTCCCGGGCTCGAGGCGGCCCTCTATGCGGTTGTTGCGGCCGTGGCTCTTGGCTTCACCGCGGACATATCCCATAGGCAGGTTGAGTATGGCGGCTGCCAGCGCAGCGTGGGCGATGCCCGCAGTGCTTGTCCCCATAAGGGATTCAACCTCAGGGAACTCAGCCTTCACCTTGTCGGCGATGGCCTGTTCCACGATGTCTCTTGACTCCGGTGCGGAGAGAATCAGGCGGTTGTCACAGTATATCGGACTCTTTATGCCGCTCGCCCATACGAACGGCTCCTCAGGGCGGAGGAACACTGCCTTTATCTTGAGCAGCTGTTCAGCGATTTTCTTTTCCATCTTTCAAATTTACGATAAAAATTCTTTAACACAACGTTCATAGGCTGCAACAGGGTCTGCAGCTGCAGTGATCGGCCTTCCCACAACGATGAAGTCCGAGCCGATCTCACGGGCGCGGGCAGGTGTGGTGATCCTCACCTGGTCGTCCGCTGCGGCATCTGCGAAGCGGATGCCCGGAGTCACAGCAACGAATTCACTGCCGCAGGCCTTCTTGACGACGGAAGCCTCAAGAGGAGAGCATACGACACCGTCCAGCCCGGCCTCTTTTGCATTTGAGGCATAATGGGCGATGGTCTCGGTGATTCCGGCACCGATGAGGAGTTCCTTCTGCATCCTCTCCTCACTGGTTGACGTGAGCTGTGTGACAGCGATCAGGAGAGGGCGGGTGCCGTCCTCGCGGGTAAGCCCCTCAAGCGCAGCCTTCATCATATCGATGGTTCCGGCAGCGTGGACATTGGTCATATCTATGTCGAGGGCAGAGAGCACTCTCATTGTCTTCTTGACAGTATTAGGTATATCGTGAAGCTTGAGGTCGAGGAATATCCTGTGGCCGCGCTTCTTTATCTCGCGCACGATGTCAGGACCGGCGCCATAGAAGAGTTCCATTCCGATCTTCACGAACGGCTTTCGGTCGCAGCCGGAGAACTTGTCGAGGAAATTGAGCGCCTCGGCGGCAGTGCCGAAGTCGCAGGCGATTATTACATCTTTCATACTATGCCGATGATTTCATTGATATCTTTTATGCCGAGCTCTTCCATCCTGAGAGGGAGCTCTTCGACTATCTGCTTGCATACGAATGGATTCCGAAGATTTTCTGCGCCGACCTGTACAGCGGTGGCGCCTGCCATCATCATCTCGATCACATCTTCGGCAGAAGCCACTCCGCCGCAGCCCATAATAGGGATATGGCAGTTTCCGGCCACCTGGCTGACCATCCTCAGCGCTACAGGAAAGACCGCCCTGCCGCTGAATCCGCCGTAGCGGTTGGCGACAACAGGCCTGCGGCGGCGGATGTCGATGCGCATTCCGAGAATGGTATTGATGAGTGTCAGTCCGTCGGCGCCGGCATCCTCGCAGGCACGCGCTATTTCGACTATGTCGGTCACATTCGGGCTGAGCTTTATGAAGAGAGGCTTTGTGCAGACCTTCCTGACAGCGGAGGTGACCTCAGCCGCCGCCTTGGCGGAAGTGCCGAAGGCAAGCCCGCCGCCGTGGACGTTCGGGCAGGAGACGTTCACCTCCACGATGTCTGTCTCAGGGGCAGCGGAGGCCTTTTCGCAGCACTCGGCATACTCTTCCACAGAGAAGCCGCTTATGTTCGCTATCACGGCTCCGCCATATATTTTCCGGAGAGCCGGGAGTTTCTCGCCCACCAGCACGTCAATGCCGGGATTCTGAAGCCCGACAGAGTTTATCATCCCGCTTTCGCACTCGGCGATACGCGGGCATTCGTTGCCGAAGCGGGCTTCGCGGGTAGTTCCTTTGAGAGAGATTCCGCCGAGGACATTGAGGTCATATACATCAGCCATCTCCAGGCCGAAACCGAAAGTGCCGCTCGCAGGAACCACCGGGTTCCTGAGTGTGACTCCGCACAGATTGACTTGTGTTACCATACGAGTTTCTCCTTCTTGAAAACAGGACCGTCGGCGCATACCCGCCTCGGGCCGTCAGTGGTGTGGCAGCTGCAGCCGTAGCAGATGCCGAAGCCGCAGCCCATCCGTTCCTCGAGGCTTACCTCACCTTTTGAATGGATATCCCTGCAGACTGCCTTGAGCATCGGCAGAGGCCCGCAGCCGTAGAAATAGTCGTAGCTGATGCTGTTCAGCCGCAGCACATCCGTCACGAATCCCTTTATGCCGGCGGAGCCGTCCATTGTGGCGATGCGGACATCTGCGCCGAGGGACTCGAAATCGTCGACAAGCATCATCTCTTCAGCCTTGTTGAAGCCGAGGACCACTGTCACGCTCTTGCCCTGCGCCAGCAGTTCCTTCGCCAGGCAGTAGAGCGGCGCAGCGCCCACCCCGCCGCCGAGCAGAAGGGCTTTCGCGCTGCAGGCCTCAATGTCGAAGTTGTTGCCCAGACCGGTCAGGGCGTTCACGGTGTCCCCGCGGCGCAGGCCGCGAAGGACTGCTGTCCCCTTGCCCACAACCTTGAAGACAATTGTGAGGGAAGTGTCATCCACATCGTGCACCGATATCGGCCTTCTCAGGAAAAGCCCCGGTATCGAGACGTTGACGAACTGACCGCTGCCGGTGATGGCGGAAGTGTCGCCCTCGAGCACCATCTTCCAGGTGCCCGGGGCTATCATCACATTTGAGAATACCTTGAAAACTACCTCTTTCATCAGTGGTTGTACTCTTCGTCTATGGTCGATATGCCCATTGTTATCTCCTCGAGGACATCGAGGAGCACGCGGACTGTCTCAAGTGATGTGAACAGCGTAACATTGTTCTCGACTGCAGTGCGGCGGATGCCGTAGCCGTCAAGACGGGTGTTGTGCTGGTTGATGTCTATGGTGTTGATGACATAGCTTACGTGGCCCTTGCGGAGCGCCGCGGTTATGTCGTCGCTCCCTTCGCTCAGCTTCTTGAGGTAGCGTGTCCTGATGCCGTTTTCCTTCAGGAACTTCGCAGTCCCCTTCGTGGCCTCTATGTTGAAGCCGAGGTTGTAGAACCTGCGGATGAGAGGCAGAGCGTCCATCTTGTCCTTGTCGGCGATGGTGGCGAAGACGGTGCCGTAGTTGACGACATTGACTCCGGAAGCCTGCAGCGACTTGTAGAGGGCCCTGTTGAGGGACTTGTCGTAGCCGATTGCCTCGCCGGTCGACTTCATCTCAGGTGAGAGATATGTGTCGATGCCCTTGATCTTGTTGAAAGAGAAGGTCGGGGTCTTGACATAATGGCGGTTGCGCTCAGGATAATAGACTTCGGTTATGCCCTGCTCCCTGAGCGAGTGGCCGAGCATCACCATCGTGGCGACCTTCGCCATCGGTATGCCTGTGGACTTGCTGAGGAACGGGACCGTCCTGGAAGAGCGCGGGTTGACCTCGATCACATAGACATCGTCGTTGCCGTCCACGATGTACTGGATGTTGAAGAGGCCGACGATGCCGATCTCGAGACCGAGCTTCACAGTGTAGTCTATGATGCGGTCCTTAACCTTCTGGCTGAGGGAGAATGACGGATATACGCTGATCGAGTCGCCGGAATGGATACCGGTCCTCTCCACGTGCTCCATTATTCCCGGGATGAACACATCCTTGCCGTCGCAGATGGCATCGACCTCAGTCTCGCGGCCCTGGATATACTTGTCCACGAGGACAGGAGAGTTCTCATTGATTTCCACTGCATTGTGGAGATAGTGGCGGAGCGCCTCCTCGTTGCCGACGATCATCATCGCGCGGCCGCCGAGGACAAAGCTTGGACGGACGAGCACAGGATAGCCGATTTCGGCCGCGGCCCTGACTCCCTCCTCTACATCGGTGACAGCCTTTGCCTTAGGCTGAGGGATGCCTGTCCTGCGCATTATGGCCTCGAAGAGCTTGCGGTCCTCCGCGTTGTCGATGGCTTCGATCTGTGTACCGATGATCGGCACGCCGAACTCGGCTATCGGGCCTGCCAGGTTGATGGCTGTCTGTCCGCCGAGGGTGACTATCACACCGTCAGGCTTCTCGTGGAAGATGACATTCATCACATCCTCGACGGTGAGAGGTTCGAAGTAGAGCTTGTCGGAGATTGTATAGTCAGTCGAGACAGTCTCCGGGTTGTTGTTTATTATTATGGCCTCGTATCCTGCTTCGCGGATGGCCCATATTGCGTGTACGGTGGAGTAGTCGAACTCGACTCCCTGGCCGATGCGGATAGGGCCGGCGCCGAGCACAAGTATCTTCTTGCGGTCAGAGACGACGGACTCGTTCTCCTGCTCGTATGTGGAGTAGAAGTACGGGACGTCCGCATCGTGCTCTGCAGCGCAGCTGTCTATATACTTGTACACCGGAAGGATGCCCTGTTCCCTGCGCCATTCTATCATCTCCTTCTCGCTCCTGCCCCATAGCTGACCGACATAGCGGTCGCTGAATCCGAGACGCTTTGCTTCACGGAGGAGCGCAGCATCGAAAGGAGCCGCCTTGAGGGCCGCCTCCATCCTGACGATGTTGGAGACCTTGTCGAGGAAGAGCATATCGATCTTCGTGCAGTCATATATGAGCCTGTTCTCCACCCCGTTGCGGATCAGCTGTGCGACTGCCAGCAGATGGTCGTCAGGGAACTTGACGATATACTTGAAGAGCTCTTCGTCCGTCATAGACTCGAACTTCTTCTTCCAGATGTGGCAGCATCCGATCTCAAGCGAGCGGACAGCCTTCAGCAGGCTCTCCTCAAAGGTGCGGCCGATGCTCATCACCTCGCCCGTCGCCTTCATCTGGGTGCCGAGCACATTCTCCGCCTCGCTGAACTTGTCGAACGGGAAGCGCGGAACCTTGCAGACGATGTAGTCGATGGCAGGCTCGCAGCAGGCGGGCGCGTCAGCGACTGTGATCTCGTCGAGGGTCAGACCCACAGCGATCTTTGCAGTGACACGTGCGATCGGGAATCCGCTGGCCTTCGACGCGAGCGCCGAGGAGCGTGACACGCGCGGGTTCACTTCGATGATATAGTAGTTGAAGGAGAGCGGGTCGAGCGCGAACTGCACGTTGCATCCTCCCTCTATCTTGAGGGCGCGGATGAGCTTCAAAGCGCTTGCCCTCAGTATCTCATATTCCTTGTCGGCGAGTGTCTGCACAGGGGCCACCACAATCGAGTCGCCGGTGTGGATGCCCACCGGGTCGACATTCTCCATCGAGCAGATGGTGATTGCAGTGTCGTTGCGGTCGCGCATAACCTCGAACTCGATCTCCTTGTAGCCCTTGACGCTCTTCTCGATGAGCACCTGATGGACAGGAGAGAGGGTGAGCGCATTGCGCATCATCTCGCGCAGCTCCGCCTCATTGTCGGCGAAGCCTCCGCCTGTGCCGCCGAGGGTGAATGCAGGGCGGAGGACAACCGGATAGCCGATCTTCTCCGCTGTGGCGACAGCCTCCTCGACGCTGAAACAGATGCCGGAAGGGATGACAGGCTCGCCGAGGCTGACGCAGAGCTCCTTGAAGAGCTCGCGGTCCTCAGCCTGTTCGATGCTCTGGAACGAGGTGCCGAGAATCTCCACGTGGCACTCGTCCAGGACACCTTTCTTCGCAAGCTTGACAGCAAGGTTGAGGCCCGTCTGCCCGCCCAGTCCCGGAACGATTGCGTCGGGACGCTCATAGCGGATGATCTTGGCGACATACTCCAGGTCGAGAGGTTCCATATAGACCTTGTCGGCGATATGGGTGTCTGTCATTATTGTTGCCGGATTGGAGTTGACAAGGACCACCTCATAGCCCTCTTCCTTGAGGGCCAGGCAGGCCTGTGTGCCGGCGTAGTCGAATTCTGCGGCCTGGCCGATGACGATAGGGCCGGAACCGATGACCATTATCTTCTTGAGGTCTTTTCTCTTAGGCATCTTCTATTCCTCCATGGCTTTAATGAAGTTGTCAAAGAAAGGGCTCTCCTGAGGTCCGGGAGCGCCTTCCGGGTAGAACTGGACCGAACGGACGCTGTCTGCGGCGCAGGCGATGCCTGCGATTGTGCCGTCCGCCACATCCATATATGTAGGGACAAGGCCGGTGCCTTCGAGTGAGGCGGCGTCGACCGTGTAGTCGTGGTTATGCTCTGCAGTGATGATTTTCCCTGTCTCCAGATAGCGCACAGGACGGCCGCCGTGATGGCCGTGCTTCAGGCGGTACAGACTGGCGCCATAGGCGAGAGCGATGACTTCGTGGCCGAGGCAGATGCCGAAGACCGGAAGTCTGCCGCGAAGTTCCTTGACAGTCTTTACGAGTGACGGGAGGTCAGCCGCGCTTCCCGGGCCGTTGGAGATCATAACTCCGTCAGGGCTGAATGAAAGGATATCCTCCACAGAAGTGCTGAACGGGACAACGGTGACATTGCAGCCGCGGCGGTTCAGGGCGGTCACGATGCTGCGCTTCAGGCCGCAGTCTATCACTACCACGTCAAACCTGTGGTGAGGTGTGCGGGAGAACCACCTCTTGGTGCAGGAGACCTTGCTTACGATATCTGTCTGCTGAGGAGCCGCAGCTATCATACTGAGAGCTTCATCAAGGCTGACTGACTCTTCTACGACAGCGCCCCTGACGGAGCCTCCTTCCCGGATGATCCGGGTGATCATCCTTGTGTCAACGCCGCTGACGCAAGGGATTCCGTGCTCCTCCAGATCCTCTGAGAAGGTCTTTGTGTAGCGGAAATTCGAAGGGGTGTCACAGCACTCGCGCACCACTACGGCCGCAGGGCCGAAAGCCCTTCCTTCGAAATCATCGTCGGTGATGCCGTACTGTCCCATCAGAGGATAGGTCATCACCACAATCTGGCCAGCATAGGCCGGATCGGAGAGGATCTCCTGGTATCCCACCATAGAGGTGTTGAAAATCACCTCGCCCACGGCAGATACGGAAGATCCGCAGCCGATGCCGCAGAACTCCTCGCCGCTTGCCAGGACAAGTTTCATTCTATTTTCGTTTGTCATATCTTATAAACAGTTTTTCCTTTATAGACAGTTTCTATGCACCGGCCCAGCACCTCCCATCCGTCGAAAGGTGTGCTGCGCCCCTTGGAGAGGAATCCGGCGCTGTCGATCACATACGGGTGGGCGATGTCGAAGACTGCATAGTCATCCGGGCGCATCTCGAAGCCGAAGCGCCGGCGCGGGGCGATGCTCATCAGCTCGACAAGCCTCTCGAGGCTGATGACGTCGCGGAGGACGAGATGAGTGTAGAGGAGCGGGAATGCGGTCTCGAGCCCCACTATGCCGAAAGCGCTCCCGGAAAGACCCCGCGACTTCTCATCTACGGTGTGGGGCGCGTGGTCTGTGGCTATCATATCGATAGTGCCGTCCTTGATGCCTTCGATCAGCGCAGCGCGGTCCTCGCGCGAGCGCAGCGGCGGATTCATCTTGAAGCGGCCGTCCTCCTCGAGGTCCTCATCAGTGAGGATAAGGTAGTGAGGCCCTGTCTCGCAGGTGACATTCACTCCCCTCTCCTTCGCGCGGCGGATGACATCCACGCTCTCCTTTGTGGAGATGTGGCAGACGTGGTATGCGCAGCCTGTCTCTTCTGCGAGTTTCAGGTCGCGTGCAATCTGGCCCCATTCGCTCTCGGAGCAGATGCCGCGGTGGTTGTGCTCGCGCGCGTAGACGCCGTCGTGTATGTATCCGTTGTGAAGGAGTGTATTGTCTTCGCAATGGGCGGCAAGGATACATCCTTCTTCTGCTATCCTCTCCATTGCACGGCGCATCACTTTTTCATCCTGGACTCCGCTGCCGTCGTCAGAGAAGCCGGCGACGCTCTTCTTCAGAGCGGCGATGTCCACCACTTCCACGCCTTTTCTCCCGACGGTTATCGATGCGTATGGCACTACTTCCACGACTGCTTCGCTTCTTATCAGCGAGAGCTCCTCTTCCAGATGCGCGGGAGAGTCCGGAACCGGGTCGAGGTTGGGCATCGGGCAGACACAGGTGTATCCACCCGCTGCCGCTGCGCGGCTGCCTGTCGCTATTGTCTCCTTGTCCGGCCTGCCGGGGACGCGGAAATGAACGTGCACATCACAAAAAGAGGGACAAACAACAATGTCTGTCCCTCTTTTTATATCTATTGTCCCGTATGAAATGTCTCGTCTCATCGGATTGCAAATTTAGCAAGATTTCGTGACTTTGTCAAAGAATAGCGACATTCTGGATTTTATTTATCAACAACGTCGGAAAGGCTGTTAATAACTTTTCGCTACAATCTGCCGGAGGGCCGGAGGGCGCCACTGAAAAGTGACTAATTTAGCGGTCGGAAAAGAGAGAACAGGATGCATATCGGAATTGCAGGAAATATCGGAAGCGGCAAGACCACCCTCACGGGGATGCTTGCACGCCACTATGGCTGGACCCCGAAATACGAGGCTGTGACCTACAACCCGTTCCTCGAGGACTACTACCGCGACATTCCGCGCTGGAGTTTCAACCTCGAGGTCTATTTCCTGACGCAGAGGCTGAAGGATGTTCTCGACATCGCAAAGACTGAGGGTGTCATAGTCCAGGACAGGACCATCTTCGAAGGTGTGTACGTGTTCGTGGCCAACAACTATGATATGGGCAATCTCTCGAAGAGGGACTTCGACGCCTATATGGACCTCTTCAACGTTATGATGTCGATGGTGAAGGTTCCTGACCTGCTTGTCTATCTGAAGTGCTCCATCCCTCATCTTGTGGGCCAGATCCAGAAGCGCGGACGCGAATATGAGCAGTCCATAAGCCTGGATTACCTCCAGGGGCTCAACAACCGCTACGAGAAGTTCATCAACGAGCAGTACAAGGGCGATGTCCTCACCATTGACGCCGACCACCTTGACTTTGAGCACAACCCAGAGGATTTCTCGATGATCGTCGACAAGATCGACGCACGCCTCTTCGGCCTCTTCTGAGGCTATTTTGCAGGGGGTTACGGACACTTTACCGGGGATTCGGCCCGGCCCGCTCCACCAGGAGTATTATAGATAGTCGTCGAAATAGGCGGTCACCTTGTCCATAAGGTGAACCCTGTCTCTGCCCCGCACATTGTGCGGATGAGTCGGATACGGGA
>JAZRVT010000005.1:0-97735 GCA_045599325.1 Bacteroidales bacterium | reverse complement strand
GTTAAGTGTCGTCACTACGCGGTCGATGCCGGCGAGTTTGATCATCTTCTTGATGTCGCGGTTATAGTCTTGTTCACAAATAAAGGGAAGAAGACGCCCGTCGGGCTGGTCCTTGTAGCGCTCCAGAATCTCTCTCGCGGTAGGAGAGATAGGGACTCGTACAGTATAAGGACGGCCTTCCTTGGTTTTGCGCGGGACATATTCGATAGCACCGTTGATGATGTTGTCGCGCGTCATCTTCATCAGGTCACCTACACGGCATCCGATGAAGCACTGGAAGACAAAGATATCGCGCTGCACATCCAGTCCGGGATTGTCAGGGAATTTGGCCGCGTAGAGCTCGTTGCGCTCTTCCTTAGTGAGATAAAAGGGCGTGCCATAGATAGCGGTGCCTATGGTATAATCATCGTAGGGATCTCTGTTCAAGTAACCCCTCCCTTCCCTTTTTCTTCCCCGCTCCGGGGTCTCAGGGAGACCTTGCCAGATCAGCTAGTTGTCATAATGGATGGTGTCCATCACGCCGTCGAAATCGAGGAAAATAATCTTCTTCATTGTTCAGCATGGGTGATGCCGTCCTCGACGACCGCCTTGGTGTTGAGCGGGTAGAATTCGCGGCGTCAGTCCTCGAGCCTGAAGTTGAGTCTGGTTTCGTAGTCCTTGTCGACGCAGACTGTGGCGGTCTTTCGGGTGAGGTTGTAAACGACGGACCACTGGGTGTTGCTGGTGATTTCCTCAGGGTTGAGAAGCTGGAGGACATCCTGCAGCAGCTGCATCGCCTCGTCCTCTGTCAGGATGCGGTTCTTCTCCTCAAGCCTTTCGTGGATGATGTCGTATCGCGCCTGTCCCACGCCGAGGTTCTGCCAGCCGTCTGTAAGATAGAAGTTTGTCACGTGGTCCTCTTCCAGGACATTGAGTGTCCAGTCCTTTGCTGCGGCATCCTCGACTGGGGCCTCTTCGCCAGGCCTGTAATACTCAACGACAACCGATCTGCCGCTGGCATCGGCAATCAGGAAGTGATAGTTGTTCGGGGAGTCCTCTCCGTCTGCGAAGAAATTGTGGCTCCTGAACACCTCCAGGGCCTCATCTACAGTCGCGCAGCCGTCCAGCGCGAGTCGGATGGCGAGAGAGGCCATTATGTTTGACTTCTCCGGATCGTGCTGGACTGCTCCGCCGCCACGCAGCGAGAGGACGCCTATGAAGAGCCCGGCGTCATTCATTCCGTCGAGGCAGCAGTAGATTGATGCGACGGCCGGGACGGAAATATCTGTGGTGCCGTCAGACAGGGAACCGGCAACGTATTTGTCGATATCGAGATATGGCATCGCGGAAATGCACATCGACTCGCGGACTCCTGGTGTGAGATTGTGTACAGCGACATTTGCGGATGACACGAACCTGTAGTCGAAATTGCGGCCCACGAGGACATCGCCCTCAGGGGACTTGGCGCAGAACGCGCTGCAGCCGTAGTCCATACGGGCCTCAGCGGTCATTGAAGGCAGATTGAGAAGGCTCGCGAAGACTTTTCCCACAAGCTCTTCGTTTGATTTGGCGCCGCCGCCTGCCATAAGTTCGTCAATCTTATAATCTGCGGTGTAGTCGATTGTATAAAGGTGGCCGTCCTTGATATCGCGGAGAGTGGCTGCGGTCGCTTTCTGGGCGTCCGTTGAAAGGAAGGCGGCTGGGTTGCCGGAAGGAACGCCTGCGGTCTCTGAGAATTTGTAGTTCTGGCAGGATGGAGTGACTGTAAGGATCGCTAGTACCATAAATGTTAATGCAAGGTGTCTCATTTCTTTGGTGTTTTCGGGAGGATAAACCCTCAGTGACTATATGATGTAAAGTTATATATTTTTTGGGATATCGTGATACGGCGCAATGCTTCCGGACATTTTTATAATGGTTGCCCATACGGTTGCCGCGGTATGCGGCAGGGTGGAAGAGCACTCTATATGTCAGCGTGTTGCATATTCCAAAGACATTTCATATATTTGAAGAATTCTGTCACGTTTGAGGAGAACCCGTGACAGCGGTGATACACGTATGAAAAAGATTATGATATTAACAGCCGCAGTGCTCTCTCTTGCTTCCTGTGGCGTAAACTCCAGACTGACAATGACCGACGAGGAAAAGGCCCTCATCAACGGGTCCCCGGATATAATGCGTATCCTGACAATTGACAATGATGCCGATCTGGCGGTGCTTCGCAAGGCTTCTGTAAACTTCAATGTCGAGGATCTCAACACTCCTGAATATGCGGCCCTGGCCAGCAAGCTGGTGGAGACGCTCGAAAGCACTGACGGCGGCGTGGGTCTCGCTGCGCCGCAGGTCGGAATAAACCGCCGGGTGGTCGCTGTGCAGCGCGTGGACAAGGAAGGGGGGCCGGTCGAAGTTTATGCGAATATCTTTATCGAAGAGATGAGAGGGGCGCTCGAGGCAGGGCCTGAAGGCTGCCTTTCCGTTCCTGACCAGAGGGGTGACGTGATGCGCTGTCAGGATATAACTATCAGATACACAGATATCAATAGTGACCGTCTTGACCAGCCGCGCGAGATTCGTGAAGATGTCAAAGGCTTCGCCGCGGTCATTTTCCAGCACGAGGTCGACCACCTCGAAGGCATTCTCTTTATTGACAAGAACTGATTAATCCAGAAGACTCTATGTATTGCATTTATTGCGGCTCAAAACTGCGCGAGGGCGCTAAATTCTGTCACGTCTGCGGGAAGCCTGTGACAGCGGTGAAACAGGCACAGACGGACAAAACGGCTGCCAGAAGTGAGATAAGGGAGAAGGCTGCGGATCTGGCGAAGGCCGGAGTCAGGCAGATTATCGCAGCTCTCAAGGACAGCGACATAAACGCGTCGGCGGCTCCCGGCGAGGTCAGCTGCAAGAGCGATGCAGCGCAGAACGCTTTTATGAAGTTGCTGAAGAAAGGCCTGATGGTACTTTCCGTGCTTTTGTATCTTCCGCTGTCACTGGGCGCTCAAACCGGCTTGTCAAACAAGTTGGGACCGTACTCGTTGAAATGGGGCGGTGATCTCACAGTTCCATATAGTATTGAATTTGAAGGTGCCAGCGTCAGTGGAAATTATTTCCGAAGTGATATACAGTACTTGAGTGAAAACGGCAGATTGGTGAAAGACAATATTAATGGATACTTTTCCAAAGATTATGTCACGGTGCGTCTCAAAGCTGCCCCAATGTCACTTCCTGAAGACTATAAGGATTTGGGTTATATTGTGACGGCCAAATATGGAAAATGGGGAAGCTCGTCCGAAAAAGAAAAGCAGGTGATGGACTGGAAACCTCTTTCACAGGGTATCGATGCTGTGTTCCGGATTCCGGCTACGGACAAGAAGTCACTTTTGGATCTGGTGGTCTCAATCAGCCTCTGCTTCAATGGATATATCAGTTGGTCCGCCAACTCACACGACTTTTTTCTCGCTTATAGCAGCGTTGGTGATGAAATCATTGATACAGCGGCCGGCGGGGATTCAAACGAGAACGGCTGGGTAGTGCCTGCCGCCGTTGCCGGTGGACTTGCCGTGGGAGGACTTGCCCTGAAGGGGCGCAGGAAGAAGAAAGCCGCAGCGAAGAAGTCGAAAAAAGCATCAAAGGACGAAAAGAAAAAGTCCGACGATGACAAGCAGGATGAGGAAGACGAGGAGAAAGCTACATACGAGATGCGCATACGCAAGGACTTCGGTGATACACTCACGCCTGGTGATGCCGCACAGAAAGTCTACGCACGTATCGTGCGCATTCCTCAAGGTGGAAAGGCCTCGACCGATGCAGCCCTGACATCCAAGATATCCATAACAGGCGATGATTATCTGAATGTCAGCGGTCAGAAACTCTCAGGAGAATATATGTCAGCCTCAGTGGAGGCTCCGCAGAACGGTGACATACCTTCAGAGGCCGTTGTGAACTTCAGGCTTGCCGGTGGCGGCGGCTCGTTCACCAACAGGATGCATTTCAAGATAGACAGGAGCGAAATAATATTCTTCCAGGAGAACCTCACCCTGCCGGCCTGCTCCGACGAGGTCTGGAGACTGCCGTTCGCTGTCACTGGCGCACCGAAGGATGCTGTTGTAGAAGTCTGCAGCTCAGCCCTCAACAAGTACAATGTGAAGATTGAACCGGGTGAAAAGGATGGCTTGTATTACGCTGTGATAAGCGAAAAGGCAAAGGATAAGAAGGACCCGGGCACCTGGGAGCCGTTCAGCCTTGGCATAAAGGTCTCCGATGGTAAGTCGGAACTGGTGGCGGACTCCATCCCGCTCTACCGCTTCCATCTCGGCCTAAAACTTGGGATGGGCTACACGCTCCCTTGCTATCTGAAGACTGACGCGACGGGAAAGACTCAGGTGGCGGTGACGATAGCAGACCTTGTATATTATGACTGGAATCCTGAGACCAACGACATTATCACGGTTTTCCCTGTCCCTGTGAAGGATACTTTCAAAGTCTCGGCAAAGGGCGAAAAAGAGCAGGGTTATCTCAAAAAACTGGGCATCGACTACCGTGCTACCGCGACCACGACAGAAAACGGGCGTCATATTGAAATCGCTCCTACCAAGGGCGTACTTGACCCGCCGACGCGCTTCAAGGCGACCTTGAGCCTTGTCGCCGACTGCGGCAACGGGCGTCAGGAAACTGTCGAGAAGGAGGTTCTCATAGCTTCGCAGCCTGTGCGGCAGAATGTAACGGCGGCGATGTATGATGAGGACAAACGTATTGGAGACGGTCTCATAAATATCCAGTCAAGCATCTGGGACAACGGCGAATACAGCCGTCTCTTCCCGCTCTACAAGCTCATCGACGTGATGCTGGACGGCTATGACGGCGCATACGGCTACGACAAGCATCAAGTCGAAACCGTGAAAGACGTTTACATGCGATTCCTGAACGGGGAACTGGCCGGCGCCAACGCCACTGCAAAACAAGTTACGCTCGCCGACGAGATGAGGATGTTTATCAACAGTTTCCTTCAGACGAGCGAGGAGGTGGAGAATTCAATGGGATTCTTCACGCGTATGGCCGTGGGCGTAGCGACGCTGGGAATGTCTGAAACAGTTTTCACCTCTCTGCAGGTTGCCAGGGATATGAAAGCTACCGTGGAGAAGGGCGGGGGCGTTTATGACGTGTTCGTAGTCGGAGTTAAGGCGGCCGCCTGGGAGGCTGTTACCGATTTCGATGTATGGAAGGGCGTCGGCAAGAAACTCGCTCCGAAACAGTTCGAGGCCGCAGCCAAGAGCGTGGAGAACTTGAAGAAACAGACAAAGGAGGCCGCTTCCGACTATTTCTCCGAGACAATAGGAAAGAAGACCAAAGGTATTCTTGAGAACTCCAAGAGCGTGAAATCCAAGGCTGCAAGCCAGGCTGACGAGGCCATCGATGCTTTTAAGAAGCATCCTGAGATGAGTGACCTCGACAAGAAGCTCGACCAGGTCTACAAGAACGGCCAGGCGCACGGTAAAGCCAAGGTGGATGAACTGCAGGCCGCCCAGTGGCTTGTGGAGAACAACCCTACTCCGGAGAACGTGAAGCTTTACAAGAAGAAGGTTCTTGAGGTCCAGCGTGACAAGTTCGCAATGCACCAGATGAACAGCCTTCCTGACGGCAATTCCACCAGAGCGGCGTTCAACAAGGAACTTGACAATGTCTATAAGGACGTGGACGACGAGGTGCGCAAGATTCTGAAGGGGCAGGGCTACGATCTGGATGAGAAGCCGTTCGCCGCAACCAGCTCCAACAAGGCAGACCTTGCAGAAGGCAAAAAGGTCACTTTCGACCGTGACGTGACATACAAGACCGTTGACGGCAAGGACGTACCTCAGAAGGCTGCACAGGAGGCTTACGAAAAGGCATTCTACAAGCGTACGACCGGCATCGATGCCCCAAGCGACAAGGCTGCACGCGAATGGGCGGAGATGCACGACCAGTCAGTCGTCCAGAAGGGCTCGAGGGTCAGCTACGGAGATGACTTGAATCCTGTGATCAAGGACTGGGACCAGAAACTCACCAGCGCCGGGCGAACCGGAAGGGTGATGACTTACAAGAGCACGGAGTGGTTTGAGCAGACAGACCAGATGATACGGAAAGCGAACACTCTGGAAGACCGTGGTCTGCGTCTTGACATGCTGGAGCAGGCACTCTCAAAGAGGCAGGAGGCTGCCCGGCAGATGGTCAAGCAGTTCAGGTATGTGCACGAACGTGACCTGGCTGCCCAGACGAAAGGGGTTGTCAGCAAAATATCCGAGAAGATGCGCTTCGGAATGGAAATCAGTTCGAGACTCTTCTCGTCAGGTCCGGATCAGCTCACTCTGGGAGAGGCAGAGGCCATTCTGGCTAAAAACAATCTTACGCTGGAACTGCTCTCCAACTGGCTTGGGAGTACCCTTACGGCTATCGGATAACGGAATGCAAGGCGAGTCCGGCCGCCAGGCAGAGGGCGGTGGCGGCTTCGGCGGCAGGGACCGCGAGCCAGAGTCCGGTTACGCCGGACAGTGACGGCATCAGCATCAGGGCAGCCACCGGGAGGACCATTCCACGCAGCAGCGTCAGCACAGTCGCAGGGAGAGTCCGCTCGACGCTCTGGTAATAGCCGATGAAGGTCTGCACGACCGCCATAAAGATGAATCCGAGGGAATAGAGCGGCAGACCGGAGGCGCAGATAGTGTATGCCGGAGTGCTGCGCGGCAGGAATACGGAGACCGTCGTACCCGGGAACAGGCAGAAGAGCAGTGTCATCGCGGCCCCGAACCCTATGGAGAGCAGCAGTGCAAGCCGCAGTGTCTTCCTGACACGGGCAGTGTTGCCGGCTCCGTAGTTGTAGCTGATGATAGGCTGCGCAGCCTGAGAGATGGCAGCATAAACCATAAAGATGCAGGGCAGAAGATAGTTGACCACGCTGTATGCGGCCACTCCGTCCTCTCCCAGAATTTTCATAAAGGTATAGTTGCCGGCAAGAGTCAGAACGGAGATTGCGAACTCCCCGAGGAAGGCGGATATCCCGACCTTCGCCATCTGCAGGAAGTTCCTGAGTGTGAGCACAAGGCTGGTCAGCGAGCGCTTCAGCCTGTAAAGAGGCAGGGTCTGCGGCCGACGGACCATATAGAAAGCGGCCATTATCACTCCTGCCGAGGTGCCGACGGAAGTGGCGGCACCCGCGCCGGCAAGACCCCATCCCATAGGGAATATGAAGAACCAGTCCAGCGCGATGTTGATGCAGGCCGGGACAATCTCCACAAGGCCGGCGAACCGCGGGTTGCCGTCGAGCCTGATCACAAACTGGGCGACCAGCTGGATCATCACGAACAGTATGCAGGGGATGAACCACAGGAAATATTCCCGGCAGAGGGGCATCAGAGCGTCACTGGCGCCCAGAATGCGCAGAATCCAGTCGGGGAAGGAATAAAAGATCACACCCAGAACCACCCCTGCGGAGAGCACTGCTATGAATGCCTGGGTGACTATGATTCTTGCCGCTTTCTGATTCCCCTGGGAGAGATGTATGGCCGCTATCACAGAGGCGCCCACGCCAAGCATCATTCCGATGGCGGTGGCGACAGTGAACACCGGCTGGACGAGATTGATGGCGGCAAGACCGTCGCTGCCAACGCCGTGCCCCACGAAAATTCCGTCTGTCAGGATGAAGACGACAGACGCCATCATTCCCATAAGCGTAGGGAGGAGGATGCGCGAAAGCATCTTCCCGATATCACCCTTGCCGAAGTCTATCCTGTCCCGGTCAAGGTTTTTCATTCGCCTGGTCCATATTGGCCGACATCTTGTTGAGGGTGTTGAGGAAACTCTTGAGCTCCTCTTCGCTTATGCCCTCGAGCATCTTGTCAAGAATCGAGATGCCTGTCTCCTTGGCGTTACACTTCATCTCCTGCCCCTTCTCGGTCAGGACGAGAGTGTTCGACCGGCGGTCGGAGTCGCTTCGGCTTCGGACAACCATACCTTTCTTTTCAAGAGCATCCACAAGCTTCGTAACAGAGTTCTTGTCCTTGTGCATTGTGTCTGCCATCTGCTGCTGTGACATCGGCCCCTGGTTCCAGAGGAGGTCTATCAGCAGAAACTGTTCGGGGGTGAGCCCTACATTGCTCTGTCTGAGCATTGCACCGGTGTAGAGTTTCAGCTTGCAGGCGGCAAGGTTGAGATATACGGCTATTTCCTTTGATAGTAGCATAAGGATACAGTATTCTTTTGTTACTATACAAAAGTATCGTTTTTTAGGGATATAGCAAATAACTATTTGAAAAGAGCGCTGACTTTTGCAGCAATTTCATCAGCAGGGAGGTCAGGGGAGACCACAAGGTCCGGTTCCTTGAAGACATATCCCTTGCTGCGGGCTGCGAGGGTTCCGCCTCCGGTGCAGTTGAGCATAATGCATTCGTCCTTCTTCACGGCGCCGCTCTTCACTGCCTTGTCGAGCGCTGCTACAGCCACGCAGGCGGCTGGAAGCAGTTCATAGCCCTCAAGGTTGCGGTACTGGATCATCCAGTACATAATATCGTTGTTGTCGGCGAGGAAAGTGTCGCCCCCGCTGGCCTTGAGTACATCGTAAAGTCCGCCTGCGAGGCTGTACGGGGGCTTTCGGTTGGTCAGCACCTTTGCCAGGACTATCTCGGCCTGGTGGCGGCCCTCTTCAGGGGTGATGTCAAGCACTGCGCGCGAGTCTGCCTTCCAGGAATCGTTGATCAGAGTGAAAGGGGTGTTCTGGGCCACATAAACCCTCATCCTGTTCTCGCCGAAACGTCCGTCGGCGGCCAGTCTGGCGGCATTCTCCCACGCGGCGATCGCCCCTGTGCCGGAACCCACTGCCTGGAAGTAGGCGTCAGGTATCCTGCCTGTCTTCTCAACGCAGCTGAGCAGAGTTGTTCCCATTCCGTCACGCCTTGCAATGTTCTTCGCTCCGCCCTCAAGGAAGAAGCGCGGGTCGCAGGCCAGCTTGTCGCCGATGGTGATGGCGTCGAAATAGTCGCATCCGTGCGGGGCGGCGACAAGTTTCACGCATTTGTCGAGCTTCCTGCGGAACCAGAGGTCGTGGAGGTTGTCGGAAGGGACGCAGATGACGACAGGTATCTTGTTGTCGGAGCATACCTGTGCGAACGCCCTCGCGGTATTGCCCGCCGACTGCACGATCAGAGTGCGCTGCTCATCCTTGTCCATCCTGGCCAGCACGCTGTAGGCCTCGGTCTCCTTGAAAGAGCAGGTCTTCATCTTGGCGCCGAGTTTCGGGCACCATCCTGAGAAGGTGATGTAGAGGTTTTCCAGACCCAGGAACTTTGCGAGCCCTTTTGACTTGTAGGTCACAGGAGCGCAGGATTTCCGGAGCGTCCGCTTTACAGGCATCCAGTTTGCGTAGCGGTAGATGCCGTCAAGGTTTTCGCACGGCTCGAAATGTTTCTTCTCATAGACTGCCCTCACAAGAGAAGGGTCACTGCACTGCGGGTCGCTCAGGGTCCATCCCTGGTCTTCGAATCTTCGGCCAGTCTTTACGTTGACAAGGCTGTATTTTGTCGGTTTGAATTTCTGCATATCAGTTGTTTTTATCTTTTGCACTTGATTGGGAATCGATGATTTCCGCAAGGTCCTTGACAGGACGGTCGGAATAGCGGGCGAAGGTCGCCTTGCAGAGAGGGCAGGCTGTTGCGATGGCATCAGCCTTCGATGCGCATAGGTTTGTGAGCGCCGCCTTTGTCATATCCTCGCGCTGCTTGAAGTCAAGGGTGAGGGAGCCGAGCGAACCGCCGCAGCAGATGCTCTCCGCGCGTGTCTTCTTCGCCTCTGAGAGCGAGCCCGCCTGAAGCAGGAGGCTTCGCGGCTCTTCGTATTTGCCGCATCCGCGTCCCAGTTCGCAAGGGTCGTGGTAGACATAGCAGACGTCGCTCTTCTCAATGCTGAGGCGGCCTTCTTTGGCGAGTTCGAGGAAATAGTCGCCGTAGTGGACCACCCTGACTCCGGGGAGGCTGTAGTTTTCGGTGAACATCCGGTAGCAGATAGGGCAGGAGACTACAAGTGTGTCCGCTCCGCTGGAGAGTATTATCTCCTCGTTGCGGGCGGCAATCTGTTTTGCCTCCTCAAGCCGTCCTGCAGTGAGCAGAGGCCTTCCGCAGCAGAGTCCGCCTTCGCGGTCCATCCACTTGAAATCCACACCCGCCTTCCGGAGGATTGATTCCACGCTGCGTCCGATCTCCGGTGTCAGCTGGCTCATGCAGCCGCTGAAATAGAGCACTCTGCCGCCGGCTGCAGCCTCTTTCAGCGGCTGTATGTCAAATGACGAGTAATCCGGGCTGACAGCATACTTGCGCTTCGCGCGCTGAAGTATCCTCAACTGAGGGCCTTCCACACCCACCTGGCAGACTTCCTGGCACTTGCCGCAAAGCAGGCACTTGTCGCTTATCTCATCCATCCGCCTCTCGTTGCCGCGGCGTATCTGGCGTGTCAGGTAGACGGTGCAGTCCTTGAGGTTAGCCTTGTTGACGCTCATAGGGCAGGCGTCGATGCAGACTCCGCAGTTAGGGCAGGAGAAGACCTCGACCCTTGCATATCCCTCGCGCAGGCTGCGCACCTTGAGACCTGCGTTCCTCATCGGGATGAGCAGCATCTCTGCCGGGATGTGCATATAGCGGGAGAACGGCAGGATGAACATAAAGACGCTCAGGGCGATGGAGTAGGCCCACCAGGTAGGGAGCATATTCAGGTCATTGCCGAGGAACTGGCGGAAGATCCAGTTCGCCGGAATAGTGAGGAAGGAACCTCCGCTGATATGTGCCGTGAAACTTTCGGCGAGGAGCCTCAGGGGGAAGATGGCCCAGAGGGCATACAGGCCGATCTGGTTGGTCAGCGAATGGCGGGTTGTCCGCCTCATCCCGAACAGGCGCGAGCGCACCCTCTTGACCATAGCCAGCGCGATGCCGCTGAGGACGATGAGAAGGAAGAAGTCCATCAGGAAGAAGAGGAACGAACCTGCGAGCGTGGTGTCTGACTCCGCCACGAAGTAGTTGAAGAAGATAGGGTAGTAGAAGAGGTTGATGCGCTTCGGCACGAAGAGGAACACCTCCAGGTGCCCAAGCACTATGAGCATGAACCATCCGAATGCGATGCTGGAGTGCATATAGCCCAGCACTTTGTTGCGCTTCCAGAGCTTGACGTGGAGCAGGCAGTCGCAGAAGATGTCGCGGATGTTCTTGAGGATGGTCTTCGGGGTGATGAGCGACACGTAGAACTTCCTCCTGTCTTCCGCGGGAAGCTGTATGAGAATCTTCAGCACCGCGAAAATGCAGTATAGGAAGACGAATCCCATTCCGGCAAGGAACGGAATGACGAACGGGTTGAAGCCGGAAGGTATTCTATCTATCATATATCTTGCAAAGGGTCAGGATAAGCAGGCGTGTGTTTATTCCGCGCGGGCACACCATTGTGCACTTGCCGCAGAGCATACAGCCTGAAAGCATCTCTTTGACGTCACTGCCACGCTGGAGAGCGAGCAGGACTTTGCGCACGCTCATCCCGCTGTACGGCCCCGCTGTGCAGGAGGCGCTGCAGCTGCCGCAGTTCATACAGCTCTTCACTGCAGGCACCGTTTCACAGAGGCGGTCGTATATGGATGTGTCAACCTTGTCCAGGCTGATGGTTGAACTTCTGGTGAGCGAGAATCCGAAATCCGTCATAGCGACTTGAGGTATTGGTTGACGCTGAGGGCCACGGCTCTCGCCTCCGCTATTGTCTCAGGGACGGTCTTTGTGCCGGTGCAGGCGCCGGCGTAGAAGACTCCAGGCCTGCCCGACTCGTTGATCGAGCAGATGTTGTCACGGCTTTTGAGAAAACCGTCACTGTCTATCTGGAGCCGCATCATTCCGGCAAGTTCCTTTGCCTCCTCGTTGCAGGCCATTCCTGCCATCAGCACAAGGAGGTCGAGGGTAACTTTCAGCGGTTTGCCTGTCAGGGTGTCCTCAGCCTTGACCTGGAGCCTGCCGTCGATGGTCTCTCCGACCTCCGAGACGCGGCCGCGGATGAAATGCACTCCATAGTCGCGCTGGGCGTTGATGTAGAAGTCCTCGTATTTCTTGCCGAAGAGCCTGAGGTCCATATAGAAGCACCATATTTCCGAATCAGGGAACTTCTCCTTCATTTCGATAGCCTGCTTGACGGCGGTCATGCAACAGACCTTCGAGCACTGGCTGTTGCCGGCCTTGAGGTCGCGGGAGCCGACGCAGTGGACGAACCCGATCTTCTTTGGGTTTGCAATCCGCTTGTCCTGCCTGCCGTTGAACCAGGCTTCGAGGTCGGCGTTGGTTATGACCTTGTCGTAGACGCCGTAGCCGTACTCTTCCTTCTTCGAGGCATCGAAGAGGGTGAAGCCTGTGGCCACCACAATGGCTTTTGCCATCAGGTTCACTCCGTTGTCGAGCATCACGTTATATCCGTTCTTCAGGCGGTTGATGTAGCTCACTTTTGTCTCAAGGAAAATGTTCGCACCGGTTATCCCGCTTTCGAGGCGGCTGACAAGCTCGCCTGCGGGGGTCATATCAGGGAACAGCCTGTGCCAGGATGCGACGTGGCCGCCGAGCCTGCTCTCCTGTTCCACGATTATCGGCGTGCAGCCGAGGCTGAGGAGCTGTCTGGCAGCCTCCATTCCGGCGATCCCGCCGCCTATCACAACAACTATCTCTTTCATCGGTTAAAAGCATTTGAGCGACGTCGGGAGCTCCGGCCGCATAATATCTTCCTTATTGAGGCCCAGATACTTGGCCTTAGGGTCATATTTCACGCCCATTTTGTCGAGCAGCGGCTCGACAGCCACCTGGTGCAGCTGGAGTCCGAGGTCCCACGGATCATAGCCCAGCACAAGCCCGGCCAGTTCCTCATAGGTGAGGACAGGGATTCCGAAGCCGTCTCTGCCGTAGGTCCTGCCTGTCTGCTCTGCAATCACATACTGCCAGCGGTCCAGGAAATAAGGGCAGCCCGGGCAGTTAGTTATGATGGCGTCAGGGTGATACGGCTCCATAGACTCGAATTTCTTCCAGGTGTTAGACACGCTGTAGCTTCTGTTGGCCTTGACGTGGTACTGTCTGAAACCGTAGCCGCAGCAGTGGCGCCGTTCAGGATAGTCCACCACCTTTCCGCCCCAGCTCTCGATCATTCCGGCGAGCACATAAGGGTACTCGGCGCCTCCTACTCCCTTGCTCGGGAACATCTTCGCATAATGGCAGCCGATGTGCTCCACTATGTTGAGCGGCTCCCCCGTCTCCTGATTGACAAGCAGGTGTTTCGCCTTTGCCGCGATCTCGTCCCTCCAGTGGAAGATCAGGTCGCTGGTGTGAGCGAGATGTTCCGGTTTGTTGAACTCCCTCCGGCAGGCCTTCCAGAGGTCTTCGCGTATCTTAGCCTCCAGTTCGGGGAATTCACGCCAGGTCTCGAGGATTTCGGCGTAGTTGCCGAAGGAGGTGATGCAGCTCGGGCAGTAGTTGGTGTAGCCCGCCTCTGTCATCAGGGCGAACTGGCGTGCCACAATGGTCATTGCCGTCTCCTGCGGAATGGTGTCGCAGTGGTACGCGATTCCGCCGCAGGTGGTGTGGTGCGGTGTCTCATAGATGTCCTTCCCGAGGACGTTGCGGGTTATCTCGGTGAACATCTTCTCGCTTGCCGGGAAGAAATTCTGTCGGATGCAGCTGCGGACATAGTACCAGCGGTCATCCGGAATCTCTTTCTGGTATTCACTCCATATCTTTTTCTTTCCCTGATAAATCATCTGTTGAAGTGTTTGTCAGAGCAGTATTCGAATGCTCTGCGTTCATACTCCTCATTGCTCATACCCATCTCGGCGGCCTTCTGCTCAGAATATCTCTCCACGGTGCGGATTCTCTCTGTGCCGCCTGTGACGTCGAAGATGGCCTTCAGTTCGTCCAGCGACTCCTGCGGGATCTTCCTGAGGATTCCCGGACCCTCCTTCATATAGTTTGCTCCCTGGCGCTCGAGACTCTTCTCGAGGTGTTCCATATGCCATTTCCAGACCGGGCCGGACTCCTTGTGGTCCTCCCAGCTGAAGGTCTCCGGATGGATGCAGTAGCCGTATTTGAGGATGTTGCCGGTCATTATGTGGGTGAGCGGCAGCATCTGGCGCCCTTTCTCCGACTCGGTGAAGTATCCGAGACGCACGCTCAGGTCGCGCAGCGCCATTATCACCAGACCGGGACCGTTCTTCCTCGGGCACCTCGTCACGCAGCTCATGCATTCGCCGCAGTACCAGATGGTGTCCGACTTCAGCAGCGCCTCTATCTGCCCGTCGTCGCGGGTCTGTACGGTCGCGACAATCTGCCGCGGGTCGTAACGGTAGAATTCCGCCGCCGGGCATATGGCGGTGCAGGTGCCGCAGTTGATGCAGGTGTGGAAACCTTCCTTGAACCGGTAGTCCCTGCAGAGTTCGTCAAACAGATGCTCCATATCAGTGCTCCTATACCGCGCTCACCTTTTTCCCGAGCTTCGCGCAAAGTCCCGGGAAGAAACGCTTCACATAGACCATCAGCAGTTCCCTGCCGCCGACCAGCACCTCGCGCTTCCCTTTGTCGATTGCGTCGAGAATGGTTGCTGCTGCCTTGTCCGCGGTGATGCCTCCGGCCTGGCCTGGGTCCATCTTTCCATACTTCACGCCGCCTTTGTCAAGCGCGTTGAGCGATATGTTGGTCTGCACCCTTCCGGGGCAGACAAGGGTCACGGATATGCCCCTGTCGGAGTACTCTGCCTGAAGGGTCTCGAAGAAACCGTCCAGGGCGTGCTTGGAGGCACTGTAGCCGCACCTCAGCGGAAAACCGAACTTTGCGGCTATTGAAGTGGTGACAGCTATCTTCCCGCCGCCGCTTTCAAGCATCAGCGGCAGTATGGCCTTCGTTATTGCGACGGGCGCGAAATAGTTGATCTCCATTATCTTGCGGACCATATCCATAGAGGTGTCCTCCACAGTTGTCCGCTGGCTTACTCCGGCGTTGCAGAATAGCACGTCGATGTTGCCGAATGCGTTCCAGGCCTGCTCAGCAAGCCCTTCGATGCCGTAGGGACTGCTGAAATCGAACGGGAGCGCGAACACGTCGGCGGCCCCCAGCGCGCGGCACTCCTTCGCCACGGCGATGAGCTTCTCGCTGGAGGAGGATGTCAGAATGAGCTGGCAGCCCTTGCGGGCATATCTGCGGGCGCACGCCTCGCCTATGCCTGACGAGGCTCCTGTGATCCAGACGTTCATGGCCCTACTTGATCAGCGCCATATCCGGCATTTCGCGGTCATATTCCCCTCTTGCAAGACGCTCCTTGATGTCGCGGAAGGCCGAGAGGGTGTAGTCCACGTCCTCGATGGAGTGTGCGGCAGTGGAGATGATGCGGAAGATGAGCATTCCCGGAGGGATGA
Source organism: Bacteroidales bacterium (assembly GCA_045599325.1). Lineage (GTDB taxonomy): Bacteria > Bacteroidota > Bacteroidia > Bacteroidales > UBA932 > Cacconaster. The sequence goes on along the minus strand of JAZRVT010000005.1, from coordinate 82,329 downwards.
CAGGGTAGGTGACAATCGAACAGAAGATGCCGTAGTTCTCACGCAGGTCGACCGCAATGTTGGTCGCCTGGTTGACTCCGCATTCGAGGTGGACAGGGGTGACGCAGGCCTCCGCAGGTCCGATCTCGTAGCCGAGGTCGCGGAAACCCTGCTGGAGGCGTCGTGTGACCTTCCAGAGGTGCTCGCGGCGAGCGTCACCTTCTGCGCTGCGAATGATTTCAAGACGCTTGAGGCAGCCCTCCACGATTGGCATAGGGAGCGCCTTCGCGTACATCTGCGAACGCATATTATATCTGAGGTATGTGATGATGTCTTTTTCCGATGCGATGAAGCCGCCGATGGTGGCCATTGACTTCGCGTAGGCCCCGATATAGAGGTCGATGCCGTCCATCACTCCGAAGTGTTCGGAGGTGCCGCGGCCGTTAGGGCCCATCACTCCGAAGCCGTGGGCGTCGTCGATGAGGATTCTGAAACTGTACTTCTGCTTCAGTGCTACGATCTGGTCGAGGATGCCGAGGGCGCCGGTCATTCCGAAGACACCTTCGGTGATGAGGAGGACTCCGCCGCCCTGCGCTTCAGCCTCAGCGGTCGCAACCTTGAGTTTCTGCTCGCAGGAGACAATGTCATTGTGTTTGAACTTGTAAGTCTTTCCGGTGTGGAGGCGGGAGCCGTCGATAAGGCAGGCGTGGGCCTCGGAGTCGATGACGAGGCAGTCGTGGCGGCCGAGGAGTGAGTCGATGGCGGAGACGATGCCCTGATAGCCGAAGTTGAACTCGAAGGCGGCTTCCTTGCACTCGAACTCGGCGAGCTCCTTCTCGAGCTGTTCGTGGAGGGCGGTGTGGCCGGTCATCATACGGCTTCCCATTGGGTATGCCATTCCCCAGCGTGCCGCAGCTTCAGCGTCCACCTTCCTGATCTCAGGATGGTTGGCCAGGCCGAGATAGTTGTTGAGGCTCCAGCAGAGCACCTCTTTCCCGTTGAAACGCATATGCGGTCCGAGCTCGCCTTCCAGCTTAGGGAATGCGAAATAACCGTCAGCTTTTTCTCTATACTGCCCGATAGGGCCGCCGGTGGATTTCCGGATCTTGTCAAAAATGTCGATTTGCATTGCTATTTGATTTTTTCACGTGATACAATTCCCATAACCCTGAAGAGAAGTTTAGGAAGACTCTTCTCAGGGTTTCTCTTTTTCATGTCGATGAACCACCCCAGTCTCTTCGCGACCGGGATCTTGTGTGTCTCCACAAACTCGATGAGGGTCCCGTCCGGATCTTCTATATAGGTGAAGTGCCCCTGGGCGTCGCCCATATCGAATTCAATGTCCCCGGGACAGCTGTCGACTGTGAACGGGTGGCCCTTGGATGCACAGAACTTGCCGAGCTCCTTCATACCGCTTACGTCGAAGCATATCTGGATGAATCCCGGGTCACCCCAGTACCGCCCTTCGTAGATCTTGCGCGGAGTCCTGTCGAGAGCCTGTACCAGTTCTATGGTGCTCCTGCCGAAAAGGCCGCTGAACGCGCTGCCGTGCGGTTTGGAGACGGCGAGGATCACTCTCCTGAAGCGCTCTCCTGAACCCGGCATCGCACTCCAGTCGCTGAAGGCTCCGGTGGCGTCACAGAGCACTTTGTCGTACCCGAGCACCTCGCTGTAGAACTTGACCGAGGCATCCATATCTGTCACTCCGACCACAGCGCCGGCGATTCCGCCGGTGAGGCGGCCTTCGTCGATGAACACGCCGCTGTCCTCTACCATCTGGTACCAGTTGCCGTAGAGGTCCCTGACATAGGCGCATCGGGTGCCGTCAGGAAGGGTTGCAGGGGCTGCATCGCCTGTGAAGGCGGCAATGTCGCGGCATTTCACCTTGGCTGCGAAAATGCCGAGGTCACCGGCCGATATTTCGAATCCGCACTCCTGCGGAGTCCTTTCAGAGTACTGCCATATCTCGAATCCGCCGCCGCCCTGCAGCGAAACGGTGATGCAGGCGTGGCGTTTCTGAGGTTTTCCGCCAGTGTAGGGGAGCATTCTTTCGGCGACGGTGTCGTCTTCAAGTATCTTTACGTCTGCTCCGAAGTGTTCGATTATCCAGTTCCAGGTCTTGCGGAAATCTTTTGTCCCGACTCCAACCTGCTGAATGCCATTGATTTGGTATGCGCTCATACAGTAAACCCTTTTACTTTATTATTGCAAAAATAGTAAAACATATTACTAATTCAAATTTTTGTCCCATTATTTGTTCAGAAAGAACTATTTCGTAAATTTACAGTGAAGATGTTCGTGCTTCTGATATATTCTGCCGTAACGGCTGTCACAACAGCTCTCACCACCGCCACCACCCCGGCGGGGGTCTGAATTCTTTTTGCCGGTAGGTCCGCCAGGGCAGCGGAACCCGGCCAGCCAGAATGAAATCTAAATAATCATTAATTAACAGCACACCCCGGAAGCGGTGTGCACAGCCGGACATAGTTTTAGCAATGAAATCAAAATCAATAAGAGTATTCGCACCTGCGTCTGTGGCGAACATGGGCTGCGGGTTTGACATAATGGGTATGGCTATGGATGCCGCAGGCGATGTGATCTCGATGTCTGTCGAGGAGGGCCTCGGCATCTCAATCGACAACCGGAGCGGGATGAACCTGCCGGCGAAGGTGGAGCAGAATGTCATGACCCCTGCAATAATGGCCTTCTTTGCGGCGCTGGGCCGTTCCTTCAAGGTAAATGTGGTAATCGAGCAGAAGATTCATCCGGGCAGCGGCATCGGCTCAAGCGCGGCGTCGTCCGCGGCTGCGGTCTTTGCGCTCAATGAGCTGTTCGACAGGCCGTTCCCGGCTGAAAGGCTCGTCGAATTCGCAATGGAGGGCGAGAAACTCATCAGCGGCGGCGTCGCACACGCTGACAACGTGGCCCCTTCGATTCTCGGAGGCGTGGTCCTCATCAGAGGATACCGTCCCCTCGACCTTGTGAAGCTGCCTGTCCCTCCTCATTTCCACTGCACTGTGGTCCATCCTGACATCGAGGTCAGCACCAAGATGGCGAGAGAGGTTATGCCGAAGGAGATCCCGGTGCGTGACGGAGTCCGCCAGTGGGGCAATGTGGGAGGTCTTGTGGCCGGCCTGCTTACAGGCGACATCGACCTTGTGGGCCGCTCTATGGTTGATGTTGTGGCAGAACCTTACCGCAGGGGCTTCATCCCAGGTTTCGACATCCTCAGAGAGAAAGTCATCAATGCGGGCGCCCTTGCGATGAACATCTCGGGCTCGGGTCCTTCTGTGTTCGCGATATCGAAGGAAGATGCTGTTGCACGTAAGATTGCAGACATAATGAGAGACCATTTCGCCCTTCTGAACCTCGGTTCGAAGGTGTATGTGGCCAGTGTTTCCGGGAAGGGGGCCAGAGTGTTATGAAGTACTACAGCACAAGGGATTCCGAACGTCTGAATCCGTTCAGCCTCAGGGAGGCGGCATTTCTCGGACTCGCCCCGGACGGAGGGCTCTTCATGCCGGAGAGATTCCCGCAGGCCGATATGGACGCAGTGGATTTCGAGGCGCGCAAGTCATTCGCCGATATGGCACTCTATCTCTGCAGCCTGCTTTTCGGAGATGATGTGGACCGCCGGGACCTGGAGAAGGTGGTCAGGGACGCATTCAACTTCGATGTTCCGATGGTCAACGTTGCGGAAGGCCTCGACACACTTCAGCTCTTCCACGGACCGACCTTCGCATTCAAGGATTTCGGCGGCCGCTTCATGGGCCGTATGATGGGACTGCTGAACATCGGCGGCAGCGATATCACCGTTCTTACCGCCACTTCGGGCGATACCGGCAGCGCGGTGGCGCAGGGCTTCTGGAACGTCCCGGGAGTCAGGGTGGTGGTTCTCTATCCTGAAGGACGCGTCAGCGACCTTCAGGAGGCCCAGATGACCACCCTCGGCGGAAATATCTTCCCTGTGAGCGTCAGGGGCAGTTTCGACGACTGCCAGCGCCTCGTCAAGGAGATGTTCCTCGACCAGGAGCTCCGCACAAAGGTCCGCATCACATCCGCCAACTCCATCAACATCCTCCGCTGGATTCCGCAGTCGTTTTATTATTTCTACGGCTGGAGCCTCTGGCGCCAGCGCCACGGGGACGGGAATGCTCCGGATATCGTGGTCCCGAGCGGCAACTACGGCAACATCACCTCCGGGATGCTGGCCTGGAAGATGGGCCTTCCTGTACGCAGGTTCCTTGCCGGCGCGAATGCCAACGACGTGGTGCCCAAGTTCCTTGCGACAGGCGGATACTGTCCCGGCCCGTCAGTGCAGACGGTGGCCAATGCGATGGATGTGGGCGCTCCGAGCAACTTCGAGAGGATGATGTATCTCTTCAACGGAGATTTCGGGAAAGTCACCTCTATGGTGGAAGGGCGCAGCTACAGCGACGGCCAGATCAGGAATGGCATTTCGGAACTCTATGAGAGATACGGCTATCTGTCAGACCCTCACAGCGCTGTGGGCTATCTCACCTACCGCGACTGCAATGCTGAGGGCTGGTGGGTCTCGACGGCTCACGCAGCGAAGTTCGGCACGGTGATCTCGGAGAGCATCGGACAGAGGCCCGAACTCCCTGAAAGGTTCCGGGAAATCCTTGAGAAGCCGCGCTCCCATCAGTCGATGGAGGCGGATGCAGACGCCCTCAGATCAATTCTTCTGGGCTGACAGTCTCTCCATCTGCTCGGCGAACCATCCGATGTGGTACCGGACAATGTATGTCCAGTACTGCCAGTTGTGGACACCCTTTGAATACATTGCCACTACAGGCAGGCCGAGCTCGCGGCAGCGGGTGGAGAATGCCACTGATGCCGGGTAGAGGGAGTCTTCAGTGCCGCAGGTGACCACAATCACCTTGTCCCTCATAACAGCAGGTCCGACCCTGTTGAGGACGCCGTCAAGCCGCCAGACGGCCGCCTGGTCGGAGCATTCGCCGATGTCCTTCCTTCCGAGCATCTCAGGGATAGCCCCGGTGACGCCTGAGGCGTACCTCAGGTCAAGGACACCGCTCATCGAGCCTCCTCCGGCAAAGCATTCAGGACGGTCGAGGAAGACATTCATCGCTCCGTGGCCGCCCATAGAGAGGCCGGTGATGAAGGTTCTGTCAGGGTCGAGCCCGTACTCTTCGGAGAGCAGCGGCCAGAGCTCCTCCCAGAAGAAGGTGCGCCACTGCATCTTCTCAGGGTCTGCGTTGTCGATATACCAGCTTGCATAGAACCCGTCCGGGCAGATGATGCGCCAGCCGGTCTCGTCGCTGAGGGCCTGGAGGTCCATCTTGTTGCCCCAGTTGGACCAGCAGCCGCTCCAGCCGTGGAGCAGGAAGACTGCAGGGATCGACTTCTGCGCCGCTGCGGAAGAAGGCGACCAGACTGCCACGGTGTCGTTGCAGTGGAGGTATCTGGAATCTACGATGTGCAGTTTCGGCTGCGCGGATGCGATGCTTCCCGCACCCAGCAGGAATGCCGCAAAGAGGAGGATTACGCGTTTCATATCTGCAAATATAATGATATCTTTGCAGAGAATAAACCGCCTGAACCCGTGAAACTCGAAGATTTCATTGAGAAAGAGATAATACCGCGCTATGCCGCCTTTGACGCGGCGCACCGCGCGGACCACGTCCGCACCGTCATCAGCCAGTCGCTTGAGATAGCCGCCAGAGTGCGTGCCCGCGCCGGCGGAGGCCGTGACCGCTGGGGCCGGCCTGTGGAGGACAGAATACTGCTTGCTGCCGCCGCATACCACGACCTTGGTATCATAGAGGGCAGGGAGGTGCACCACCTTGCCTCAGGAAGGATAATCCGTGCCGACGGGCGGCTGCGTGAATGGTTCTCTGATGAGGAGATAGAAGAGATAGCACAGGCCGCCGAGGATCACCGCGCTTCCAGCAAAAGCGAGCCGAGAAGCATATACGGCCTGATTCTGGCCGAGGCGGACAGGGAGATATTCCCGCGCACGATAGTCAGCCGCACTGTCCAGTACGGCCTCGACCACTATCCTGAGCTCGACCGCGAAGGGCACTGGCAGCGCACTCTGGACCATCTCCGCGAGAAATACGGCGACGGGGGCTATCTCCGCCTATGGATTCCGGAGTCCGACAATGCGGCAAGGCTTGAGTCGCTGCGGGAGATGATCCGCAACCAGGAGACTGCAGAGGGTGAGACCGAGTTACGCGACTGGTTCGACCGCGCATACCAGCGCCAGCGCACGCTTGATTTCCTGAATGTCCACGGCATCAGGTATCAGATGGTAGAGCACCCGCCTCTGTTTACAATCGAAGAGGCTATGGAGTACTGGAAAGACATAAGTGACTGCGTCCACTGCAAGAACCTCTTTATGCGGAACCACAAGGGCAACCGCCATTATCTGATCTCTTTCGCCTGCTGGAAGGATTTCGACATCCACGCGCTGGAGAAGGTGCTTCATCAGGGCAAGCTCTCCTTCGGTTCTGCCGAAAGGATGATGCGCTGCCTCGGCCTGAAGCCGGGTTCCGTGTCTCCTCTGGGCCTCATCAATGACATTGACCTCTCCGCCGCTGACCCGAAGGAACTCTTCGAGAACGGCCACCGGGTGAAACTATATCTCGATTCGGACCTGAAGAATGCCGCCAACATCAGTTTCCACCCCTGCGACAACACCGCCAGCCTCGTGATTCCGCGCGAAGATCTCCTCAGATTCCTTGACATATGGGGCGGTGAGGTGGAATGGACAGGTGTAACCTGCTGACACTTGTTGCATTTTTGATTCAAGTTGAGTAGTTTTGTGATATGGAAGTGCTGCTTTTACTCCCCTCGATGGTCGCCCTGCTCGGAGCGCTGTTCCTCTCCGCTCTGACAAGGACAAGGCATCAGCGCAATATGGTATGGCTGATGCTCGATTTCGCAGTGGCCTTCATCTACCTTGTATTCGGAAAGCTTCAGAACCTTGGAATCACTTTCCTTCTGGACTGGGTCTCCACCACGGCAGTCCTTTTCATACCGTTTCTTGTATATAATTTCTTCACTGCGCTCACGAAGAGTACCTCGAAGAAGGTTCTGAAGATTATGTTATACACAGCGGCCGCAATCAGCGCGTCGAACCTGATCCTCTACACCGCAATGGGCTTCGGGACTGCCGAATATTACTGCAAGCTCGTCACCTTCGGTGAAGGGCTGAACGCCTCGTCTCCCGTGATCTTCTGGGTCAAGCGTGTCATCGGCTCGTACATCTACAGGTCAGCCGTGCTCATTCTCCTGGCACTCGGCATTGTCAGCGCCTCGAAGGCACTGGCGCAACACCACCGCAAGCTGAAGGAATACTATTCGAATGTCGAGGAGGACTTTGCCATCGGCAACCGCAGCATCTGCGCAGCGCTTGTGCTTCTTGCACTCGCCACATTGTTCTTCCTCTCGCGTCCGTTCCCGCGCGGGGCCGAAGTGCCGACTCTTTATATGATCGGAAGCCCCATTATCTGCATTGCTCTGATTCTTCTCATCACCTACGGCTACCAGCAGGAGATGTCTCTTGACGACCTCAACCTGCTCTCCGGCATCCACCTGAAGAGTCCTGTGCCTGAATCCGGATCTTCTGCCGAATCCCCATCCGAGGCGGCGTCCGAAGTCATTCTGGCGCGAGTGGAGAAGTGCATCGGAAAAAGATTCTACCTCAATCCCGACATCTCACTCGACTGGCTGTCGAGGATGGTCGGGACCAACCGCACATATCTCTCTGAATTCATCCACAAGAAATACGGCGCCTCCTTCTCGGATTTCATAAATTCGATGAGGGCGGACTATGCTGAGAACCTGATCAGGACGACTTCCGAATCTCTCGGTGACATCGCAATCAAGAGCGGTTTCAGAAGCAAGTCCTCATTCTACAGAAATTACACACGTTTCAAGAAACAGAGCCCGGCTGAGACACGCCAGGAGACAAAACAATGAAAGGAATAGTACTTGCCGGAGGTTCCGGCACCCGCCTTTACCCGATTACCAAGGGGGTGAGCAAACAGTTGCTCCCGATATACGACAAACCGATGGTCTACTATCCGATAAGTGCACTGGTGCTTGCCGGAATCCGCGACATCCTCATTATTTCGACCCCTCAGGACCTGCCCGGGTTCAAACGTCTGCTCGGTGACGGTTCTGACTACGGAGTCTCATTCTCATATGCCGAGCAGCCATCTCCGGACGGTCTGGCGCAGGCATTCATAATCGGCGAGGAGTTTGTGGGCGACGACTGCGCCTGCCTTGTGCTTGGGGACAATATCTTCCACGGCGCGGGTTTTACTGAGATGCTCCGTGAAGCGGTCCGCACAGCGGAAGAGGATAACAAGGCCACTGTGTTCGGCTATTGGGTCAACGACCCTGAGCGCTACGGGGTGGCTGAGTTCGACAAGGATGGCAACTGCCTGAGCATCGAGGAGAAACCGAAGATGCCGAAGAGCAATTATGCGGTCGTCGGACTTTATTTCTACCCGAACAAGGTGGTGGAGGTCGCAAAGACGATAAAACCGTCGGCCCGGGGTGAACTGGAGATTACCACAGTGAACCAGAGTTTCCTCTCAGCCGGACAGCTGAAGGTCCAGACACTGGGCCGCGGCTTCGCCTGGCTTGACACAGGCACTCACGACAGTCTTGCCGATGCGTCCATCTTCGTGGAGACACTCGAAAAGCGTACGGGCCAGAAGATAGCCTGCCTCGAGGAGCTGGCATTTGAGAACGGCTGGATCGATGCGGAGAAACTCCGTGAACTTGCCGGTCCTATGATTAAGAACCAATACGGGCAGTATCTGCTCCGGATTGCGGGGGAATAACAAAAACCATCTGATATGAAGAGATTAATTCTGATAGTTCTGGCAGTGTTCGCCACTGCTGCCGCTCCGGTGTGTGCACAGGACAAAGTGGTCAGGAAGATCATCGAAACAGGCACTGCCGACAACAGGACAATGGACCACGACGATTTCCTCGCCAACAGGATCGGAGGCCGTCTCATAGGTTCTGCCGCTCTGACTGAGGCTGAGGCCTGGGTGAAGGAGCAGTTCGAGTCGTGGGGTCTCGAGGTCAAGGTTCAGGAAGTGGGTGAGATCAACGTCGGCTTCAACCGTGGACCGTGGTCGGGCAGGATGTTGAGCGACGACGGGATGAAGCTCCATTTCGGCACTCCTTCCTATACCGCCGGAACCAAGGGGATCCAGAGGGGCCGTGTGCTCATCGAGCCGAAGAACCAGCGTGAGTTCGAACGTATGAAAGGTGCGCTCAAGGGCTCCTGGGTGCTTGTCGGAGGCAAGTCAAGCGGCTTCCCTCTCGACTGGTCCGCTGAAGCTGACGCAAAGCGCGACTCCATCAAGGCCGTCAACGCGGACATAGAGCGTCAGAACGGTGAGATTTTCCGCTACAACCGCGAACATCCTGATTCTCCGAAGGAACTCCTGAAACCGGTTGAAGAGCCGGCCCTGTTCTACCGCGAAATGGTGGAGGCGGGAGTGCTGGGGTTCATCCAGTCGGCAAAGCTTCCTATGCAGATTCTATACGACCGCAAGAACTGCTACAAGCTCACTATGGAGAACCTCCCGGCCGTCTGCGACATCAAGCTCGACGAGAAACAGTATGACATAATCTATGACAAGGTGCTCCGCAAGGAGTATTTCCTGCTGGAGTTCGACATCCGCAACCACTTCTACCGCGGACCTGTCAAGTATCACAACGTGATCGGCATCTTGCGCGGAAGCAAATATCCGGATGAGTATGTGATGTGCGGCGGCCATCTGGATGCATACGATACCGCCGGCGGAGCTGTTGATGACGGTAACGGAGTGTCAATCACTCTTGAGTCCGCCCGGCTGCTTGCTGCCGCGGGCGCAAAGCCTAAGCGCACCATTCTCTTCTGCGTCTGGACAGGCGAGGAATTCGGCCTTCTCGGCTCAAAGTATTTCGTTGAGAACAGGACAGTGCCTCTGGAGCGGATATCCAACTATTTCAACCGCGACGGCGGCCCTCTCTGTGCTATGGGCATCAATGTCCCTCCGGCAATGTATGACGACTTCGTCAAGGTGTGCGAACCTTTGAAAGAGATCGATCCGAGGTTCCCGTTCACAGTCTCAAGGAGAGAAGGGGAGCCGGGGCCGCGACCGACGCGCGCCGGTGGCAGCGACCACGCATATTTCTCCATCAACGGGGTGCCTGCCATATCGTTCAGCGAGCAGGACCCTCTCGGATACAACTTCGAGTACCGCGAGATATGGCATACCGACTGTGACACATATGACAAGGTCATCCCTGAGTATATGAACCACTCTGCGACGGTTACTGCTGCAGTTCTCTACGGAATCGCCAATCTGGACTATCTGCTTTCAAGGGAAGGATTATATAAAGAGTAGCCATTTTCTTTGAAAGGCTTGATTTTTGCAGTAAATTTGCGCCTTCGCCAGTCGAAGGCGCAAATTTTATGTATATGAGAAAAGCTGTAATATTTATTCTTTCACTGACGGTGATGTGCCTGACGGCAAATGCTGAAGGCAGGCTCACCCTTTCACTCCAGCAGGCCAAGGAGTATGCGGTTGACCATAACCGCACCATCCAGAACGCATCCATCGATGTGCAGAAAGCCCAGGCCAGCCGCTGGCAGGCGATCGCTTCCATACTCCCCCAGGTCAACGGAAGCGTCGACTACTCCAACTACTTCGGATATAAGATGGACCTTGGCACCTTCCAGATCTCAATGCCGCCGTATGCTTCATTGGGCATCACCACTTCGATGGGCCTCAACGGAGCCGCGATTGTAGGGATCCAGCTGGCGGACATCTCCAGGAAGATGGCTGACATCAGCCTGCTGAAGAGCGAGAAGGACATCCGTGACCAGGTCGAGACAATCTATTTCTCAGTGCTCGCCACTGAGGAGTCGGTTTCTCTCCTCGAGAGGAATCTCAAGAGCATGCAGCAGCTGTATGAAATGTCCCTCAAGTCAGTGGAGGTCGGAATGACCGAACAGACCGATGCCGACCAGCTCAAAGTGCAGGTCGCCACTATGCAGAACACCGTAGAGGCCACCAGACGTTCCCTCGAGATGCTCTACAACTCATTGAGGATATATCTCTGTGTCGATGAGGAGACGGATATCGTCCTCACTGACGGCATAGAGGACATTATGAATATCGGATATGCGTCAGAGCTCCTCGGAGAGGAATTCGAAATAGAGAACAACTATGACTGGCAGCTCCTCAGGAAGAGCACCGACCTCGCTAAGAAGCAGATTGCGATGACCGGCCTCTCATACGGTCCGACGGTCAGTGTTTACCATCAGTACAATGCAAAGAAATACTTCAGCGATGAGGCAACCATGAATATGACCCCGCCGACTATGATGGGCGTGCAGCTCAGTCTTCCTATCTTCACTTCAGGCAAGGCCACAGCCGCTCACAAGGACGCTGTCCTCGCCTACAAGAAGCAGCTCAATACCCTTGAGGACACTGAGCTCGCCCTGAATGTGCAGTACAGGCAGTGCATCTACAACCTCCGCAGCGCAATCGAGAAGTTCGAGGTGCAGAAGCAGAGTGTCGATGTGGCAGGCCGCGTCTTCGACAGCATTGCGAAGAAATATCAGTACGGAGTCGCTTCCGCAATGGATGTGACCAACTCAGGCACAAGCCTGATCTCCGCCCAGAGCAACTACGTGCAGGCTCTCCTGGAAATCATCAATGCACGGATCTCACTTGAAAAACTTCTGAACAAATAATAATAGACATATGAAATACAAAGTTCTGTCACTTCTGGGAATTGCAGCCCTGGCCCTTGTCTCCTGCCAGGGACAGCAGCAGGTTCAGCAGGAGGTCGTCCGCGAGGAACTGGTCTCCACAACCCCGATCACCATATCAGAAATCAACCGCACGCTAGAGTTTTCGACCACTCTGCAGGGATACCAGACAATGAATGTCGCCCCTTCCCTGACAGGAAAGATCGAGCATATCTATGTCGAAGTCGGCAACAGCGTGCAGCAGGGTGCGATGCTCGTGAGGATGGACCAGAACCAGTACACAACCACGAAACTGACCTACACCAACCTCGGCGTGCAGCTTGAAAGGATGGAGGCCCTCCGCGAGAGCGGTTCTGTGTCACAGCAGACCTACGACCAGACGAAGCTCAGCTATGACCAGACCAAGGAAAGCCTGGACTTCCTCGAGAAGAATACCTATGTGAAGGCTCAGTTCTCAGGTGTCATCTCCGCCAAGAACTATGAGGACGGCGAACTCTACAGCGGTCAGCCTATCCTCGTCCTCACTCAGATAAGCACGCTCAAGGCCCTTATCGCGGTTCCTGAGACCTATTACCCGTATGTACAGAAGGGTATGAAGGTTGACATCGCCTCCGACATTTTCCCCGGTGAGACTTTCCCTGCAACTGTCGAAATAGTCTACCCTACAGTGGACCCGGCATCTCACACCTTCCAGGTCAAGCTGCGCATCCCTAACAGCGGATGGAAGCTGCGTCCCGGTATGTATGTGAAGACCTCGATGTCGATGGGCCTCGCAAATGCTATGGTGGTCCCTTATCAGGCTGTCCTCAAGATGACCGGTTCCAACGACCGCTACGTGTTCATCGACGGCGGCGGAGTCGCGAAGCGCGTGTTCGTGCAGATGGGTCAGAGATTTGACGAGAACATCGAAATCATCAGCGATGAGCTCAGCGAAGGCGATATGCTCGTCACCACAGGCCAGGCCAAGCTCGTCGACGGTTCAAAGATCAAATTAGCAGAGGAGAAATAGGATGAGCATCTACAAAACAGCCATAAACAAGCCGATCACAACGGCTCTGGTCTTTGTGGCAGTCATTGTCATCGGCCTCTTCTCGCTGATGAGACTGCCTATCGACCAGTTCCCGGAGATGGATATGCCTTTCATCACGGTGATGACGACATATCCTGGCGCGAGCGCGAGCGAGATTGAGACGAATGTCACGAAGACCATAGAGAATGCGGTGACCTCCGTGGACGGCCTCAAGGAGCTCACATCCACCTCCAAGGACAATATGTCAGTCGTGAACCTTGAACTCGAGTGGGGCACAAACCGCGACGAGGCCGCAAACGATGTCCGGTCCTATGTGGATATGGTCAAGAGCGCACTTCCTGACGGATGCCAGAGCCCGACCATCTTCAAGCTCAACTCAAGCCTGATGCCTATCATCCAGTATGCGTTCACCGCAAAGGAGAGTTATCCGGGTCTTGAGAAGATTCTGAACGATGAGGTGATCCCTCAGCTGAACCGCATCAACGGCATCGGTACGGTCTCCATTTCCGGTGCTCCGGACAGATATGTCTACATCGATATCGACCAGTCCAAACTGGATGCCTACAACCTGACACTCGAGCAGGTCTCCGCTGCCGTGAGCGCCAACAACCTCAATCTCTCCAGCGGAACCGTCAAGATGGAGAAGCAGCAGTACCAGATGCAGGTCCGCAGCGAGTATGAGAACAGCGCTGACATCGCCGACATAGTGGTCGCTGCGCTGCCTACAGGCCAGAAGATATTCATCCGCGACCTCGCAGCTGTCCGTGACACCATCAAGGACCTGAGCCTTGACGAGAAGTTCAACGGCCAGGAGGCTGTCCGTATGATGGTTGCCAAGAAGTCAGGCTCCAATACCGTTCAGGTCTGCCGTGACGTGCGCAAGGAACTGGCGAAGATAGAGAAGACACTTCCTTCCGATATCGAAGTGTCAATGATCTATGACTCCTCCGAGGATATCGAAGGAGCTATCGGCTCTCTCGAGGAGTCAATCCTCTATGCACTCCTGTTCGTTGTCCTCGTGATGCTCTTCTTCCTCGGAAAATGGAGGGCCACCCTCATCATCAGCATCACGATCCCTATCGCGCTGATTGTCTCCTTTATCTACCTTATGGTGACGAACAGTTCGCTCAACATCATCTCACTGTCCGCTCTGACAGTGGCCATCGGTATGGTGGTGGACGATGCGATTGTGGTCCTGGAGAATATCAACAAGCATATCGACCGCGGCTCATCACCTCACGAGGCTGCAATTTATGCGACAAACGAGGTATGGACTTCCGTAATCGCGACAACTCTCGTCATCGCAGCAGTGTTCATCCCTCTGACAATGCTCACAGGTCTTGCAGGAACCCTCTTCAAGGAACTCGGCTGGATTGTGACGATAGTTGTGACCACATCCACCATCGTGGCCATCTCACTCATCCCGATGCTCTGCTCCAAGATACTCAAGGCAAGACAGGCCAAGGTTGTCGACGGCAAGCTCATCGAAGGCAGGCAGAAGGAAACCTGGTATGACAAGACTGTCGTCAAGTTCCTTGACAAAGTCGACCACTGGTATGCCAGCCTGCTGCGCTGGTGCCTCAGCCACAAGGCACTCACACTCATCATTGCAGTGCTCTTCTTCGCAGCATCTATGCTCCCGGCAGTTATGGGCAAGGTGGGAACTGACTTCATGCAGTCCAGCGACAACGGCCGTGTCAGCGTGACCATCGAACTCCAGAGCGGAACCCGCATCGACGAGACACTCAAGACCGCGCGGTCCCTTGAGGCAAGGTTCAAGGAACTCATCCCTGAACTCGAGCGCCTCTCCACTTCTGCCGGCAGCAACGATGACAGCAGCATCGGAGCGCTCTTCTCCTCGACCAACAACTACAAGATCTCGATGACTGTGGTCTGCAACAAGAAGAACGAGCGCGAGCGCTCGATCGATGAGATCGCTGAAGTCATCCGCCAGGAGATTGCCCGCTACCCTGAGATCGTGGAATCCCAGGTCACATCGTCAGGAGGTATGGGAATGGGCGGTGCATCGACTGTCGACGTCGAGATCTACGGTTATGATTTCAATGAGACAAACATATATGCCGCCGAGGTGCGCCAGGCAATCATCGACAATGTGCCGAACGCCCGCAACGTGGTCATCAGCCGCGAGAAGGAGCGTCCTGAACTCAAGATCAACCTCGACAAGGAGAAACTTGCGTTCCACGGACTGAACTCTGCAACCGTATCTCAGTACATCAGGAACCGTGTCACAGGTTCGACGGCCGGTTTCCTCAAGGAGGACGGTGACGAGTATGACATCGTTGTCCGCCTGAAGGAGGAGGACCGCAACTCCATCACCGACGTTCAGGACCTTACGATACCTACCGCTACAGGGGCGCGTGTCAAGCTCAGCGAGATAGCCGAAATCGAAGAATACTGGGCGCCTCAGTCCATCGACCGCAAGAGCCGCCAGCGCTACCTCAGCGTCAAGGCCCTCCCTTACCAGACGTCACTCGGTGAACTGGCAGCACAGATACAGGCCGTGGTCAACACGGTGACACCTCCGTCAGGCATCACTGTAGTGCTTGCCGGTGACTATGAGGACCAGCAGGAGATGTTCGGGAATATGATTCTCCTGATGCTCCTCATCATCCTTCTCGTCTACATCGTGATGGCATCGCAGTTCGAATCGATGTCGAAACCAGCGATCATTATGTTTTCCGTGCCGTTTGCATTCTCCGGCGTTGTCCTTGCCCTCTGGCTGACAAACACCACTCTGGATATGATCGGCGCGCTCGGAGCGATTATGCTTGTGGGTATCGTAGTCAAGAACGGTATCGTGCTTGTGGACTACACCAATCTGATGCGTGACCGCGGATATGAGCTCAATGAGGCTATCGCTCTCTCAGGCAAGTCCCGTCTGCGCCCTGTGCTTATGACTGCATTCACAACCCTTCTCGGTATGGTGCCTATGGCAATGAGCACCGGTGAAGGCTCCGAAATGTGGCAGCCTCTCGGCATCGTCGTCATCGGCGGTCTGCTCGTCTCAACCTTCATCACCCTTATCATCGTGCCTGTATTCTATGGCATCATCTCCCGCAACGGAGACCGCGACAAGGAGGAGAAGCAGCGTAAGGAATTCATATTCATGCAACTTGAACCCGAGGAGGAATAGACTATGAAAAGCGTTATGATAGTATTCAACCAGGCTTTCACAACCCGTGTGGAGTATATGCTCGATGAACTCGGAATCCGTGGATTCACCTTCTTCGAGCAGGTGCAGGGACGCGGTTCCGTTGACGGTGAACCGCGCCGCGGAACACACACCTGGCCTGAGATGAACTCGGCAGTGATCACGGTCGTGCCTGACGGGCAGGTCGATGAACTTCTGCTCACAGTCCGCAAACTTGACTCCCGCAACAAAAGTGTCGGCGTAAGGGCGTTTGTCTGGAATATCGAGCAGAGCATTTAGTTTTTTCGGAAATAATCACTAACTTTACCTCGTATCAACAATCCAGAATATGGCAAAAGCAATAACCGACTCGAATTTTGAAGAGATAATCTCCGCCGGCAATCCGGTGGTAGTAGATTTCTGGGCAACCTGGTGTGGCCCGTGCAGAATGATTTCCCCGATCATCGACCAGATGGCAGAGAAGTTTGAAGGCAAGGTCGAGATCTGCAAGTGCAATGTGGACGACTGCGCCGACGCACCTATGAAATATGGCATCCGCAACATCCCTACAATCCTCTTCTTCAAGGGGGGGGAACTGGTGGACCGCCTTGTGGGCGCCGTGCCTCAGTCTGAAATAGAAAGCAAAATCAATTCACTCCTATAGTATAAATCAAGAAAGATGAAAAAGATTGTCATCCTCCTCGCAGCTGCCGCTGCACTTATGCTCTCTTCAGCTGTCTCTGCAAAGGCAGAAGGCTTTATCGTCAAGGGCGGCGTCAACTATACAAGCGCAAGTACTGTCAAGGACCTCAAGAACGGCAAGAGCGGCTGGGAATTCGGTGCAGGATTCCAGACCGAGACCTTCAGCGGCCTCTCACTCCAGCCTGAACTTCTCTATAAGGTGAAGGGTGTCACCCTCAGCGATGCCACCAATGTCAATATGAACTATCTCGAACTCCCTGTCAACGTCCAGTGGGGCATCGATCTGCTTATCGCAAGGCCGTTCATCTTCGTCTCCCCGTTCATCGGCTGCAATCTCAACACCAAGTTCTCGAAAGAGAGCGAACTGGCTGCCGCTGTCAAGGAATCTGTCCAGAAGTTCGAATACGGCTTCGGAGCCGGCATCGGTCTCGACCTCTTCAAACTCCAGATCACTGCAAAGTACAACTGGAACTTCGGCAAGATTGCTTCCTGGGGCGACTACAAGGAGAAGATCTCTGGTCTTGACCCTGCTGCCGGAACAATTGAAATCGCACTCGGCCTGAAATTCTAGTCTTGTACAAGGACATTCAGAAATTTCTCGGGCAGTCCTGGGAGGAGTTCAGACAGAAGTTCAAGGAGAGTCTGAAATCCGAGATGCCCCTGTTGGACAAGGTGAACACCTATGTCGCAGCGCACGGAGGCAAGCAGCTCCGCCCGACATTCACGCTTCTCATCGCAAAAGCCCTCCGTGGCTTTTGCGATGATTATGTTATAAGCTGCGCTGCGGCGGCGGAACTCCTGCACACCGCGACGCTTCTCCACGATGACGTGGCCGACGACTCCCCGGTCCGCCGTGGAGCGCCCACGGTGAGGGCCCTCTATTCACCGACGTCATCAGTCCTTGTCGGTGATTTCTGGCTTTCCAGAGCTGTGGACCTGGTCATCGACCATCCGGACAAGAGAGTCTTGAAAGTCTTTTCCAAATGTCTCAATGACCTTGCGGAAGGCGAGATGCTGCAGCTTGAGAAAGCGAACACGCTCGATACCACAGAAGAGGACTATATCCGCATCATCTACCGCAAGACCGCTTCTCTCTTCGAGGCCTCGGTGCTTAGCGCCGCATACTCAGTAAGGGCGGATGACCGGGAACTGGAGGCCTGCAAGGGGTATGCATACCATATCGGGCTTGCATTCCAGATTATGGACGACATTCTGGACTATTCTCCTGAATATGCCTCCGGGAAACCTACAGGACAGGATATCAGAGAGAAGAAGATAACACTTCCGCTTCTGGGGCTTTTCGCAGCCGCGCCGAAGAAGACTGGGAAAGAGATCAGGGAGCGTATGCGCAATGCAGACCCTGAACTCGCGGCAGACGCAATCCGCCTCGTGAAGGAGTATGACGGATGCGGCTATGCGCTCAAGAGGCTGCGTGAGGAATCTGAAATGGCCGTGAGAGCCATATCCTGCTTCAAGGATTCTGAGGCAAGGAATTATCTTGAAAGACTGGCCGGGCATATGGCCGTCAGGACCGCGTGAGCGTCCTGTAGGTCTGTTCGAAAGGTTCCTGGTCCCACTCCGGTTCGACCAGGGTGCTGCTGCCGTCTATCCTCATCGCGAGATAGGTGATGGGAATCCCCTGCGACAGGAAGTTCTGCTCGTAGAAGGTTTTGATAGAGAGAAGGTCGTCGGCTCTCCCGCTGCCATAGATATCATCGTTATGCTCAATCACCTCCAGTGAATTCGCCTTCGCTGTCTCGAGGGTGAAATAGTGGAGCAGCCGGCTGTCAGTCTTCAGATGCACGATTCCTCCGGGGGCGAGGAACTTTCTGTAGCGTTCGAGGAAGAGAGGGTGGGTGAGACGTTTCTTCGGCTTGCGTTCCTGCGGGTCTGCGAAAGTGATCCATATTTCCGAGACCTCTCCTGCTGCGAACAGGGATTCGATGAATTCAACTCTGGTGCGCAGGAAGGCCACGTTCTGCAGGTTGTTCACAGTAGCGTATTTCGCACCTTTCCAAAGCCTTGCGCCCTTGATGTCGATACCTATGAAATTCTTGTCCGGATAACGCTCGGCGAGCGCCACCGTGTATTCTCCCTTGCCGCAGCCCAGTTCGAGGACGATAGGGTTGCCGTTTCCGAACATATCGCGGCCCCAGGCTCCCTTGAGAGGATGGTCGCAGCGGAGCACCTCATCTGTGGTGGGCTGAACGAGGCATTTGAATGTCTCGTTCTCGCGGAATTTCTTCAGTTTACCTTTTCCCATATCATTCTCCCTTGAAAGAAAAACCCAGTCCGTAGACGGCGTTGAGCACAGAGTCGTTCACGGGCTGGATGTCTATTTTCCAGATTCCGGCCTCATCTTCGCCGATGGTTATGTTTCTGCGGTAAGGCCATTCGATGTCGCGTGCTGTCGTGGCGCTTCCCTTTGCCTCCACAAGGTCAGGGATATCATAGAGGGGGAAGGTGACCCGTTCGATATGGTGTTCGCCGGCAGGGGACGTGACGTGGATGTCGAGGTCGATAGCCCTGCTTTTAAGGATATGAGGGTTATAGCGGATTGCCACGGAAGTGGACCAGGTGAGAGCGGCGTCATCCATTCTGGCCTTGAAGCGGAACATCCCTCCGTCTTTCTGCGCCTCGTTTGTGGTGACAAAGCCGAAGCCGTCTGTGGGCTTGCTGCAGGCAACGGCACTCAGCAGGAGTGCTGCCAGCAGTATGGCCTTACTGCTTGTTCTCATCGTTTTTCCTGTGGCTCTGACCGTTTTCGCTGCCATTCCCGTTGCCTTTCGGCCTGTTGCTCTGATGCCTGCGGTTGCCGTCCGGTCTTCTGCGTTCGCCTTCAGGTCTTTTGTGCTCCCCGTCAGGTCTCTTGTGCTCCCCGTCCGGTCTTCTGCGCTCGCCTTCAGGCCTCTGCCGGCCCTGCCCCTCTGCTGGTTTCTGTGCCCCTTCAGCAGGCTTCTGACATTCGCGGTCGCCCCGTCCGTGGCCGTGCCTGTGGTTGCGGCCCTGGCCGTTCTTCTTGCGGCCTTTATCGTCGAAGCGGGAGATGCTGTCATCGCCGACTGCGCTTATGAATTGAGGTTCAGCCTCTTTCTCACGGAAGCCCTCATAGGTCTGCTGGAGCGATGCGGGCTTGATTCCCTTTCTGTTGGCTGCTATAATCTCCTTGACCTTTTCCCCTGAAAGAGCATAGAGGTTGTTCATACTGCCCTGCTCGTAGGTGAAGTACATAAGATTGCGGAGTATGTCTGTCTTTGCGAGATATGCCAGACCGTCCTCAAGCTCTATAGGGCCGCGGAGTTCAGGAAGATTCTTCTGTGCGTCGATATAGACGGAGGCCTCGTAGTTGATGCAGCATTTGAGCTTGCTGCACTGGCCAGCAAGTTTCTGAGGATTGAGTGAGAGGTCCTGACAGCGGGCGGCCTGAGTTGTGATGGACTGGAAGTCAGACATATATTTCGAGCAGCATAGCGCGCGTCCGCATACTCCGATACCACCGATGAGACCTGCTTCCTGCCTGGCACCGATCTGCTTCATCTCTACCCTGATGTGGAACTCCTCTGCGAAATCCTTGATCAGCTGGCGGAAGTCGACTCTCTCGTCTGCGATATAATAGAAAATCGCCTTTGAGCCGTCGCCCTGAAACTCCACGTCACCGATCTTCATATCGAGGCCTAGCCGCGCAGCCAGCTGGCGTGAGCGGATCATCGTGCTGTGCTCACGTGCGATGGCTTCTTGCCAGCGCTCGATGTCGAGAATCTTCGCTTTCCGGTAGATCTTGCGGTATTCGTAGGTTGCCGGGTCGAGCCTGCGCCTCGCCATCTGGTGTATGACGACAGGCCCCTCCATTGTAACGATGCCCACATCGTGGCCGTTCTGAGCCTCCACGACTACCAGGTCGCCTTTCTTGATGATCTGACCCGAGGTGTTCTTGAAGAAGAGCTTGCGTGTGTTCTTGAACCTCACCTCATAGATGTCGTTCCACTCGCGTTGGGAGATTCCCTCCATCCAGTCGAAGTCTGCCAGTTTGCAGCACTTCGGGTTGTATTTGATATGGAGTTCCGACTGGGGGGTGCGTTCTACTTCGCATCCTCTCGAACAGTCGTAAACAGTCGTACTGGTTTCTTTGAGTTCCATATGTCTATAGAATTAAGAAGAGCCTGTTGCATAGGTCGCAGAAAGTGAGTTTCGAGTTGACGTTGCTGGCAATCGCTGTCAGCGCGTTCTCGAAGCAGGCCACGGCCTTCTCGTAGAAGTCCGGTCTGATTCTGGATGCCAGGTCGCGTACCCGCGCCTCTTCGCCGGGGGCGAGGTCCGCAATCTGTTCCATACCGTTTGCAACGAGGAATAACTTTCGTATGAATGATTCGCAGTAGAGGCAGAAGCTGCGCTGTTTTTCGCGTCCGAACTCTGCGAGCATCTCCCACTGCGGGAATGTGTCTATAAGCTTTTTCGAAAGGCCGGCTTCCAGAATGGTGACCAGTATCTCCCTCATCTCAGGATTGTCGGACCCGGGCAGGGCGGCCGCCACTCTCTCCTCTCTTGAGAGAGGCTTCACTGTCACAGGCTGGCAGCGGGACCGGATGGTCTGGAGCAGGCGCTCAGGGTTTTGTGAGACAAGCAGGAAGAGCGTCCCTGCAGGCGGTTCTTCCAGCAGTTTGAGCAGTTTGTTGGCCGCATCGGCATTCATCTTCTCAGGGAGATAGATGACCATAGTCTTGTACGGAGCCTCTGCCGCCATAAGCGAGAGTTTCTCGAATATGCGCCTGGCCTCAGCCACAGAGATGCTGGAACTCTTGCTCTCGATTCCGAGCGCATCATACAGTTCCGTTTCCGTGAAATTGGGCTTTGCAAGGGCCAGTTCCCTGAAATCTTTCATAAAGTAGTCAGAGACAGGCTTCTTGTTTTCAGATTCGCTGAGCTTTGAGCTGGAGCTTACGGGGAATGCGAAGTGCAGGTCCGGATGTATCAGTTTCTGATACTTGTGGCAGGACGGGCAGACTCCGCAGGAGTCGCCTTCAGAAGGGTTGCTGCAGTTGACATACTGCGCAAGGGCGGTCGCGAAGGCGAATCCGCCGCCGCACTCGCCCTCGCTGATGAGGATGGCGTGGCCCAGACGGCCGGCTTCCACCGTCTTCGCGAGCGACTCCTTGAGGGCGCTGTTCCCTATGATTTCAGCAAAGCGCATAATCCTCACAAAGTTACAACCATTTCGCAATTCTTGCAATCGAAATGGAGCCGTAACTTATGGTTTTGATTGACAATGAAGAGAGGTTCGCGTACCGGTTTGCCGAGTCTGAGTTTCGGGCAGATTCCCATTTCCCACTTCACGCAGTATTTTGACCTCATCAGCTGTTCCGGGACTTCGAGGACAGATATGTTTCCGGAGCCTGCTCCGCACTGACGGACAGGTGTTTTGGCAGCCGGAGCCGCAGAGACCGGCACTGCCTCCTGCAGTTTCTCTGCCAGCGAACGTCTGATGGAGTTGAGGAATGAAGCCTGGTAGAATCTGACTGTGTCAGTCTCGATGCCGGTGAACCTGAAGAGATAAGGCCCTGCGCTTTTTCCCATCTGGTTGCGGATGGTGTCGAGCGCTCTTTCTCTGTTCCCGGCTTCAGGGGCTGTATCATCGAATTCTACGACGGCGCTGCGGCCTGCCGCTTCTGCCCTGAAGGCTGTCACCCCATTCTCTGAGCGGCAGCACACCGATGCGTCAATCACGCGGCGGGGCATATTCTTCTCGAGCTCGCGTTCAAATGCTATGTTGAATGTGCGGTAGACCTTCATCCCCTGGGATATCCCGGAGGCGTCCTTTACGGTTATTCTGGCTCCTTCTGCCGTCTCGGCACGCATTCCCGAGACCTCGTCGCTCCTCGACACGAAAGCGAGCCCGTCACCGTTGCTGAGACACTTGCCGCCGTCGATGGTGATGACGTTGCCTCTGACCTCTTTCACCGTGCCGGCTGGTTCGCCGAGCGAGCGTGCGGCATCAAGGCTGTTCCATTTCCCGCGCTGTCCGTCGATGAAGGCTTCGGTGTATCCTCTGTTGAAGGTCAGGTCCGGATCGGGCCTGAACCCGCCCTCGGGTCTGCCGCTGGAGGCCCTGCAGTATCCTTCGTGACTGCCGATGAAAGCGTTGAGGGTGTCGCTGTAGTGGCGGACGATGTTCTTGACATAAGAAGCGTTCTTGAGCCTGCCCTCTATCTTGAAAGATGTCACTCCGCTCCCGACGAGCTGCTCTATGCGGCTGTCGAGTCTCAGGTCCTTCATCGAGAGTATCGGCCTGTCGCGGAGCAGCACCCTGCCGTCGGCGTCCACAACGTCATACCTGCTTCTGCAGGCCTGCGCGCAGCGGCCGCGGTTGGCGCTTCTGCCGGCCAGATACTGGCTCAGATAGCACTCCCCGCTGTAACCTGTACAGAGAGCTCCGTGGACAAAGGCTTCGATGTCGCAGCCGGCGGCGTCGGCGATGGCTTTGATCTGCGATGCGGAGAGCTGCCGTTCGACTATTATCCTTTCGAATCCGAGACCGGAGAGGAAGCGCGCCCGTTCCGGAGTCCTGACCACTGTCTGTGTGGAGGCGAAGAGTCTGACTGGCGGGAGATTCTCTTCCAGCAGCGAAAGGTCCTGTACAATAAAGGCATCGATGCCGGCATCGTGAAGCTGCCACATCATCTCCACCGCTGCCTTGCGCTCGGAGTCCTTAACAAGAGTGTTGACTACCGCATATATACTTGCGTCGTAGATATGCGCATAGCGGCAGAGCCCGGCAATCTCCTCCACGGAGTTGCCGGCCGCTGCGCGTGCACCGAATTCCGGGCCTGCGATATAAACGGCATCGGCACCGCAGTCTATCGCCGCGATGCCGATTGCTGATGTCCTCGCAGGCGCGAGGAGTTCAAGTGCTACTGGCATTTGAGAGTTGTGATCTGATAGCGTGCAGCCTCGCCCCATTTTGCATCCTGGGCAATCTGCTTGAAGTAACCGCAAGCCTTGCTGTTCTCACCGGCGCCGACGAGTGCAGTGCCGAGCTGGTACATTGTCTGAGCCTTGTCAGCTGCATCCGGTTTCATTGCGAGGTATGCCTCGAAACCGTCTGCTGAGACTTTGTACTGCTTGAGTGAGAGCGCTGCTGTGCCGATGATCTTCTCAGCGTTGGCATTGTCGACATACTGAGTTGAAGCCTGAGCGTTCTCAAGAGCGCCCTTCATGTCCTTTGCCTTCTGGCAAGCGACTGCTTTCTTCACATAGATGTTTGAGAGGAGCTTTGCAGAAGCCTCTTCCTTTCCGTTCTCAGAAGCGAGTGTGAGAGCCTTGATTGCACCGTCCATATCGCCGGCTGCTGAGAGTGCCTGGCCCTTGTAGAAGAGGGCGTCACCGTTTGCAGGGTCAATGTCAATGACTTTCTGATATGCTGCGGCAGCATTTGCATAATCCTTTGCCCTGAGGAGTGAATTTGCATCCATCATCAGAATCTGAGGACCGAGCTCCTTTGCGTCTGCTGCGGTCTCAGCGTCACCGAACTCTTCAGCGAGAGCGGCGGCTTTCTGAATCTTCTCCATCGCGCCGTCCATATCCTTTGCGTTAGCGAGCTCCTTGCCTACCTGGAGGTAGAGCTTAGGGAGGATGCCCTTGCACTGTGCAGCAATTTCATTACCCTCTTCACCGAGTACGCCGGCTGCTTCGAGAGCCTGCTCGAAGAGGCTGATAGCCTGAGTCTTGTCAGTTTCAATGGCAGCTGCAGCATTGTTGTAGGTTTCAGTGAGGGATTCGAGGTCCTGTGCCGCAACTGTTGCGAAAGTGCAGATAGCGACTGCAATTACTGTGAGAATCTTTTTCATTATCGGGTCTGTATTTAAGTTTACGAGCGGGTGTTAAAGCATAAAGTCTGCCAAAATTATCAACAATTGTTTAAATTTGCAAATAATGATACCATCCATCATACAGATAGGGGAGACTCTTGTCTCCTCGGAGATCATCACCGAGCGCTTCTGCTGCGACTATGAGGTATGCCGCGGGGCCTGTTGTATTATAGGTGACAGCGGCGCACCGCTCTCTGACGGGGAGGATGAACTTCTTGAGCGCCACTATGAGGAGTACTCTCCATATATGAGCGAGGCCGGCCGGGAGAAGGTTGCGGAGACCGGTTTCTTCGAGATCGACATCGACGGCGATGCGGTCACTCCGCTGCTCGGCGGCAGCGAGGAGTGTGCCTTCACACATTTTGAGGGCAATAACTGTATGTGTGCCGTGGAGAGGGCCTGGTGCCTCGGAAATGATGCCCTTCGGGCAAAGCGTGGCGGCTTTGTCAAGCCGATTTCCTGCCGTCTCTACCCGATACGCGCGAAGGTGCTCTCAAACGGTCTGACCGCCCTCAACCTCCACCGCTGGGACATCTGCAAGTGCGCCTTCGACAAAGGTCGCCGCGATGACGTCCCTGTCTACAGATTCCTCCGCGAACCCCTCATCGCCGCCTACGGCGAGGACTTCTACCGCGAACTCTGCGAAGTGGCGGATTATCTGGGTAAATAACGTGCTGGATCGTTTCCGGCAGGCAGGAATCAAATTGGAGTTAAAGCAGTCGCAGTACGAGAGAGACAGTCGCCATGCCTGCGCCAAGAACGCCTTCTCTCGCCAGTAAGTCCTTAAGGGCTTCCAAAGCGTTGGCCTTTCTTTTTTTGACGGCTATTTCAGACAGACCGAGCCTCTGAGCGATCTCGCTGATTTTCAATCCTTCAAAAAATGACATGTTCAATACTTCCCTGTGGTTGAAGGATAGCTTTTCGATGGTTGTGAACAAGATGTGGAATGTCTCTTCTTCAATGATATTGTTGATTATATCGTTTTCACTTTCATTGAAGTATTTCAAATAGTTCTCATTGGACCGGCCTTTTCTCAGGATATTGAGACAGGCGTTGCGTACCGATGTGAACAGATATGCTTTCAGAAATCCGCGCTTGATGCTGTCTTTCCTCTTGAATGCATTGTAGATGCACTCTTGAACGACATCTTCCGAAAGGAAAGAGTAATTAGGGCTCAGATAGCTGTTAGCGAATGAGACAAGACCTCTGTATATCTTCATATACAGGGACTCGATATCTCCAGAGATGAAATCATCATATATAGAGTGTTCGTCCATACTCAACGCAAAGTTACAGAATAGCATGGATATGTTGTCATATTTCAGAATTCATGTATACTTTTTTTATCTGAATGTGTCATATATTCAGTTGGATAAATAATGCCAGGCAAATGATAGAAAAGGACGTGGATTTTGAACGGATTGCGGAACTGATTTCCAAAAACATTTTTCAGGTGGTTTCTGAAGAAGAATCCTCCGAACTTCAGAACTGGATTGACACAAACCCTGCCAATGCGAAGCTTTTTGATAAGATTATGGCAGAGAACTGGTATGCCGGGAAATTAGAACAATGGAATCTCATTGATCCTCAGGGAGCTGCGCGATCGATGCAGAACAGGATTACAATAGAATACAGAAAGGCGCAGCGCAAACATCTTGCAGCAATGCGTGCTGTAGCAGCTTCCGCATTTATAGCATTGTCCATACTTTCCTGGCAATTGATAAGTTATCATCGAAAGTATGAGAATCTTCTGAAGAAAACGCAGGAAACGTCCTATTTCGAGTCCATACGTCCGGGCGAGACAAAGGCGACCCTTGTTACGGACAACGGGCAGACAGTCGTCCTTGGCAATAATGAGGCAAACAACCACGAAGCCATAACGGCGGCGAAAGAGAAAAGGGAGAAGTCGGCCAAGGATCGCGAGGCACTCAACAATCTTTCCATTCCCCGCGGCGGTGAGTTCCATATAGTTCTGGAGGATGGTTCTGAAGTGTGGTTGAATGCTGAATCAGTCTTGAGGTATCCGGATTGTTTCGACGGTGATACACGAGATGTGGAATTGACCGGAGAGGCCTATTTCAAGGTGGCCAAAGACAGCAGGGGCCGGCAGTTCAGAGTCAGGACTTCAGGACAGACGGTCTGTGTCTATGGCACAGAGTTCAACGTTCTCTCATATGAGGAAGACGAGTGTGTCTATACCACGCTTGTCAACGGGTGTATCTCTCTGAAAAAGAACGACGGCAGCGACAGCGAACTGATTCTTACCCCGGGACATCAGGCCTCCTTCGCCAAAGGTGACGGGTCCACTCAAGTCAAGCCTGTTTCAACGGATTTGGTGACAAGCTGGAAAGACGGAATGTTCGTTTTTGAGGAGCAGACGCTTGAACAGATAATGAGACAGCTGAGCCGTTGGTACGACTTCTCCTATGAGTTTAAATCGGAGGAGGCTGCCAAAACCGTTTTTATGGGAAGGCTTGCCCGCAACGGAAAGTTCGGAGATGTGCTTGAAGTCCTGGAAAAGAGTGGACATCTCCATTTTGCAGTGGAAAACAACAGGATACTGATTTCAAAGAGACCATAAAACCAAATTATATAAATTATGTCAGAGACCTTTAAAAAACTTAGCATGGCGCTGTTGGTTTGCCTGATGCTCATACCTTCTGCGGTAAAGGCACAGACATTCAGTGTCAACTATAAGGATGCACCAATTGTGCAAGTCCTTGCAGATCTCGAAA
This sequence comes from Bacteroidales bacterium, assembly GCA_045599325.1. Lineage (GTDB taxonomy): Bacteria > Bacteroidota > Bacteroidia > Bacteroidales > UBA932 > Cacconaster. The sequence goes on along the minus strand of JAZRVT010000005.1, from coordinate 55,097 downwards.
GTAAAACAAACTACACTTTTGTTTATCAGAAGCAGGAGCTGAGCGGAATCGCTCCTTTGACTGTTTCTATGGACAATGTTGGATTCACGGAAGTTCTCGGCAGGATTTGCCAGGAAACAGGACTTACTTATGAAATTGTACGTCAAGCAGTCGTTTTGAAAAAGGGTGATCCTGCACCAAAAGAGCAGCCGTCCGGACTCAAGGTGACAGGTAAAGTCACCGCCATTGAAGATGGAACCCCTATCGCCTTTGCGAGCATTGTCCTCAAGGGTACGATGAACGGTGTCTCTGCAAATGAGAATGGAGAATTCACCATAGAAAATGTACCTTTCGACGGTGAACTGGAAATTTCTTCAATCGGATACACCTCTCAGATTGTCGCTGTGAAGAAACGTCAGAGCATAGCGGTTGCTCTCAAGAAAGATGCGCAGCTGCTTGAAGAAACGGTGGTCGTAGCCTATGGTACTGCAAAGAAAGGTTCAATCACCGGCTCTGCTGCTGTTGTTGATGATAAGAAGATCGAGCAGAGAGTTTCTGCCAATGTGGCCAAGTCACTTGAGGGTCAGGTCGCCGGTGTGATGGTGACATCAGGCTCCGGTGCTCCGGGCGAGGGAAACAGCATTGTGATTCGTGGCTATGGCTCAATCAATGCTTCAAAGGAACCTCTCTACGTAGTGGACGGCATCCCTTATGATGGGGGCTTGAATGCCATCAATCCTAATGATATTGAAAGTATCACCGTCCTCAAGGATGCTTCTTCAGGCGCTCTTTATGGTGCGCGTGGTGCAAACGGCGTAGTTATGATTACTACCAAGAAAGGCAAGGCCGGTCAGCCGACCGTCACTTACACTGGCATAGTGGGCTGGTCTAATCCTGCTCTCAAATATTATGACAGACTTGACCAGAAACAGTGGACACAGCTCAGCTACGAGTCTTTGAGAAACAAGTACTGGGATACAGGCAATTACAGCTGGGAAGAAGCAGAGCAGGCAGCAAGAGACAATATGTCGACGACAATGGGCGGTGAGATCTACAACCCGTTCAAGAACTACACCTGGGGAAATATCATTGATGAAACAGGTCATGTCCGCAGCGATGCAACTCCTGTATGGGATGAGGACTGGCTTGATGACGGCGTCGTTCACCACAACGCTTTCAGGACAGAGCACCTGCTTTCTGTGACAGGCGGCACGGAAAAGACCAAATCCATGCTCTCTTTGGGCTATCTTGATGAGGACGGATATGTCAACAATGCCGGCTATACGAGATTCAGCGCGAGAGCAAATGTGGATTCTGAAATTACACACTGGATTTCCGCAGGCCTCAACGTTTCTCTTGCAAAGACTGATTTCAAGGGAATCCTGACTACAGGAAACTCATACGGCAACCAGTTCTACTATGCACAGCTCATAGGTCCTATTTATCCAATCTATGCAAAAGACGCTTCAGGCAAGCAGATTTACGATGAGCTCGGGAACTTGGTATATGACTATGGTGAGACAAGACCGTCCTGGCCGGGTTGGAATGTGGTCGGTCTTATCTATGAAGATGACAACTCTCAGGAGGGAATGAATGAAAGTGTCAGGACTTACCTCCGTCTCGGCACTGACAAGGATAATGCAGGATGGCTCAAGGGGCTCAAGTTGACAGCCAACTTCGGCGGTGACAACCGTGACATCTATCAGACCCAGTACAACAATATGTATAACGGATCCTATGCACCTGCAAACGGCCGCCTCTATAAATATTTCAAGAGAACTACAAGCTTCACCTTCAACCAGCTGCTGACCTATAACAGGACATTCTCCGGACACACCATAGATTTCGTAGGCGGTCACGAGTACTACAATTATGTGTACCATTATCTGGATGCCACCAAATCAAATCTGACAGATGGAATATATGAGCTTCGTCCTGCCACATCCAGTGTTGACAATGACTCATACTCGAATGTCTATGCTATCGAGTCCTATCTTTCCCGTATCAACTATGATTACAAGAACAGATATTATTTCTCGGCTTCTTTCCGTCGTGACGGTTCATCCCGTTTCTATAAAGAAAACCGTTGGGGCAATTTCTGGTCTGTCGGTGCTAACTGGCGCGTAACTAATGAGAACTTCATGCAGTCGGTAGGATGGCTCAACAATCTCAATCTGAGGGTCAGTTATGGCGTTCAGGGAAATGATGACCTTGACACTTACTATGCATGGCAGAGTTTCTACGAGCTCGGGCATCCTAATGACGGAGCTCAGGGAGCAGTGGTCTCTTCATTGGAGAACAAGAACGTGACTTGGGAAAAGAATGCCAACTTGAACGTCGGACTCGATGCCAGAATGTTCGGTGACAGACTCGATTTCACAGTGGAGTACTACGACAGAGTCACAAGAGATATGCTCCTGAACTATCCTATGGCCGTGTCCACCGGTTTCAGCGGATATGATGCGAATGTGGGAAGCCTTGAGAACAAGGGTGTCGAGTTTTCTGTAAGAGGTGTTCTCGTGGACAGAAAGAACTTCACCTGGAAGGCGAGCGTGATGGGAACTTCAATCCAGAACAAGATATTGAAACTTACTACAGAGTCGCCTTCTTATGTCAGCGGACAACAGATCTATGAGGAAGGCCGGCCGATGTACACCTTCTATATGGTAAAGCACGCAGGCGTGGATCCTGAAACTGGAAAGGAACAGTTCTGGGCATATGAAAGCATGGATGAGAATGGAAATCCTGTAGGAGAGTATCTGACTACTGACTTCGCAGTTGCGACTGGATGCAAGTATTATCTAGGGAGCCGTATGCCTAAGCTCACCGGTTCCATCGGTACCGATTTTGAAATCTTCAAGTATGTGGACCTCAGCATATTGACTACCTATTCACTTGGCGGCAAGGTTTATGACCAGATCTATAAGGAGTTAGTGGCGCCTACACAGACAGGCAGGGCCCTTTCTACTTATGTGCTTGACAGATGGCAGAAGCCGGGTGACGTGACAGATGTGCCTCGTGCTGAACTCGGCGGTTCGTCACCTATCTCGAGCCGTCTGCTTATCGATGCTTCTTATTTTGCAATCAAGAACATCACTCTCGGATTTAACCTCCCTAAGAAATGGATTCAGGGGATCAAGGCTCAGCAGTTGAGAATCTATGGCTCCCTTGATAACTTCTGGACATTCACACACCTCAACGGTATGAACCCTCAGCAGAGCATTGGCGGTACGACAAACTATGTCTATAACCCTACCAAAACATCTGTTATCGGCTTGAAAGTAACGTTCTAAATGAGTACACTTATGAAAAAGACAGCATTATACATATTAACGGCGCTTTTGTTTGCGTGCATCTCCGTTTCTTGCTCGGAGGATGCGCTGGAGACGAATCCGACTACAAAAGTATCAGGGTCAAGCATGTTTGACAACACCACTGCGGCCCTTGTTCCTCTCAATGGCATCTATTCCTTGATGCACAGTCATGGTTGGAGTACGGCAGGTGACTATACTATGAACTTCGCCCTCAGGGCAGACCTGCTCGCTGCTGATGCAATGGGAGATGATATGATCATAGCGCTTAAGGGTGGAAACTGGTTCTACAGAGACCATACATATACGATGAAGGAAAGGTGGACCGCAACTTCAGGCCGTTCCGGAAGTGCCTGGAAAGAGTTCTATACCTACATTGCCAATGCAAACTACATCATTGACTCTAAGGAAATCATGCAGGGCACTCCTTCAGAGATCAACTACATAATTGGCCAGGCATACGCTATCCGCGGTTTCAGCTATTTTATGCTCGCTCAATGGTTTTCAAGAACATACAAAGGCCACGAGTCCGATCCGTGCGTGCCGGTATACACAGAGCCGAGTTCTGCGGGAACTTCGGGTAAGCCTCGTTCAAGCGTGCAGGAGGTCTATAATGTGATAGTGGCTGACCTGGATACAGCAATCACCAGGCTTAATGCTTCACACGAGAAGACACACATCTCTCATATCGACTACTTCACTGCAAACGGTTTCAGAGCAAGGGTCGCTATGGAAATGAACGATTTCCAGAAAGCCAAGGAGTGTGCTGCCATCGCCCGCAGCAATACGAAGATAGGTGAGGCGGACGATATCCTCAAGGGTATGAACAGAGTAGATGTGCAGAATGTCATATGGGGGCATATCATCACCTCTGACCAGACTGATTACCAGAGGAATCTCTTTGCCCATATGCAGAAGGAGGGTACTCACGGAACAAGGCAGCCTAAATACATCACGCCTACTCTTTACAGCAAGATGGGTGCAAATGATATACGCAGGAAGTGGTTCGAGGCTGTGGCCGATTCGAAAGTTGCAGGAGGCTTCCACTATCAACAGGTGAAGTTCCTGTATGCTGACATATCCACGTATATGGGTGACTATATTTTCATGCGCAACGAGGAAATGCTACTTACTGAAGCTGAAGCGGAATGCCGTTTGGGGAATGACAGAGCTGCAATCACCCTCCTCAATGAACTGATGGCAAAACGCGACCCGGATTATAAGTGTGATAAATCCGGAACCGCCCTCGGTAAGTTGACAGATGAATGGACTGGCTCCCTTCTTGAAGAAATCATCATCCAGCGCCGAATTGAACTTTGGGCTGAAGTAGGAAGAATCTTCGATATCAAGAGACTCAAGCAAGGCTTTGTAAGAGTGGCTGAGGAAGGATTCAGCAACGATGCCATCACTAAGGTGACAGGCGATACAAGCAGACCTGACTGTTATATGTGGGTTATGCCTATTCCACAGATGGAATTCGATGGCAATGCAGCCCTTGACATTACAAAAGACCAGAATCCTTTGAGCAATAAAGATTAAAAACTGCAGTTATGGTTAATAGATTATTTGGGTTTTTGTTTCCTGTACTGGCGCTGTTCATTTTCAGCAGCGCCAGCGCTCAGGATTATTCTTCTGAGCAGAATACTCAGAAGAAGATTGACAATGTCTACATCAGGATGGCGATGGAGGACGTCGCATATATGGATATCCTGAGACTTGCCGGACCTCCGAAGGCTGTTCAGACTAGAAAACCGAATTGCGCGTTCAAAGATACACTGCGCAATAATCAGTTGATATTCTATTCCTATGTGTTTTTCCCCAAGGATATCAAGCAGGGGAAAAAATATCCGCTGATGGTTTTCCCTCACGGAGGAATCCATGGCTCTTTCGGAACATCCTACATTCACATATTGCGTGAAATGGTTTGTCAGGGTTATATCGTTTTGTGCCCGGATTATCGTGGAAGTACAGGATGGGGCAGAGCGATATATGAGGCCATCGATTACGGCGGACTCGAAAATGAAGACGTACTTGCTGCAAGGGACTATATGGTGGAGAATTACTCTGTCGTTGATCCGGAGCGCGTCGGTATAATGGGGTGGAGCCACGGAGGAATGATAACCTTGATGAGCATTCTTCGTTATCCGGAAAAATATGTCTGCGGGTATGCCGGTGTCCCTGTGAGCGACGTTGCCTATCGCCTGACATATCAGTTGCCGAGTTACAAGAATAACTTTACACCTAAGTACCATATAGGCGCTCTACCGGATGAAAAGCCGGAAGAATATGCAAGGAGGTCCCCTGTGACATATGCAAAGTTGCTCGAAAGGCCGCTGATGATCACTACCTGCATAAATGATGATGACGTAAGCCATACTGAAGTAGAAAGGATGATAGATTCTCTGAAGTTCTACAACAAAGAATTTGAATATGAGATTTATCCTCCAATGCCTGGAGCGCACGTATTTGAGAGGATTGACAGCAGGGAGTCCGTAGAGATAAGGTTCAAGACTTATGAATTCATGGCTTCATACCTCAATCCGCCTCATAGATTCAAGAATATTGATCAACTCAAGAAGGCTGGCTATAAATATTATTAATTGGTGTTTGTCAGGCAATAAATGCAACCATTTATGGATATGAGTCCGTTTGATATCCTTATCATAGGCGCCGGCGCAGTAGGATGCGCCGTCGCCTATGATCTTTCCCGCTATGACCTGAAGGTCGCTGTACTGGAGAAAGAATTTGATGTTGCGGCAGCCACGAGCGGTCGTAATTCAGGTGTCGTTCACGCCGGCTTCAACAATAGGCCCGGCAGTCTTATGGCCAGACTTTGTGTGGAAGGGAATGATGGGTTTGAAAAACTATGCAAGGACCTTGATGTCCCCTACAAAAAGACTGGAAAGTATGTGGTGGCTTTCGATAATGAAGATTATGCTACCCTTGAGTCAATTCTCGAGCAAGGTAAGGCCAACGGCTGCAAAGGCCTTGAGATAATTGACGCAAAAGCTTTGCATTCTGTCTTGCCTGACGTAGGAGGCATTGCAGCATTATATTCTCCTAATACGGCGGTCTTCGATCCTTTTCTATATACTGTTGCACTTGCGGATAATGCCGCTGACAACGGCGTTGAATTCTTCCTTGGTCAGGAAGTCTCATCAATCGATAAGGAAGACGGCTTTTTCAAAGTAAGCTCAAATGATAAGGTTTTCCTCTGCAGGATGATAGTAAACTGCGCTGGCCTCAATTCGGCCAAAGTCTCAGCAATGGCAGGTTGTGGGGATTACCGCATATTCCCTTGCCGTGGGGAGTACCTGATACTTGACAAGATTGCTGACAAGGTGCTGAATGTTCCTGTATATCCTGCACCAAAACGCAATATTGGAGGCTTGGGAGTGCATCTTACACCGACAATACACGGGAACATCATCATAGGACCAAGTGCTGAATATATAGAGGACAGCGAAGATTACGCTTCGACTCAGGAACTGATAGACAGACTCTTTGCTGAGGCTCACAAACTCCTTCCGACACTTGAAAGAAGTCAGGTAATCGGAGCATATTCGGGGATAAGGTCGAAACAGGCCCCTCCTAAAGAAGGAGGTTTTCACGATTTCGTAATCAAAGAAGAATCTTCCTGCAAAGGCTTTATTAATCTGGTCGGGATAGAATCGCCTGGAATGACAGCTTCGATGCCGATAGCAAAAATGGTCCGGTCCATCATAGCGGAAACACTTGAACTTAAAAAGAAAGAAGTTAAGCCGAATCGCAAGCGGATTTTGAAATTCAGCGAACAGCCGGACGAGGTTAAAGCTGATTTGATCAGGAAGGATCCATCTTATGGTGATGTGGTCTGCAGATGCCAGCAAGTCACTAGGAAAGAGATATGTCAGGCAATTGAAAATCCGCTTGGAGTAAAGACAATCTCTGGGATCAAATACCGCGTTTGGGCTACAACTGGAAGATGTAACGGTGGATACTGTCTTTCAAGAATATCAGAAATACTTGAGAAAGAGTACAACATCGAGCCTGAGGATATCACGTTCAGAGGCCCCGGTTCAGAACTATATAGTGGGAGGGTTAAATAATGGAATTATTTGATGTTGTTGTTGTGGGTGCCGGTCCTGGAGGCCTTGCTGCTGCTACAGCGGCAAAACAGAATGGTGCCGAAAAGGTTATCGTTCTTGACAGAAACGATTTTTCCGGGGGTGTGTTGCGACAGTGCATCCATGACGGTTTTGGAATTATCAGATATAATGCGGCTTTGACTGGCCCTGAATATGCTCAGAGAGCAAGTGAGGAGGCAGTGTCCGCAGGTGTGGAAATCGCCACCGGCCATATGGTGCTCTCAATAGATGATGACAAGACAGTAACTGCCGTGTGCCGGGAGGGGTTGCGCAAGATTCGGTCAAAGTCCATTGTTCTTGCAACAGGGTGCCGGGAGAGGACACGTGGGGCAATCTCCATTCCAGGAACCAGGCCCGCAGGTGTATTTACAGCCGGAGTGGTCCAGGATCTTGTCAATGTCAAAAATATTATGGTTGGCAAGAGAGTGGTCATACTCGGTTCTGGAGACATCGGGTTGATTATGGCGCGCCGCCTTACTCTGGAGGGGGCTAAAGTCCTTGCAGTAATTGAGATAATGAAGGAGCCTTGCGGACTTCAGAGAAATATCAGTCAGTGCCTGTATGATTTCGATATCCCAATCTATGTGAGCCATACGGTAAGCAATATCATTGGCCGCCGTAAGCTCACTGCAGTTGAAATTTCGGCAGTTGACGACAATAAACGCCCCATTCCAGGTACTCAGAGACTGATAGAATGTGACAGCCTGGTGCTTTCAGTTGGCCTTATCCCTGAAAATGAAGTGGCACTCACAGCTCACATAGAACTTGATGGGAAAAGCAATGGAGTGCTTACTGATAACTGCCTTCAGACCAGCAGAAAGGGAATCTTTGCCTGTGGTAACTGCCGTAAGGTCATGGACCTTGCAGACCTTGTTTCTAAACAGGGGGCAATAGCTGGGAAGAACGCGGCCAGATACCTTAGGAATGAGCAGTTGGAGGAGTTTGTGTACGTTCCTTCAGGTGCTTTGAAGAAGGGTTTCCCGGAGGAAGGTGTGGTAATATGCCCTCTTTGCCCTAATGGGTGCTCTATCAGGCGTGATGACTCCGGTCAGGTGACAGGCAACAGATGCAGGAGAGGAGCAGTTCATTATGAACAGGAAATGATTGACCCGCGCAGGACATTGACAACCACGGTGAAAGGCGAAGACGGCAAACTACATCCTGTCAGGATTGACGGTGTCCGTAAGGCTGATCTTAGAAAAACCGTAATTGAGTTGAATAAAAGGGATCAATAGGCTAAAATAATCTTTAATAATATCCGATATGACCATCAGAGATCTTGAACCGTGTTGCGTATGGAATAATTTCTATAAACTCACCAGGATACCGCGTGCAAGCAGGCATGAGGAAATGGTGAGCGATTATATTGAGAATTTCGGTCGAAGTCTCGGACTTGAAACAGAACGGGATTCTGTGGGTAATGTGCTTATTCATAAACCGGCCTCCAAGGGGATGGAGGGTAAAAAGAAAATCATACTCCAAGCACATATGGATATGGTTCCCCAGAAAGACAAGGACAAAGTTCATGATTTCTTGAAGGATCCTATAGAGACTCATATTGAGTTGATAGATGGAGAACAGTGGGTTATGGCTGACAGAACGACACTGGGCGCGGATGATGGTCTTGGATGCGCTGCGATAATGGCTGTTCTGGAGTCCGACACTTTGCAGCATGGTCCGTTGGACGGCTTTTTCACAGTAGGAGAAGAAACTGGAATGACGGGTGTCAGGAACGTGAAACAGGGATTCCTCAGTGGAGACTACCTGATCAATTTTGATTCGGAGACAGAAGGCGAGCTTTATGTGGGGTGTGCCGGAGGCTACGATTTCAATGCGATGTTCAATTATTCAAGGACTCCGTTGCCTTCCGGATATGTCGCTCTTGAAATTGTTTTTAAAGGGATGCTGGGCGGCCATTCTGGAATGGATATAGAGAAAGGACGTGCCAACGCAAATAAGATTGCATCCAGATGCGTACTTCCTCTGGTCCGTGATATGGGCTGTCTGCTCGTCTCCTTTGATGGCGGTGATATGAGAAACGCCATACCTCGTGAGGCTGTCTCAGTCATCGCAGTTCCTCAAGAGGAGGTTGATAAAGTGTCACTGTTCATAGATGAATTCACATCGGCGGTGAAATCGGAAGCAGGCAAAGCGGATCCGAATGTCACAATAGCCGTCAGCAGAACTGAGGCGGTTTCATCCATTGAAAACTGTGTCGCACTGAATCTCCTCAAGGCAATTGTTTCCTGCCCGGACGGTGTGTTTAGAATGAGCCTTGACATTGAGGGAGTAGTGGATTCGTCCAACAATATCGCGATAGTGAAGACAGAGGAAGAGAAAGCGAGAGTCACGTGTATGCTTCGTGGCCTTTCGGATTCAATAAAGTTGGCAGAGGCAGAGGCTGTTCGCTCAATTTTCGAGATGGCAGGTGCTGAATGTGTTTTCTCAGGCTGGTATTCCGGCTGGAAGCCTGATATGAGCTCTCCGATTCTGAACAGGATGAAAGAAATATACGTCAGCCTCTTTGGATATGAACCAGCTGTCAAGGCTCTCCATGGAGGCCTTGAATGTGGCATTCTTTCAGGCGTTTATCCTGAGATCCAGATGGTATCCTGCGGTCCGACACTATGTTCCCCTCATTCTCCGGACGAAAGAGTTCTTGTATCGTCAGTATCCAAGTGGTGGAAACTGATCGCCTCTACATTGGAAAATATCTAAGGGGAATTAGCTGCCGCTACCGCCTTTTCCGTCTTGTTTGTCAGTTACGGGTAGGACAGACTATGCCTCGGTCTCCTGAGGGTCGAGTTCCCTGATCTTGAAGTTGACGGCGCTGGCGATGCGGACGAGGTCCTTGCGGATGCCTTCGACGATGACAGGGTTGTCGCTGGTGGTGAAGGTGATACGGTCCTCCCACATCCTGGTGGCGCGGCCGTAGCCGGAGACGACGCGGTAGGTCACTGTGCCGCCCTCCTCAGATTCGAGTTCATAGCCCAGGGACTCCATCGCCTCGCGGACTGCTCCTGCATATTTGCTGAAATCACCGTTGAGGTAGAGTTTCCTCTTCTGGAAGCCGAGCGCCGGATAGACGGCTGCCACGGCGATGAAGAATATTGCCAGTTTAGGGAGCGAACCTTCCTCGAAGAGTTCGGCGAATGAAAGTCCCGCCTGCTTCTGGGAGGAGAAGATCCAGATGACGCCCACTATGAATATGAAGAATATCATAAAGTAGGCAAGGTATTTGAGGGAACGGACAAGGTATCTCATATTGCAATGATTTTTTCTTCGCAAAATTAACTATTTTTGCAACAAATATAATACACTGCTATGTACGAAGATGAAGAACTCGATGAGGAAATGATCCAGTTCGAAAAGGATCATCCGTCGAAGAAAAGCAACGCGGGGGCCGCTGAGGGCTCTCTGCGCAATATTGTGATAGGTCTCGGGGTTGTCGCTGCCCTCCTGCTCGCCGCCCTTGTGGTGCTCTGGATCAACCGCAACTCCCTTGTCAATGACCTCCGCGTCGAGAAGGAGGACCTTACTGCAGAGCTTGTAAGCCTGCAGAGCGACTATGAAGCCCTGAACACCACCAATGCCGCCATCAACGACTCCCTCAATGTGGAGAAGGAGAAGGTCGGCCAGCTGATCGAGCGCCTGCAGCAGACAGAGGCCACCAACCGCGCCAAGATCCGCCAGTACGAGAAGGAGCTCGGAACCCTCCGCACGATTATGAGGGGCTACATCCACCAGATCGATTCACTCAACACTCTCAATACCAGCCTCCGCAACGAGGCTTCTGCTGCACGCCGCGAGGCTCAGGAGAGCAAGCGTCAGTACGATGACCTCAAGACCACCACTGACAAGCTTTCCAAGAAGGCTTCAGCAGGTGCTGTTGTCAAAGGCCGCGGATTCGCTCTTGCAGCAATCAACAGCTCCAACAAGGCCACAGACCGCAGCAGCAGGACTGAGAAGCTCCGCGCCTGCCTGAGTCTGATTGAGAACTCCATCGCTGACTGCGGCTGGCGTACCGTCTATATCCGCATCAAGGGTCCGGATGACATTCTGATGACCGATGACGGCGGAAAGGTGTTCACCTGCGGCGGCGAGCAGATGGTCTACTCAGCGTCCCGCGAGGTGGACTACCAGGGTGAAGAGGTTGAGATATGCCTCTATTTCGGCAGTTCACAGGGCTTCGCCAAGGGAAGGTACACAGTAGACTTCTACACCAAGGAGACGAAGCTCGGATCGGCAGACCTGATCCTGAAGTAGCGGATGGCCGGCATCTACGTCCATTTCCCGTTCTGCTCTTCCAAGTGTATCTACTGCGATTTCTACTCCAGAGCAGGGCTTGACCCTGCCGGTTATGCGGAAACCCTGCTCCGCGAGGCTTCGGCACGCAGGGATTATCTGAAAGGAGTTCCTCCAGCCACTCTCTATTTTGGCGGAGGGACTCCTTCCGCTATGCCCAGTGGTGAACTGCTGAAGGTGGCGGGCGGCCTCAGGAAGATATTCGATTTGAGCGCTCTCGAAGAGTTCACCGTGGAGGTGAACCCCGACGATGTGGCTCCCGGCCTCATCGGCGAGCTGCGTGAGGCAGGGGTCAGCCGCGTGAGTATGGGAGTTCAGTCCTTCTGCAACAGGCATCTGCGCTGGATGAAGCGCCGGCACACCGCAGATGAGGCTGTGGCGGCTTTCAGCGCGCTGCGCCAGGCCGGCTTCGCCAATCTCTCCCTTGACCTTATCTTCGGCTTCCGGGGACTCACTGACGGGGAGTGGGAGCTCTCCATCGACCGTGCCGCCGCGCTGCATCCCGAACACATCTCCTGCTACCAGATGATGGGCCGCTGGGCCGCTGAAGACGAAGAGGCCTGCAACAGGCAGTATCTCCGCCTGCAGGAAAGGCTTGCTTCGGAGGGATATATCCACTATGAAATATCCAACTGGGCCCTCCAGGGCCGCGAGTCGCGGCATAACGGCGCTTACTGGAAGCGGGAGCCTTATCTGGGCCTGGGGGCCTCGGCACACTCTTTCGACGGAGAGCGCTGCCGCTCGTGGAACGCTCCGGACCTTGCCCTTTATATGAATGGTGAGGGTGGTGGAGGAGAGACCCTCTCCGATGCCGAGGTCCGCGAGGAGCGGATCATGCTCGGACTGCGCACGGCTGCGGGAGTCGATGCGGCACTGCTTGAAAACAACGCGGCCTGCATCAGAATGGTGCAGGCCGGTAATCTTGCCGTTGATGGCGGTCGCGTCAGGATACCTCAGGAGAAATTCTTCATATCCGACGCTGTCATATCAGAACTGTTCTAGCAGAGACCGTTGGTCTTGCAGAAAGCGAAGACTGCGATGAGTGCGAATCCGAGGAGGATGATTGTGACGTAGATTCCGCAGATCCATTTCCATCTCTTGAACCAGATCTGGTTGTTCCAGCCGAGGGTCTGGAGTGCGCTCCAGAATCCGTGTGTAAGGTGGAACCAGAGAGCCACGAACCATACGAGATAGAGTGCGAGGATCCACCACCTGCCGAAGGTTGCTGCCATCAGTTCGTAAGGGCTTGCCTGCTCGTTGCCCATAAAGTGCTGGAGCTGCATGTCAGCCCAGAAGTCCGTGAGGTGAAGGGCGATGCCGATGATGACGATAAGTCCGAGGACAAACATGTTCTTTGCAGACCAGGAGTCAGCCTGTGCCTTGTTTGAAACAGCGTATCTCTGGTTTCCGCGTGCCTTCAGGTTGCCGATTGTAAGGATGAAGGCGTAGATGATGTGAACCAGGAAACCGAAGGCGAGGACAGGGACCATGATGCTGACAATGCCGAGTGACATGAAGTCGCAGACACCCTGGAAGACCTTGCCGGCCCATACACCGCTGACCATCGCGCTGCTAGGGTCAAATACGTAAGTCAGGTTCAGACACATGTGAAGTGTCAGGAAAAGGATGAGGAAAAGACCGCTGATGCTCATAATCAGCTTCTTCCCGATGGATGACTTGAATATGTTTGCCATAATGATGCTTTTGTTATTCCAATTGAATATGCAAATATACGCCTAAACTTGATAAAATCATAATAAATGGTTACTTTTGTTTGATATTATTGATAATCCAAAATAAGTATACAATATTATGAAATACAACCGTATCCTGCTGAAACTCAGTGGTGAAGCTATAGGCGGCGCAGATGGCGTCGGTCTTGATGAAAAGACAATGGAGATTTTCTCACGCCAGATTGCCGCAGTGGTGAACAGCGGCGTCCAGGTGGCCATCGTCATCGGAGGCGGCAATATCTTCCGCGGCCTTGCCGGCACTCAGCGCGGTTTTGACCGTGTGCGCGGCGACCAGATGGGAATGCTCGCCACCGTGATCAACAGCATCGGAATGTCGCTCTCTCTCCGCAACGCGGGCCTCAAGGCAGAGTGTTTCACGGCCACCCCGATGGAACCTATGGCCAAATATTATATGAGGGATGAGGTGCTCGCCTATATGGACCAGGGCGGCGTGGCAGTTGTAGCCGGCGGCACAGGCAATCCGTTCTGCACCACAGACTCCGCATCCGCTCTCCGCGCCTGCGAGCTCGGCTGCGACGCTCTCCTGAAGGGTACGAAAGTCGACGGCGTCTATGATTCCGACCCAAAGAAGAATCCTGACGCAAAGCGCTATGACACCCTCTCATTCGACAAGGCTATCGCTGACGGCCTCCAGGTGATGGACCTGACGGCATTCACGATGTGCAAGGAGAACGATATGCCTATCATTGTATTCAATATCAATGAGGAGGGCACTCTCGAGAAGGTCGTGCGCGGTGAGGGCACTTTCACAATCGTCAAAAACAATTAAAAGGAAAGAATATGTTTGATAAAGCAAAAGAGACCGTTGCATCTGCAAAGGCAAAGATGGAGGGTGCGGTCAACTACCTTGAGGAGGACCTCAAGACCTATCGCGCCGGAAAGGCCAACCCGGCAGTGTTCAACTCTGTTTCTGTCAACTACTACGGTACAATGACTCCGGTTCCTCAGGTCTCCAGCATCAGCACTCCTGATGCCAAGACTATGCTTATCCAGCCTTGGGACAGGACTATGCTCCACGCCATCGAGAAGGCGATTATGGATGCGAACCTCGGCTTCACCCCGCAGAACAATGGTGAGGTGATCCGTATCAATGTGCCTGCTCTCACCGAGGAGCGACGCCGCGAGCTGGTCAAGAAGTCGAAGACCGCCGGCGAGAATGCGAAGATAGGTCTCCGCAATGCCCGCCGCGACTGCATCGAGTCCTTGAAGAAACTCCAGAAAGAGGGTCTTCCTGAGGACTCTGAGAAAGATTTCGAGGCTGAAGTCCAGAAACTGACTGACAATTTCTCCAAGAAGGTGGATGAGATCCTCGCCGCCAAGGAGAAAGAGATAATGACTGTCTAAACTTCTGATAAAGTAAGTGCGGAGAATCAGACTTATAGCGGGCCCCTGCAGCGCTGAGACCTCTGAACAGGTTAAGGAGACGGCTGAAGGGCTCGCTTTGCTTCGCCCCTCACTTGACGCCCTGGGGTTCGACCTGTGCGGTTTCCGTGCGGGCGTATGGAAACCGCGCACCCGTCCTGGAGGATTCGAAGGGGTCGGGGAGGAGGCTCTCTCCTGGCTCACTGAGGTGCAGGACCGGTACGGAGTTCCGTCCGCTGTCGAAGTTGCCGGTCCGGCTCACGTGGAGGCTGCGCTGAAGGCTGGAGTGAGGATGCTCTGGATAGGTGCCCGCACTGCTACCAATCCTTTTGACACTCAGGCAATTGCCGATGCTCTCAAGGGCGTGGCTGTGCCTGTGCTTGTCAAGAACCCTATGAATCCCGACGTGGATCTCTGGGTAGGGGCTGTGGAGAGGATTGCTCTCGCCACCGGTTCTGAGGTCGGCGCAATCCTCAGGGGCTTCTCTTTCTATGAGCGGAGCCGCTACCGCAATTTCCCTAAGTGGCAGGTTGCAGTGGATTTCCGCCGCCGTCTGCCGCAGACCTCTCTTTTTTGCGACGCGAGCCATATAGCCGGCCAGCGCTGCTATCTCCGCGAGATTTCGCAGAAGGCGCTGGACCTCGGTTTCGACGGCCTTTTCCTCGAATGCCACTGCAATCCTGGCTCTGCACTGAGCGACCCTCAGCAGCAGCTGTCGCCCGCCGCGCTTCTGGAACTTCTCTCATCGCTTGCCGTGAGGGACACTGCCTCCGACTGTGCCGGGACTGAGGAGCTGGCAAGGCTGCGGGAGCAGATTGACCTGCTCGATGACGGCATACTTGACCTGCTTTCGCAGAGGATGGAGCTCGTGGATGAGATAGGCTCCGTCAAGAAGGCTCACAATCTGACTGCTCTTCAGCAGTCCCGCTGGGAAGAGGTGCTCCGCCGTGCCGCATCAGGCGCCGCTGCACGAGGCCTTGACCCATCTTTCGTCGAAGAACTCTTCAACGTCATCCACCACGCTTCCATCGACCGCCAGAGCTGATACGGCTCTTATCTTCTGACATTCGGGAATCCGTGGGTGACGGGTTCGGAGGAAGGATGCGGAGCCGGGGGCGGAGGGTTGTTGCGGTCCTGAAGTCTCCTGTAGCCCTGCTTGATCATAGGGCCGACATCTACGCCGAAGCTGAAGTCTCCGATTTTTATTGAAGGAACCACGACAGGATACATCTCCCAGCCGCCGGTGAACGGATCGAATTCTCTCCGGGCGCCGATCTGCAGTCCCCAGGCATCTCCTGAATAATTGACTGTCGCACCGTAGGATGACGTACGGATATAAGGGACTGCCTGCATCGTGATGAAGTCCGAATTGCTTGCGACCTGGCCGAAGGCGGTCACTGACCAGATGGGACTGAATGAATATGTGGCTGCTGCGTTGAGATAGAAGTTGTTGGAACTGATGTAGTTGAACATATATTTGTCGGCCCCGGCCCCTATCTGGAACGACAGGTTGCGATAGCTGTTCCGGTATCCGATCTGCGCGGAAGCGACACTCCCAAGTCCGATATAATTGCTGAAAGACGATCCTCCGTACATCCAGTCGGGCACGTGTGGCAGAACATCGAATTTTGGCTGGGAGAAAGGTACGGCAGTCTGGGCATCTGCGCCCTGGGTCTGTCCGCTGTAGCGCCTCCACGAAGGGTCTTCCGCGGTGAGCGCTTCAGAGTTCAGCGACTGGCTGCTCTGCGCAGTCCCGACTCTGGCAGAGTCCGGCGGCACAGTCACTTCCTGCGCCCTGAGAGTCAGCGCAGAAACCAATATCGCCAATATGAGAGCCGCCCGCCGCATACATTACAAATATAGCATTTATTCTGTTCACATAGATTCTTCGTCCCCGCAGCGAAGGCGCTGACCTTTGAACTAGTACTATCCGGGTCAAGAAGTGCCGGAGGCCCCGAATTGCACTTCTCGGGCCTTCTGAACCCTTCAAGAAGTGTGGGAAGGCCGGTTTTGCACTTCTCGGTGTGCTCCAATCAGCTTCAGCAGCGGCGCTACTCTGCCATAAGTCGGGAGGGGTGGTCAACTTTCATTGATTACCTTTGTGGCGTGATTTGTAAATTGTAGATTATCAGATAGATGCTTGATTTGGCTTCCCGTTTTTCGGGAAGCCAAGTTGCTCTATCGGTTGATAATCAGGTATTTGCGAATCACGCTGCCTTGTCGGTCAGCATCTTGCAAGTCACGTCCTGGTCGGTCACCGACTTTCAAACCACGCCCAATCCGGTCGGAGATCATCATTGGGAAGCAAAGGCTCAGATTCATAAGTATTTTTTGGAAATATGAGAAGTTGTTGATATATTTGCGATATCAAAATGATATCAAAATACTTTCTGCTATGGAAACAAAGGACAAAGAGTTCAAAGGATTCAGGTGCAGCGGTTTCATCGCTCTGCTGCTCATCATCGCCATCATCGTCTGTGACATCATTATTCTTAACAATGTTTCGGGCTTCAGCAGTCCGGACAACGCGATCGCCATTACAATAGTCACTTCGATTTTTGCAATCTTCTTCCTGGCCATCGGCCTGGTCAAGCTCGAACCTAACGAAGCAAAGGCATTCGTCTTCTTCGGCAAATACAAGGGCACCTTCAGGGAGAACGGATTCTGGTATGTCAACCCTCTGCTCAGCAAGAAGTCAGTCTCCCTCCGCGCCCGCAATTTCGACGGCGACGCAATCAAGGTCAACGACAGAAGCGGCAACCCTATCATGATCGGTATGGTGCTCGTATGGAAGGTGAAGGATGTCTACAAGAGCCTCTTCGAGATTGACTCGCAGACAATGAGCGTCGGCGGCACAGTGAGCTCCACTATGAAGGCTTTCGAGAGTTTTGTCCGCGTGCAGGCTGATGCTGCTCTCAGACAGGTGGCCGGTGACTACAACTATGATGAGAATTCCGGCGCGAGCGACGGCGCAGTGACCCTCCGCTCAGGGGCGGATGAGATCAATGACGTGCTGACCGATACTCTCAACGAGAGACTTGCCATCGCCGGCATCGAGGCTGTCGAGGCACGTATCAACTATCTTGCATACGCTCCTGAAATCGCAGCCGTGATGCTCCGCCGCCAGCAGGCCGACGCAATCATCGCAGCCCGCGAGAAGATTGTGGAAGGTGCTGTCTCAATGGTCAAGCTGGCCCTTGACAACCTCAAGAGCGAAGGGGTCGTCGAACTCGACGAAGAACGCAAGGCCGCAATGGTCAGCAACCTCCTGGTAGTTCTCTGCGCCGATGAGAACGCCCAGCCGGTAGTGAACGCAGGCACAATCTATTAGCAGTCATCCTATGGCTAAGGAAGGCACAAAGAATTTCATTCTGAGAGTGGACGCCCGCACGATGGAGGCCATCGAGAAGTGGGCGGCGGATGAGTTCCGCAGCACCAACGGGCAGCTGCAGTGGATCATCGACGACGCTCTCCGCCGTGCCGGGAGAAAGCCGAAGCAGGAATAGCAGGCCGGAAAACCGGCAGACAGAGGCGGAAGGCCCAAGGATCAAAGGTTCATCATATCGAACTGGACACCCTGGGCCTTTCTTCCTTGTGCGGCGTTCATCTTGCCGAAGTTCCACTTGATTCCGAAGAGGAAGTAGCGGCCAAGGATGTTATGGTAGGAGTCTTCTACAAAGTCTTCCTGGACGGTGCGGGAGAGGCTGGTTCTCTGGTTCAGGATGTCGTTGATGCTGAAGGAGAAGGTGAAGGCCTTCACGCTCTTGCTGACATTGAAGTTCCAGGTGAGGACAGGGTCGCCGTAGCCGTCGCTGTAGCCGTGGTGGGTGGAGTATGCGAGGTAGTTGTCGAACTCCCATTGGCCCGGGGTATAGTATTCTGCGCTGAGCGAGATGCTGTTGTCGAAGACATTGAGGTTCGCTGTCGGGTCGACAGAGTACCGGCTGATTCTCCAGGAAGGGCTCTCTGACAGAGTGAATGAGAGACCGTCACTCTTGTAAGCGAAATAGACTGACGAAGAAATATAGACACTGCGGGTCCTGCTCTCCCTGAAGCCGCTCTTGCCGCTGTAGAAGTTCTCGCCCTCGTCGGTGCTTCCCCAGAACTCGCGGATGAAACTGGTGTAGTCGAAGTTGTCGACGTCAAACCCCTTGAGGCGTCCCTGTGCCTGATAGCTGACAGCGGAGTTCCAGTTGACGTGCGGGCTGATGCCGAAGGTGAACTGCTTGTCCTTTCCGAAGCTTGAGCTCCAGACGCTGTAAAGCATTATGTTTGAGGATGGTTTCGCGGAGTTTACCTGGAACGAGTTCCTGACCCCCTTCTCGTCCATCCAGCTTGCAGTGACGAACTGGCGCTGGTTGAGCCCTCCCTGCAGAGAGATATTCCAACTCGAGTAACTTTCCTTGTTGGAACCGAAGGCGCTGAATCCCAGGGAGTGGGAGATGGACGGCTTGAGGTAGATGTTGCCTGCCGAGATGTTCGTCCTGTCGCCGATGTTCAGGACAGGAAGGATTCTGGACTGGTTCGGCTGAGTGGTGCTGCCGTTATATGCTGCGCGGAAGTTGTTCTGGCCTTTGCGGTAGGAGTAGTTCAGGCTCGGCGACCAGTTCCAGAGGATTTCGTCGGCGCCGCTGGTGGTGGTCACTCCGAGCGAGCGGGCTGTGGTGACCTTCTTCATCGCCTCACCTCTGAAACCAGCCTGTATGTTATGCGCATCTTTGTGATATTGGTAGAGCAGCCTTAAGTTGGCGCGGTTGTAGGTGGTGTTGGAGAATGAGGAGTAATATTCATTCGGAATGGGCTGGCCTGCCCCTTCAGGAAGGTCGAAAGCATCCCTTTCCGAGCCGCTCCTGCTGAAATTGTATGAACCGACAGCAGAGAGCCTTGACTTCTCTGACAGTCTCTGGACATAGTTGAGCATTCCGTTGAGAGAGAAGCTTCTGGAGTTCCCGTCATACGACATATCCTTGATGTCGGAGAGGCCGCTGCCATATTCCAGCCTTGTGTATTCGCTGCTGTAGGATTCGGAGTCCGAGAATGAGTAGCCTGCGCGGAATGAAAGGCTGTTGCCTTTGTTCTTTCCGAGCTTGCTGATTCCTCCGCTGAGATTCGCTGAAGTGGAGAATGCGTTTGAATGCGACCCTGAGAGGGAGTAGGAGTCGTTGATCAGCTCACCTGCGGCCGACTGAGTGGCTGAGGTGCGCTCGGAACGTCCCTTGCTCCTGTTGAAGGTGACCGAAGGGCTGAAGTCGAGATACCAGTCCTTCTTCTTCGCCTCGCTGTCCTTCAGCTCGAACTGAATCCCGACCTGCTCCTTGCTGTTGAGGGACTGGGATTCGGAGTCGGTGCGGATGTCCGGGACATTTCCCTGGAGAAGCGTCGTGCGGGATTTCCTTGACCTGGAGTCAGTCTCGCTGTTGCTGTATTTGGCCATGGCCGCCGTCTCGAAGTTCTTCATCCCGGTGTTGGACCAGTTGAGGCCGGCGCTGCCTGAAGTGGTGAGGCCCGGCTCAGTCGGGAGTATGTCATCACTGCTGCTGTAGGAGACGAAATAGAGCCCGTCCACATCCACGTTCGAGCCCTCCGCGAAGAATGTCAGCTGGTCCTTTTCAGTATATCGGGAAGCGAGCAGGTTGCCGTTGAAGAGCAGGTCCCTGCCCTCGACAAGCGCTTTCCCGTCTGGGTCGTCAGGCACTATGGAGGTGCCGGCATTCAGGGCGATGTTGCCGAAGAATCCCTTCTTGTACTCCTCCTTGAGGTCGAGGTCCATAACTTTTTTCCGTTCTCCCTCGATACCGGTGATCCTTGCGTCGCGTCCCTCCTGGTCGATGACCTTCACCTTGTCCACAATCTTTGCCGGCAGGTTCTTGACGGCGACCGAAGGGTCGTCGAAGAAGAAGGTCCTGCCACCCACGGTTATCTTCTCGATTGATTCACCGTTGAGCTTGACCTTGCCGTCCGAACTGACCTCGAACCCCGGCATCTTCTTGAGCATGTCCTCGAGCATCGAGTTCTCGCCGACCTTGAACATCGCGGCGTTGAAGACTATGGTGTCACCCTTGACCTCCACCGGATTGCCCGCCGCAACGATCTTGGCGGCATTGAGCCATTCGATATCCTCCTGGAGCTTTATCGTACCGAGGTCCTCGCGCCAGTTCCTGAAGTAAATCTCCTTGCAGTAAGGTTTGTAGCCGATGAGTTCGGCATTGACCTTGTAGCCGCCGACCGCCACGTCGCGCATCAATGCGGAACCTGTGGAGTCGGTTATGGCGAAATTGGTGATTATGGTGTCCTTGACGGGGACGAGATAGACGGATACATAGCTGATCGGGTCATTGGTGAGCGAGTCCACCACCTTCAGGCTGACTATGGTGGTCTGGTTGCTGAAGGAGGCGGCACTTATCACCCTTACCTGGGAGTGCGCAGAAACTGCCAGCAGTGAGACCGCAAAGACGACCGCTATGTTTCTCAATGATTTCATCTCTGCTTGATGGTCAAGACTTCGCGGCGTTTTTCTTTGGAGGGCAGTAGTGTGTCTTCTCCGGTTCTATTCTCTGTGCGGGTTCTTTCTTCACAATGCTCCTGACAAGGAAGAATATGCCGGCGATGATGAACGGTACGCTGAGCCACTGGCCCATATTGAAAGTCATACCGGCCTCGAAGTCGACCTGGTCCTCCTTGATGAACTCGATGAGGGAGCGCATTCCGAAGCAGCCGATGAAGAATACACCGAGGAACCACCCTTTGTGGACCTTGTCGAGTTTCTTGAAATAGACGAAGGTGAGGATGAGTCCGAGGATGAGATAAGTGAGGGCCTCATAGATCTGGGTAGGGTGCTTCGGGACGGTCTCGCCGCGGCGTTCGAAGATGAATCCCCACGGCAGGCTTGTCTCGCAGCCGTAGATTTCGGAGTTCATAAGGTTTCCGAGGCGGATGCAGCAGCCGGCGAAGCAGACTGCTATGGCGAGCCTGTCGAGCAGCCAGAGCATATCGAATCCGTTCTTCCTGCCGTAGCGGGCGCAGTACCACCACACCGCGAGGATGACTCCTATCGCTCCTCCGTGGGAGGCGAGGCCACCCTTCCATGGCTGGAATATCTCCAGGAAGCCCTGCCAGCTGCCGAGATAGTAGCTTGGCTGGTAGAAGAGGCAGTGGCCCAGGCGTGCGCCCACTATCGTGCCGATCAGCAGCGCATAGAGAAGCGGCTCCAGAAGCTCGACCTTGACGCCTTCACGCTTGAAGAACTTTGTGAAGAGCCAGTAGCCGAGAGGGAATCCGGCGACGAAGAGGAGGGAGTAATATCTCAGGGAGAATCTGCCTATGTGGAAAATGATAGGATCAACGTTCCAGTGGACAAAGAGGAGGTCTGTCATATTTTTGCTTTATCTTCTTAATCTTGAAAATACACTGAGCGGCAGTGCTTTGCCGAAGCGGTCGCGGAGCACGAGTTCGCCGAAGTCGAGGCTTTCAAATTTGGTGCCGAACGCGCTCCTGACGAGAGTGTCCGCGAGGACTGCCGAATATCCGTTGGAGTAGAGGTTGAGGACGAGGAAACTCCTCTTCGGTGCGAGTATCGATGCGCATTCGGAGAGCATCTCATAGAGGCATTCGTCCAGCTTCCACTTCTCGCCGTCCGGACCGTGACCATATGCAGGCGGGTCGAGGATGATTCCCTGGTAGAGGGTCCCGCGGCGCGCCTGGCGGCGTGCGAACTTGAGAGCGTCCTCCACAATCCAGCGTATGCCGTCGAGCGAACTGAGTTCCATATTGCCTCTGGCCCAGGTGACGACCTGCTTCACGGAGTCGAGATGGGTCACTTCAGCACCTGCCCTGCAGGCTGCCAGCGATGCCGCTCCGGTGTAGGCGAAGAGGTTGAGCACTTTGGGTTTCTCCTGCTGAGTGGAGGCCAGTTCCCGGACATTCCTATAGATGAAGTCCCAGTTCGGGGCCTGCTCAGGGAATACGCCCACGTGCTTGAAGCTGGTGAGGCCAAGTCTGAGGTTGAATCCCACGGACGGATATGCTATCTGCCACTGTTCCTGCATCTTGTGGAGCATTGTCCAGGAACCGCTGTCCTCCTTGCCGGCCTTGCCGAATCCGGCTCCCGGCTTGAATTCCGTGTGCGCCATCGAAAGCCATTCGGCGTCGCTGAGCGATTTCTTCCAGAGAGCCTTCGGCTCCGGGCGGATCATCACATATCTGCCGAACCTCTCGAGCTTTGAGAAGTCGCCTGAATCTATGAGTTCGTAGTCCTTCCAGGACGGTGACGGATGTTCTATTGTCATAAGTTACAAAGGTATGGATATTTTTCTTAATTTTGCCGCGTTTGAAAGAGTACATTATAGTAGATATGAAAAACATTGATTCCTATGATTTCAGTGGCAAGAAGGCCATTGTACGCGTTGACTTCAACGTCCCGTTGAACGAGCAGTTCGAAATTACCGACGACACCCGTATCCGCGCAGCCATCCCGACCCTCAAGAAGGTCCTCGCAGGCGGCGGTTCGCTCATCATAATGTCACACCTCGGCCGTCCGAAGGGACCGGCTGAGAAATTCTCCCTCAAGCACATCCTCGCACGCGTCGAGCAGTATCTCGGAGTCCCTGTGAAGTTCGCTCCTGACTGCCAGAAGGCTGACGCAGAGGTGGCTGCCCTCAAGCCGGGCGAAGTTCTCGTGCTCGAGAACCTCCGTTTCTACGCAGAGGAGGAAGGCAAACCGCGCGGACTCGCAGAAGATGCTTCCGACGAGGAGAAGAAGGCAGCCAAGGCTGAGGTCAAGGCAAGCCAGAAGGAGTTCACCAAGAAGCTCGCAAGCTACGCTGACTGCTACATCAACGATGCGTTCGGCACAGCGCACCGCGCTCACGCATCCACAGCTCTCATCGCTGCCTATTTCCCTGAGGACAAGATGTTCGGCTACCTGATGGAAGGCGAGATCAAGGCCATCGACAATGTGCTCAAGAACGCTGAACATCCTTTCACCGCAATCATCGGCGGCTCAAAGGTATCCTCAAAGCTCGAGGTCCTCAAGAACCTTGTCACCAAGGTTGACAACCTCATCATCGGCGGCGGTATGGGCTACACATTCGTCAAGGCAAAGGGCGGTAAAATCGGAAATTCCCTCCACGAGGACGAGCTCATCCCTGATGCTCAGGAGATAATGAAGATCGCTGAGGAGAAGGGCGTCAACCTTTCTCTCTCCATCCAGACAAGGGTCGCTGACAGCTTCAGCAATGATGCCAATGTCCAGGAGGTCCCTACTTGCGATATCCCTGACGGCTGGGAGGGTATGGATGCAGGTCCAAAGTCCATCGAGAACTGGAAGAACATCATCCTGAACTCTAAGACTATCCTCTGGAACGGTCCTGTCGGCGTGTTCGAGCTTCCGACATTCGCAAAGGGCACTCTCAAGATCGCAGAGCTTCTCGCTGAGGCTACAGAGAAGGGCGCCTACACTCTCGTCGGCGGCGGCGACTCTGTTGCAGCTGTTTCACAGATGGGCTATGCCGACAAGGTCAGCTATGTCTCAACAGGCGGCGGAGCAATGCTCGAGGCCATTGAAGGCAAGGATCTTCCCGGCATCGCAGCAATCCGCGGCTGATGTCGTCCACAAGGAAAACAATGGATCTGTTCATCGGCTCCTACGGTGAACGGATTTACAGAATAAGCGTGAATGGTGCCACTTTCGAAACGCTCGGAAGCGACACCATTTCCGTTGAGAACGGTTCCTATCTCGCCATTTCGGGCGACGGGGCCTTTTTCTTCGCCATTTCCGAATCGGGATACCGCTCCGGGCTGACCTCATTCAGGATGGCGGACAATGCCAGGGTCAGCCGGCTGGCGGAGGTTGCACCGGACCCCTGCTACCTTCTCTGGCACAGGGGGTGCCTGCTGACCGGCGACTATACGGGCGGCAGCGTCTCTGTCTACCCTGTGACGGCCGATGGAGTGATACTGCCTGCAAGGCAGACGGTCAGCTTCGACTGCAGCGGTGCGACTGAGCGCCAGCGCTCCTCCCACGTCCATATGCTGAGGATTCTGGGAGACAGGCTCTACGCGCCGGACCTCGGCGGCGACTGTGTCCACGTGCTCTCTGTAACTGACAGCGCTGACGGCGGTTTTGTGCTGGAGCACATTTCCGACCTCCCGACCGCACCCGGCACAGGTCCGCGCCACTGCGACGTGAGCTCTGACGGCAGATGCCTCTATGTCCTCACTGAAATCAGCTGCGAGCTCTATGTCTTCCGTGACGGGGAACTGCTGCAGCGGCTCTGTATCGGTGACTGCGGGGAACCTCTGCAGGCCGGCGGTGACATCCGCCTCAGTCCTGACGGGCGGTTCCTCTACGCGTCCCTCAGGAACGGAGCGGACAGGATCGTCGCTATGACAGTGGCGGCCGACGGGTCGGTTTCGCACTCCGGTGACTGCGCCACTGCAAAGCACTGCCGCAACTTCACGGTCTCTTCCGACGGGCTGCAGATGATTGTGCCCTGCAAGAACAGCAATGTGGTACAGCTCTTCAGCATCGACCCTGTGACAGGCGTGCCTTCCGATACAGGCAAAAGTTTCTCTGCGGAGTGCCCAGTGCTGGCACTTCCGGTAAATTTCTGATATCTTTGCAGTATGGACGACGAAAAATATCTATCCGAATTCGAAACCCGGCTTCAGGCTGAACTTATGAAGAGAGCCTTCCAGATGAAGGCGATGGGGGACACCCTGCTTCAGAACGATGACATCGAGGCGAAGTTCCTGGAACTGGCGCCCGGCTATTTCGCTGATGCCGTCAAGGAGGTTGCGGAATACCCGGAGGTCTCTGTCGCCTGGGCGGGCTACCTTGGAATGGGTGTCGCAAAGCTGTGGGACGAGGATTTCAGCCGCTACCAGAAGGCTGCTTACAGCGATTTCCTCGGCAGCCGCGGCTTTGACGATATGGACGAGCACATCGTCCGCGACATCCTCGGCCATCCGCTCTCTTCAAAAGAGGCTCAGTCACGGGCCGATATCCTGAGCAGGCTTGCCTCCACTGCCATCTCCTTCATCCGCCACGAGGGCGTCGAACCTCAGAGCCCGCGTGCATACTACATATATGCCCGTGCCGTGCAGGTGGTCTACCGTATCGGTGCCTCCATCCAGCTTCACTCCCTGGGCTACCGCTATCAGAAGATGGAATTCCCGGGAATGGGCCCGCACTTGAAATCCTGACACTATGAAAAAGATAATCCACTCTCTCCTGATTGCTTCTATGGCACTCCTCTCATCCTGCACCGCAAAGAGCGGTAACGAGGCTTACTGGACCTCTGTACTCGACAAATATGCCGCTGACCCGGCGGTCAACCAGATTATGCTTGTCAAATGCCTTGAAGGATACGACGCTGAGGCTTACTTCTATGTAAAGGAAGAAGGCAAGTGGAACCTTGTGCGCAGCAGCGACGCGCAGCTGGGCCAGAACGGCCTCGGCAAGACTAAGGAGGGCGATATGATGAGCCCTGAGGGCGATTTCGGCATCCGCTGCGCCTACGGCATCCTTCCGAACCCGGGCACTTCCATCAAGTACATCGATGTGACCCCGTCGACCTATGCCTGCGACTGTGCCTGCGAATACTACAACCAGATCATCGACACCGCTGTGGTCCATCACGAGAACTGCCACGGCGAGCATATGATCGAGATAGTGCCCGACTACAACTACGGAATGCACATCGACTACAATCCGGACAATGTCGTAGGTCTCGGCAACTCAATCTTTCTCCACGGCAAGGGCAAGCTGCCTTACACTTTCGGATGCGTCGCAATCGACGAGGACTTTATGAAAGAAGTTCTCATCGCATCCGACGAGAACTTCCGTATCATTATCCACAAGAAATAGGGCTGAACACTCTATTTGAGGAATTTCAGATAGAGGTCTGCCAGCCTCTGGAACCCGAGGTCTGTACGGTGGGTGCCGTCAACGGTGCCCTCCGTATCTTTTTCTGTCACCTTCCTGCGCTCGACATAGCGGAAGTTGCGGTAGCCTTCCTTGCGGAGCCTCTTGTAGATCTCATTCCAGGTGGCATTCTCTTTCACCTGGTCATCCTTTGTCTTGAGGTCGAGTGATTCGTAGCCGTAGACATAGCTCTCCACCATATATATCTTCGAGTCCGGCCGTGCGGTAGCAAGCTTTGTGAGGAAGACATAGGCACTGTCCTGAAGGATCTTTGAGGTGCAGTTAGGCAGGCAGTCGATCACATAGGTGTCTGCATCGACCCTTGCCACTATGTCGGCCATCGACTTGTCCATCCTGGCGTTGCCGCTGAAGCCGAGGTTGATGACCTCTTTGTTGAGCCTGCGGCTGATGATCGAAGTGAAGAGCATACCCGGGCGTGATGCGCATCCGCCCTGTGTGATGCTGGTGCCGTAGAATACAATCGGCTTGGAGGCACCCTTGATCAGGACATTGTTGCGAGGCATTCCGATGGTTGCGTTTGAATCCACTCCGAAGGCGACCCTCTCGACACCGTCATACAGAGGCAGGTATGCCAGATATTCCCTCATCTTGCCGTCCATATTGCGGATGACGACTGCCTTGGAATCCTTGCCGTTAGGTTTTGCGGTGCAGAAGAAGCTCCATTCCCCTTTCTCGTTGAGGTAGTAGAAGTCTATGCCCTTGACGCCGGTTGCGGCCATATGGCTCATTCCGCCGTTGAAGAGAGGTGTCCACTTGACTGCAAGGGTTTTGCTGTCGGTGCAGAAGCGGACTGCGAGGCCTGCCGAGTTGAGACCGAGCTCCCAGACTGCATCACGTGTCACGCTCTTCATATCTCGCGGAAGACGTGAGTAGTAGAGTTCTGTGTTGTCGAAGCCTTTGTTGAGGAGCATAAGTTCCCTGGCGTCCGTGTAGGCGAGTTCGTCAGCCTTCTGGGCGAAGGCCATTGCCGGAATGAGTACCAGCAGAATCAGAGTGAGTCTTTTCATAATCATATCTTTATCCATTCAATTTCAATTCCCCTGCGCTCCATCCCCCTGAACCAGGTCATCTGCCTCTTGGCGAACTGGTGGATGGCCGTCCTGAGCCGGGTGACCATTGTACCGTAGTCCATCTGACCGGTGAGGTAGAGGGTCAGGAACTTGTACTCCAGACCGTAGTAGAGCAGGTCCTCCGGCGGTATCCCGCTGTCCAGCAGCCGCTTCACTTCGTCAACCATTCCCTCTTCGAGACGTGCTTCGAGGCGGGCGTCTATCCTTGCGTTGCGCACTTCGCGAGAGACGTCTATCCCCAGATACTTGGTTTTCTTCGGCAGGAAACCGGTGCGGCTGACCGGGTGCGTCTCTTCATATATCGCTATCTCCAGCGCGCGGATGAGTCTCTGGCGGGTGTCGTAGTCTGTGGTGTTGTGAGGGGTGCGGAGCGCTTCATAGCGGGCTATGAGCTCTTCTGTCGGCAGTTTTCCGAGCTCTTCCCTCAGCGCCGGGTTGGCCGGCACGTCGGGGAGATAGTATCCGCAGGTGGCGGCTTCTATGTAGAGCCCGCTGCCGCCGCAAAGTATCGGCCGCTTCCCTCGGGAAAGGATGTCCCGGTAAGCTTTCTCGAAGTCGTGCTGGTACTGGTAGATGTTGTATTTCGTGCCAGCGTCGGCTATGTCTATCAGATGGTAGGGGATTCCGTCGTAGTCGGCCAGGTCCTTGCCTGTGCCGATGTCCATTCCGCGGTAGACCTGACGCGAGTCACCGGAGAGAATCTCGCCGCCCATCTCCTTCGCGAGGGAGACGGCATACCTGGTTTTGCCGCTCGCTGTCGGCCCAAGTACGCATATCAGGTCGTAATCTTCGTACATTTTCACAAAATTAATCTATTTTTGTAACGTATTAAAGAGTTTGTGCATCATAGTGCGGTATGCCCAAGGCAAAGAGCAAAATAGAGATTAAGAACAAGAAGGCTGGGTTCGAGTATGAATTCATTGAGCACTTCACTGCCGGTATTGTCCTCAACGGCACGGAGATCAAGTCTATCCGTGCGGGGAAGGCGTCTTTGGTGGACAGCTACTGCTACTTCGTGAACGGCGAACTCTATGTGAAGAATATGAATGTTGCGGAATACTGGTGGGGTTCGGCCTTCAGCCGCCAGGACCCGCGCCGCGACCGCAAGCTTCTCCTGACCCGGCGGGAACTGAAACGTCTCGAGAGGTCCGTCAAGGAGAAGGGCCTCACCATCGTGGCCACAAAGCTCTATATCGCCGACAACGGCTACGCAAAGCTCAACATCGCTCTCGCACGCGGAAAGCGTGAATTCGACAAGCGCGAATCCATCAAGGAGAAAGACATCAGAAGATACGGGGAATAGAGATGGATACGGCTCCCGCCCTGAAGAAACGGTATGACCTGCTGGACGGCCTCCGCGGTGTCGCTGCGCTGATGGTCATCGTCTACCACTGTTATGAATGTTTTCCGGCTGATACCTGGATCATAGGCCACGGATACCTGGCGGTCGATTTCTTTTTCATACTTTCCGGTTTCGTGGTCGGATATGCATACGATGACAGATGGCGCAGTGCTTCGAAGGGGCAGGGGATGTCCATCGGAGGCTTTTTCAAAAGGAGGCTGGTCCGCCTGCACCCGATGGTCGTGTTCGGCGTCGTGCTCGGGCTTGTCACTTTCCTGATTGGCGGCGGAACCGGCTGGTCTGGTGAAAAGGCTGCGGTTTCAGCAATTATGACAGCGGTGCTCCTGCATCTGTTTATGATTCCTGAATTTCCCGGGGCCGCGGGCGACGTGCGCGGTAATGCGGAGATGTTCCCGCTCAACGGCCCGCACTGGTCCCTTTTCTTCGAATATATCGGCAATGTCATCTATGCGCTGGTGCTGCGCAAACTGCCGACCAGGATACTCGCCATTGTGACTTCTGTCCTTGCGGCAGGCTTCGCGGTGTTTGCGGTCTCCGATGTTGTAGGATATGGGAACATCGGCGTTGGCTGGACTCTCGACGGGTTCAATTTCTGGGGCGGACTGCTCCGGATGCTGGTGCCTTTCTCGATGGGACTGCTGCTCTGCAGACTTATGCACGGTGATGCCCGTCAGAGGCAGGACTCTGACTTCAGGCCTGTCCTGAAGCCCGTGAAGGTCCGCGGTGCTTTCTGGGTATGCACCCTTCTGATCGTCGTTCTCCTTGCGATGCCTTCTCTCGGAGGCGGCAAGACCTGGATAAACTGCCTTTACGAGGTCGCCTGTGTCCTCTTTGTGTTCCCTGTGGTTGTCTGGATCGGGGCGTCGGGAACGACAACCGGCAGGACTTCGACCGCAATCTGCAAGTTCCTCGGCGGGATATCTTATCCTCTCTATGCGGTTCACTATCCGACGATGTATCTTTTCTACGCCTATATAGGGTTCCCTCAGACCTGGAGGACACCGGTGGAGTGCTGGCCGTGGATGGTCGCTCTCGTGGCCGGCAACGTCGTCCTCGCCTTCGCCGCTCTCAAGCTTTACGACGAGCCTCTCCGTCGCCGGCTGTCAAAGGCGCGGGGTTGAAAATCTGTCAGCTGTATGAAAAAGACTGGTTGTGATGGGGTTGTGAGGAGGTTAAGGACTTCTGTCCTGGGGTTGAGAGACCTCTTTTTTCCGAGGAGATGCATTGTGTGCGGAAGGCCGCTGCGGCTGGAAGAAAAGGAAATCTGCCCTGAATGCTTCGCCGGGATGCCGCTGACCTGGTTCTGGGACTGGCAGCAGAATGCGGCGTTCGAGCGGATGGCGGTGAAAATCGAGGTTGAGGCCGCTGCCTCATTCATCAGGTTCAGCCGGCAGAGCCCGTACCGCAGGATTCAGTATGGAATCAAGTACTGCGGCAGGAAGGAGCTCGGTTACAGGATGGGCAGGCTCTTCGGCGGATATCTCGCCGGGAGCCGGGAGTTCAGGGAGATAGACATAGTCGTGCCCGTGCCGCTCCATCCGCTGAGACGGTGGAGCCGGGGTTACAACCAGGCGGAAGTGATAGCATCCGGCATCGCTGACGCTCTCGGGAAACCGCTCGAGACTAAGCTTGTCCGCCGGCGCCGCTACACAAGGAGCCAGACAAAGATGTCTGCTGGGGCGAAGGCCCGCAATGTCAGAGGTGCATTTGCCGCATACCCCCGCCACGTCGGAGAGCTCGCCCGTGAAGGGGTGCGGAATGTGCTTCTGGTGGATGATGTGATGACCACCGGAGCGACTCTTGCCGCCTGCGCTTCAGTCCTGGCTACCGACTTCAGGATATACGTCGCCTCTCTGGCCTTCGTGGGAGAATAAAGAGAGAGGATGACCGTAAGGCCATCCTCTCCCAGTCTTGTCCTTTCAGGACTCAGAATGCGTAGCGGATACCGAGGGCGGCACCGTAGTTGAAGCCGGTGACGTGGCCGATGAAGTTCCACATAGGGCGTACGTCGAGTGAGAGCTGGACAGGTGCGTTGAACTGATAGTCAAGACCTAGCTGTCCGCCGATACCGATTCCGAAATGGCTGTTGAAGACATCTGCCTGAGCGCCCGGACCGATGTAGAAGCCGAGGCCGCCTGAGAGGTTCCAGTGCCACTGGTAGATTGCAGAGAGGGTAACGCCGACATTCTCGCCGTCAAGGTCGATGCCGAGGTCAGTCTCAACGCGGTTGATGCCGCCGACGCACTTCTGGTAGGAGAGTTCGCCGTTGAAGAATGAACCATAGCCGAGGCGCACACCGAATGCGTCCCTGGTCTGGGCGAATGATGAGCCCGCGAGGGCTGCAATTGCAAAAAGTGTAAGGATGATTTTCTTCATTTTTATCGATTAAGGGTTATTCAACTGTTGTCACAAGGTTGCGGTCGCCATATCCGTTGTCAACGCGGGATGCAGCAGGCCAGAGCTTTGCGTAGCGGACCCATTCCAGAGGGAATGCTGCCTGCTCGCGGCCGTAAGGATGAGACCAGGTGTCAGCGCAGCACTCGTCAGCAGTGTGAGGCGCCATTTTCAGAGGGTTGTCGGCTGCGTCAGCGCGGCCGGCCTTGATATCCTCGCATTCTGCGACGATAGTCTTCAGTGCATCGACGAAACGGTCGAGTTCGGAAAGCGGCTCGCTCTCAGTAGGTTCGATCATAAGAGTCTCGTGAACAGGGAAGGAGAGAGTAGGAGCGTGGAAACCGAAGTCCATAAGGCGCTTTGCGACGTCGGTCGCATCTACGCCGTACTCGGCGCGGAAGTGCTGGAGGTCGATGATGCATTCGTGCGCCACGCGGCCTGTTGCGCCTGTGTAGAGAGTCTTCAGCTCAGGCATCAGCTTGGCTGACATATAGTTGGCGTTGAGGATCGCGATGGCTGATGCCTTGCGGAGACCGTCAGGACCGAGCATCTTGATGTATGCGTGGGTGATAGGGAGGAGCAGAGGACTGCCGTATGGAGCTGCGCTGACTGCGTCCATATCCTTGCCGCCGCATTCGCCGACTACAGGGTGGCCGGGGAGATAAGGTTTGAGTGCCGCTGTGCAGCAGATAGGTCCTACGCCTGGACCGCCGCCGCCGTGAGGCATCGCGAAGGTCTTGTGGAGGTTGAGGTGGCAGACATCAGCGCCGATGGTGCCCGGGTTTGTCAGACCTACCTGGGCGTTCATATTGGCGCCGTCCATATAGAGGAGACCTCCGTTGCTGTGGATGATGTCGACGATCTCGCGGATCCTGACTTCGAACACGCCGTGGGTTGAAGGGTAGGTGATCATCATACCTGCGAGGCTGCTGCCTGCTGCATCGGCCTTTTCGCGGAGTTCCTCCACGTTGATGTTGCCGTGGTCATCGCAGCCAACGAGGACGATGTCGAATCCTGCCATCGCTGCGGAAGCAGGGTTGGTGCCGTGAGCGGAGGTAGGGATGATCATCACGTTGCGATCCTTGCCGCCGTTGGCGTTGAGGAAGCGGCGGATGGTCATAAGGCCTGCATACTCGCCCGCTGCGCCGCTGTTCGGCTGGAGTGAGCAGCCGTCAAAACCGGTGATGACAGCGAGGTCGTGCTCCAGTTCGCTGATGACCTGGAGAGTGCCCCGGCACTGGTCAGCAGGTGCATATGGGTGCAGGTTGCCGAATTCGCTCCAGGAGAGCGGCATCATCTCGACGGCAGCGTTGAGCTTCATTGTGCAGCTTCCCAGCGGAATCATAGAGTGGGCCAGGGAGATGTCTCGGCGTTCGAGCGCCTTGATGTAGCGCATCATCTCAGTCTCTGAGTGGTATGTGTTGAATACCTTCTGAGTGAGGATAGGGGTTTCGCGCTTCATAAAGGCAGGGGCCTCAGGCATAGCGGGGCATCCAGGCTTGCAGCCGAAGATTTCGCCGATCCTGGCGGCCTCTTCGCAGCAGCTGAGTTCGTCGAAGGAGATCTGGACGCTTGACCCGCAAGGGTAGTAGAAGTTCATACCTGCTGCGAGAGCCTTCTCGCGGATAGAGGCGGCATCTACGCCGACGACCTTGATGGTGTCGAAGAAATTGTCGCTCGCGAGTTTGTATCCCGATTCCTTCAGTTTGGCTGCGACTGCGTGGGCGAAGCCCCAGGCGTTCTGAGCGATCTCAGTGATGCCCTTCGGGCCGTGCCATACAGCGAACATTCCGGTCATAGTGGCCATCAGTGCGGTCGCTGTGCAGATATTAGAGGTAGCCTTCTCTCTCTTGATGTGCTGCTCGCGTGTCTGGAGTGCGAGGCGGACAGCCTTCTTGCCGAGGCGGTCTACAGAGATGCCGATGATTCGGCCGGGAAGATTCCTCTTATACTTGTCGGAGCAGGCCATATAGCCGGCGGTAGGTCCTCCGAAGCCCATTGGAAGACCGAAACGCTGCGCTGAACCGCAGACGATGTCGGCGCCCCAGGCAGCAGGCTCCTTGAGGAGTGCGAGTGCGAGCAGGTCGGCGTAAGCAGCTACCAGGCAGCCGGCTGCGTGAGCCTTTTCGCAGAATGCGGAGTAGTCGCGCACCTCACCGTCAGCGGCAGGATACTGGACGAACGCTCCGTAGCATTTCTCCTCGAACTCGTATGAAGCGAAGTCGCCCTCGCGGATCTCGATGCCGAGACCTGCAGCGCGGGTCTTGAGCACTGAAAGGACCTGAGGGAAGATATTGCGGTCTACGAAGATCACATTCCTGCCTGCCTTGACAGCGTCGCGGCTGCGGAGTTCGAACATCATCCTCATCGCCTCGGCTGCTGCTGTCGCATCGTCGAGCATCGAGCAGTTTGCAAGGTTGAAGCCGGTCAGCGAGGAGATCATTGTCTGGAAGTTGATCAGGGCCTCAAGTCTGCCCTGTGAGATTTCCGCCTGATAAGGGGTGTAGGATGTGTACCAGCAGGGGTTCTCAAAGATGTTGCGTGTGATGACTGCAGGGGATGCAGTTCCGTAGAAGCCCATTCCGATCATAGAGCGGAAATTCTTGTTGAGAGCTGCAATCTGTTTGAGGCGCACAGTGTAGTCGTGCTCGCTCATTGCAGGGTCAAGTTTCAGAGGTTCCTTGAGCAGAATGTCATTTGGAACGGTCTGGCCGATGAGCTCATCGAGAGTCCCGACACCCAGGACCTTGAGCATCTCTTCCTGCTCACAGTCCCTCGGACCATTGTGTCTGTCAGCGAAATTAAGTGGCATAGCGTGTATGGGATTTTTAATTATTGTGTTTCTCTATTTCCATCTTTCAAGGTCAAGCCTCAGGTAGATGAATATCATTATGGTGAAGGCCCATAGCGAGGATCCTCCGTAGCTCAGCAGCGGCAGCGGGATGCCGATCACAGGCATCAGGCCTATTGTCATCGATATGTTGATCATCACGTGCATCAGCAGGCACGAGGCCGTACAGTATCCGAATATGCGGTTGAACTTGTCCTTCTGTTTCTCGGAGTTGTTCAGTATCCGCAGGATCATCGTAAGATAGAGCGAGAGCACCAGCAGCGAACCGAAGAAGCCCCACTCTTCGCCGATGGTGCAGAAGATGAAGTCTGTGCTCTGCTCCGGGACGAAGTCGAAGCGGGTCTGGGTCCCCTGGAGAAAGCCCTTGCCGGCAAGTCCTCCGGACCCGATGGCAATGAGGGACTGGTTCACGTTGTAGCCGACACCTTTCGGGTCCTCCCTGATGCCGAGCAGTACCTCGATGCGGGCGCGCTGGTGGTCCTTGAGCACGTTGTCGAACACAAACTGCACGGAGAATATGAGGCAGATGCCGAGCAGATAGCCGAGCAGGACGTTGCGAAGGAGCGTCTGCCTTCGGATGAGGCTTCTGAGCGTGAAGAAAATCACAGGAGGAAGGGAGAGAAGCGCCACCCACACTTCCGGTTCGAAACGGTGGATGAGGCCGAAGCCCTCGATATTGTAAAGTCTCGGGAAGAAGGCCAGCAGGAGCACCGTGATCACCGTTATCGGACCGCCTATGTGCAGCTTGCGCGAGCCGAAGGAACCGAGGCATCCCAGGAGCCCTATGAGTATGAGCAGTGTCGCCCACGGCGACATCACCAGTGTCAGGATAAAGAAGAGGATGGCGAGGAGGCCGAGGATCAGCACCCATCCGCTCATTCCCTCGCGGTAGAAGACCAGCAGGAACCCCAGGTAGACCAGGGCGGAGCCTGTCTCCTTCTCAAGCAGGATGGCAAACATCGGGACCACAAGGACTGCAGCGATGGAAAGCAGGTCCCTGATATTGTTCCTGCCCGACAGACTGAACTTTATCTCACGCTTGTCAAGCAGGTATGCTATCGCAAGCGCGGTGGATATCTTAGAGAATTCGGCCGGCTGGAGCCTGAACGGCCCTATCGCGAACCAGGATTTGGAACCGTTGACCTCCACGCCCACGAAAGCCACCGCAACAAGCAGGAAGACAATGAGTATGTACAGCGGCCAGGCCACGGCTGAGTATGCCCTCGGCGGTATCGCGAAGATGATGATGGCTCCGATGATAAGCGAGGATGCCACCCAGATGAGGTCCATCACATATTTGGAGCTGATGCTCCAGACGAAGCCGCTCTCTCCGGCAGAGGATGAAAAGATGTTCATCCAGCCGAATATGACCAGCACCAGGTAGCAGCACAGAGTCACAAAGTCAATCTTCTTGTATTTGATGCCCATCATAGCTATTTCTTCCTGACTCTGACTTTCCAGAGCAGGCTTGTGCTGACCACTCTGTCTTCAAGGTATTTGCGCTGCGGGCTGATTTCGCCGCAGAGATATTTCTCGACGAGAAGCGACGCGACAGGACAGGCCCAGGTCGCTCCGAAACCGCCGTTCTCCACATATGCCACCACCGCAATCTTCGGGTCGTCCTTCGGGGCGAAGCAGATGAAGACAGAGTGGTCGTCGCCGTGAGGGTTCTGCGCGGTGCCGGTCTTTCCGCAGACCTCGACTCCCGGAATCTGAGCCACGCGGGCTGTGCCGCCCGGCCCCCCGTTGACGGCCATATACATTCCCTTGACCACATCGGTGAAGTGGGTGGTGTCGACCTTGGTGTACTGGCGTTCCTTGAACCTCGCGTCGATCGGGAGCTCAGGAGTGTCCTTCTGGAGGTGCGGTATGTAATAGTAGCCGCGGTTTGCGATTGTTGCGGCGAGGTTTGCGAGGTGGAGCGGCGTGCATCCGATCTCTCCCTGTCCGATAGAAAGAGAGATGATGGAGAGGGATTTCCATCGGTTCTTGCCGTGTATCTTGTCGTAGCGCTCTGCGGTAGGCATCGTCCCTCCCAGCTCGCCGGGGATATCGGTGCCCAGCTTCCTGCCGAACCCGAAGCTCTCGGTATATTCCTTCCACGCCTCGAATCCCTCGCGGACCGAACCGTAGTGCGGGTTGTCGATTATAGACCGGAATACATAGCAGTAATATGCGTTGCACGACATCATTATGGAGTGGTAGAGGTCCAGCGGACTCGGGTGGCCGTGGCAGCCGACCCTGAGGTTGCCGATGACGTAGCCCCTGTGGCACGGATATGTCGTGGACGGTTTGAGCACACCCTCCTGCAGTCCGATGAGGCCGTTGACCAGCTTGAAGACCGATCCCGGCGGCTGCGGCGACATCACTGCGCGGTTGAACATCGGCTTGTACGGGTCGCGGACAAGGTCCTTGTAGTGGGTGCTGATGTCGGACAACTGGCTCACGTCGATTCCCGGACTGGAGACCATTGTCAGAATCTCTCCTGTGGATGGTTCGATGGCGACCAGGGAGCCGACCTTGTTCTTCATGAGCTTCTCCCCGTATGCCTGGAGGTCTGCGTCGAGTGTTGTCATCACATCCTTGCCGGGGATGGCCTCCTTGTCGAACTCTCCGTCCTTGTAGCGTTCCTGTATGCGGTTGTGCGCGTCGCGGAGGTAGATGTTGTAGCCCTTCTCGCCTCGGAGTATCTCTTCGTAGGATTCCTCTATGCCGGTCTTGCCCACATAGTCGCCGCTGCGGTATTCGGGATGTTTCTCAAGGTATGCAGGATCCACTTCCGAGATGTATCCCAGAATGTTGCCTCCGGCATTCTTCGGGTAGGTCCTGGAGGTGCGGAGCACTCCCGAGAAGCCTTCGAAGAGGAAACTCTTCTCGATGAACTTATTGTACTGCTCGTTGGAGACCTGCTTCTTGAAAGTGAGGGTCTGGTAGCCGATACGGCTGCGGTACATCCTGTATTCCCTGAACTTCTCGTGGACGAACCCCGTGTCGAGGTCGAAGATCCTGCAGAACGCGAGGGTGTCGAACTCCTTCACGTCGTGAGGAGTGACCATTATGTCGTATGTGATCTTGTTGTCGACTATCGTCTCGCCGTTGCGGTCGAGGATACGTCCGCGGGCAGGGTAGCGTGTCTCGTACTTGAGCGCGTTGTTGTCCGATGAGAGGCTGTACTCCTTGTTGATGATCTGTACGTTGAACAGGCGGATGCCCATCACCAGGAATGCAATGATGATTGCAATGGTGAGCACTGTCTTGCGGTCCTGCTGATATACGCCCATCCTATTCCCTGTTGAGGAACGATGCGCTTATGAGCAGCGCGACCGCCACGTCAATCACTAAACTGATGATGAACTTGAGGGCTATGAAGCCGAATGGCCTGAAGCCCGCACAGTCGAGGAGAACATAGGCCAGCAGATAGACGGCCGTCACCGCTGTCAGGAATTCGATGTACTTCAGAGCCCCTGAGCCGGAGAGCGTCGGCACTTCGGTCCTGTCCTGCCTGTCGGCGTTGACAAGAGCGCGGTATGCCGGTTTGCGGAGCGCTGCTGCGAGGACTGCGGAGGCAGCGTTCAGGCCAACGATTCCGTCTGAGAGGATGTCGAGCGCGATGCCGGTTCCGAAGGCGATGAGCATTGTGGCCTGCGGGCTTCTGGAGAACGGGATATTGACGATGATCAGCGGAATCAGGCAGAGATATATCCAGGTGCCCAGGTTGAGGTAGTCGCTGATGGCGAGCTGGATAAGGAACACCAGTGTCCAGAAGATAATGGCTGTGATCTTGTTATTCATAAAGTTCGCGGATCTCCTGCTCCCTGGTGTTTGAGACTATGTATACGTTGTTGAGCGACTTGAAGTCCTCGAAGAGCTCCACTTCGAGGTCGAGGGTCACGCCCTGGATGATCCTGGTGTCGACCACCCTTCCGAGAGGTATGTCAGGAGGGTAGATTGTGGAGTATCCGCTGGTCACGACAGTGTCGCCGGCGGCGGCTCCGGAGTGGATGGAAATCTCGCTCACGACTGCGCCGCTGGAGCTTATGCCGTCCCAGCTGAGAGGTCCGAAGGAGGCTCCGGACGAGAGCTTGGCGCTGACGCTCTGGTCCTTGTTGAGGAGTGAGGTCACATAGCAGTGGCGGCGGGTCACGGCACTCACGATGCCGACCACCCCGTTGTTGGTTATGACGCCCATCCCGACTCCGACTCCGTGTTCGGAGCCGCGGTCGAGGATGAGGTAGTTGTGCTGCCTGTTGATGGAGTTCCTGACGATGTGGGCTGCCCTGAATACATACTGCCCTTCGGCGTCAGCCGTGATGCTGTCCTTGTCAGCGAGGTATGTGCGGTAGCGGTCGAGCTCGGCTCTCAGCTGCAGGTTCTCGTTGACCAGGCGCTCATTGTCGATCTTGCATCCGGACCAGGCGTGGAGCCGGTTGCCCTTCTCCCAGAAGAATGTCTGCAAGTCGCGTACGCCCCCGAGTATCCTGAATCTCTGCACAACACTGTTGTTCGTGACCATTATGATTGAAACGGTCTCGAGAACAATGAAAATCAGTATTGAGGAGATCAGGTATATGAGGTCGTACCGGCTTCTCATCGCATCAGGAATGGATATGACGGATTCTTAAGCGCGATACCGGTTCCTCTTGCGACAGCGCGCAGAGGGTCGTCAGCCACGTGGAACGGAATGTTTATCTTCTTGGTGAGCCTCTGGTCGAGTCCGCGGAGGAGCGCGCCGCCGCCAGTCAGGAAGATGCCTTTCTTCACGATGTCGGTGTAGAGCTCAGGCGGGGTCTTCTCGAGCACCTCGAGAACGCCTCCCTCGATCTTCTGGAGGGACTTGTCGAGACAGTGGGCGATTTCCTGGTAGGTGACAGGGGCCTCCACAGGGTGGACGGTCATAAGGTTAGGGCCCTTGACGATGAACGGTTCCGGACCGTCCTCGAGGTCAGATATGGCTGCGCCGATGTGGATCTTGATATCCTCGGCGGTAGGCTCTCCGATACGGATGTTGTACTGCTGGCGCATATACTGCTGGATCTCGTTGGTGAAGACGTCGCCGGCGGTCTTGATGCTCTGGTCCGCTACGATGCCGCCCAGGGAGATGACAGCGATTTCAGTTGTGCCGCCTCCGATGTCGACGATCATATTGCCCATAGGTGCGGTGACGTCGAGTCCGATACCGAGCGCAGCTGCCATAGGCTCATAGATCATCTGCACGTCGCGGCCGCCGGAGTGCTCTGCGGCGTCGCGGACTGCACGCTTCTCGACCTCGGTGGATCCTGAAGGGATGCAGATGACCATCCTCAGGCTCGGGGAGAAGATGGTGCGCTTGGTGTTGATCATTTTGATGAATTCGCGTATCATCATCTCCGATGCGTCGAAGTCTGCGATCACGCCGTCCTTGAGAGGGCGTACGGTGCGTATATCCTGGTTCTCTTTGCCCTGCATGTTCTTGGCCAGCTTGCCGACTGCTTTCGCCTTGCCGGTGAGCTTGTCGATGGCCACGATGGATGGTTCATCGATGACTTTCTTGTCGTTCATGAAGATGACGGTGTTGGCTGTGCCAAGGTCTATTGCGAGCTCTTGAGTGAAAAATGAGAATGCCATTTCGTATGAGGTTTAGGTGGAAATCTAATAAAAAACAAAATTAAGAATTTCGGCTGGAAATTTCTAAT
Organism: Bacteroidales bacterium; assembly: GCA_045599325.1. Lineage (GTDB taxonomy): Bacteria > Bacteroidota > Bacteroidia > Bacteroidales > UBA932 > Cacconaster. The sequence goes on along the minus strand of JAZRVT010000005.1, from coordinate 14,965 downwards.
TTTGCGGAGGAAAAGTTTGCAAAAAATGAGCCGCAGAAAATATGCCGTCATAGTGGCCGGAGGGCAGGGCCTCAGGATGGGCGCTGACCGCCCGAAGCAGTTCCTCGAAGTGGAGGGCCGCCCGATTCTCAGACATACCATAGAACGTTTCCAGGCGCTCGGAGGGGATGTGAGGTTCATCATAGTCCTCCCTTCCTCCAGCCGTGAGTGGTGGAAGACCTATTGCCGCGAGACAGGCTTTCTGGAAAGCTATACGATGGTCGCCGGCGGGCTGACCCGCTTCCACTCCGTGCGCAATGCTCTGGCACACGTGCCTGACGGAGCCGCGGTGGCTGTCCACGACGGCGTACGCCCTCTGGTTTCGGCTGAATTCCTGGCAAGGATGTTCGATGAGGCCGAGAACTCGCCGGCATCGGTCCCTGTGATGCCGATGGTCGAGTCGATGCGTCTCCTGAAGGAGAATGGCGGTTCAGAGCAGGCTGACCGCAGCCGTTTCGTCACGGTCCAGACACCGCAGGTCTTCCGGAGCGAGGTGCTGAAGGCTGCGTACGGACAGGCCTATTCACCGGCCTTCACGGACGACGCTTCGGTCGTGGAGGCGGCGGGGTATGACGTAAAACTCGTCCCCGGCGAGAGGCTCAACATAAAGATCACCACGCCGGAGGATCTGGAACTGTTCCGTCTGCTGGCTGTACGCTAGCGGGAATACCCTGAGTCCTTGACCCAGACCTGACGCTCGATGGCCTGGTCCAGTGAAATCCAGGTTTCTGTCTTTTCGACTCCAGGAATGTTCTGGATGGTCTCGATGAGAATCTTCATCAGATGGTCGTTGTCGAAGCAGAATATCTTCAGCAGCAGCGCGTGCTGTCCCGTGATGAAGTGACATTCCACAACCTCGGGTATCTTCTTCAGGGATTCGACCACTTCCGGGTAGCTGTTCGCCTGGTCGAGGCTCATCCCGATGAATGCGCAGACATTCAGACCGAGGGCCTGGGGCTTGACGAGAAGACGGCTTCCGGTGATGATGCCGCTGTTTTCCATCTTCTTGACTCTCTGGTGGATGGCAGCGCCGGAAACTCCGCACTCGCGGGCAATCTCAAGGAAAGGCATCCTGGCGTTCTTGACAAGGAATCCGAGGATCTTCTGGTCAATGGCGTCAATCTGGTACTTGTTGTCAATGATTGTTGACATAGTAATGATTTTTGGTTGTTTGCACTTAATACAAGTACAAAAGTACAAAAATTAATTACAGATTGAAAGCAGAATCCTATTTTTTCTTTACAGGAGTGTTTTCGATAATTTCAATGCACTGTGTCTCAGTGAGTTTGTATGGGTCAGTGCCTCTTGGAATCTTGTAGTTGGCCCCGTCTTTCCGGATGTATGGGCCATAGCGCCCGTTGAGGATCTGGATTCCTGAAGCCTCGAACTCTGCGATGCTCTTCTTGCTTTCCTTGTCGAGTGAAGCCTCGATGAGGGCGATGGCCTGTTCTTCGGTCACCGTGTAAGGGTCGAGCCCCTTGCCGAGTGAGACATATTTGCCATCGTACTTCACGTAAGGTCCGAAGCGTCCGATTGCAGCGATGATTTCGAACCCCTTCCAGCTGCCCACCCTGCGCGGGAGCGCGAGCAGATGGAGAGCCTCCTCAAGGGTGATGTTCTCGATGAGCTGTCCCTTGCCGAGGCTTACGAACTGCTTGTCGGGGTCATCGTTGGCCCCTTTCTGAACAAGCGGTCCGAAGCGTCCTATGCGGGCGTAGACTGGCTTGCCTGTCGCCGGGTCGTTGCCGATGAGGCGCTCTGCATTGGTGTGCGTCCTGTCCTCGAAGCTCTTCTCCACCTTGTCGTGGAAAGGCCTGTAGAACTCGCTGATAGCGTTGTTCCAGATGAGGCTGCCTGCGGCGATTCTGTCGAGGTCCTCCTCGACCTTCGCTGTGAATCCGTAGTCGAGGATGTCGGTGAAGTTGGCTGCCAGGAAGTCGGTGACGACCATTCCGATGTTTTCGGGGAGGAGTTTCTTCTTCTCGGCTCCGAAGGTTTCGCTCCTGACAGTGCGTGCCACTTTCTCACCTTTCAGCTTCAGTTCGACATAGTCGCGCTGCTGCCCTTGCTTGTCACCCTTGATGACATAGCCTCTCTCCTGCAGTGTGGTCGAGGTGGTGGCGTAGGTTGAAGGGCGGCCGATGCCGAGTTCCTCAAGCTTCTTCACGAGGCTCGATTCGCTGTAGCGAGGCGGCCTCTGGGAGAAACGCTGTGTGGCGGTGACATAGGATACTGTCAGTTCCTGCCCCTTCTCGACTCTCGGAAGGGTTGCATTCTCCTCATCCTCTTCATCGTCCCCGCCCTCGGAATAGACCTTGAGGAAGCCGTCGAAGAGAATCTGCTCGCCCTGGACGGTGAACTTTTCGCTGAAAGAAGGGCAGCTTATCTCTATTTCGGTCTTCTCGATCACTGCGTCAGCCATCTGGCAGGCTGCGGTGCGCTTCCAGATGAGGCTGTAAAGTCTCTTCTCCACAGGGGTCCCCTGGATCTCGAGGTTGCTGATGTATGTAGGCCTGATTGCTTCGTGAGCCTCCTGGGCGCTCTTGCTGCGTGTCTGATAGTGTCTTATTCTGGAATACTCCTCTCCGTAGAGCCCTGTGACCGTCTCCTTCGCGGTGTTGATGGCCAGGGACGACAGGTTTGTGGAGTCAGTACGCATATAGGTGATGAGACCTGACTCGTAGAGCTTCTGGGCGATGGACATTGTCTGGCTCAGGGAGAAACCCAGCTTGCGCGCTGCCTCCTGCTGGAGAGTGGAGGTGGTGAAAGGAGGCGCCGGGGTGCGGGTTGCCTTCTTTGTCTCGATGGCAGTGACTGAGAACTGCGCCCCCCTGCACTTGTTGAGGAATGCGAGGGCCTCCTCCTCAGTCTCGAACTTTTCGTTGAGAACCGCCTGCAGGTTTTTGCCGCCTTCGAGAGTGAAGGTTGCCTCGATGCGGAAGAAAGCCTTCGATTCGAATGCGCTGATCTCCCTTTCGCGGTCGACTATGAGCCTGAGGGCCACAGACTGGACGCGTCCTGCAGAGAGCTTCGGCTGGATTTTCTTCCAGAGGATAGGGGAGAGCTCGAAGCCTACGAGACGGTCGAGCACGCGGCGTGCCTGCTGTGCCATCACAAGGTTCATGTCTATAGTCCTCGGACTCTTGATCGCCTCGAGGATTGCGCTCTTTGTGATTTCGTGGAAAACGATTCTCTTCGTCGTCGCCGGGTCGAGGCCGAGAACGTTGGACAGATGCCAGGCGATAGCCTCTCCTTCGCGGTCCTCATCGGATGCCAGCCATACTGTGTCCGCCTTCTTCACTGCGGACTTCAGGTCGCTGACTGTCTTGCGCTTTGCGGCAGGGACTTCATATCTGGGCTCGAAGCCTGCGTCTATGTCGATTCCGAGTCCCTTCTTTTCGAGGTCGCGGATGTTTCCGTAGCTTGACCTCACTGTATATCCTTCACCAAGAAATTTTTCGATGGTCTTCGCCTTTGCCGGCGACTCGACTATTACCAGATTCTCTCCCATTGTGCCGTTCATTTGTCGTTCAAGGCCGCAAAGTAACGCATTATTAAGGTAAATTTCCAAATTTTATTTCCTAATTTTGCAGACTGCAACCTCTTTAACGAAGTTAACTTTTTTGACGCGGCTTTATGAAGACATATACACGAAACAAGATAGTGAAGTGGTTCTGGAGGCTGATCCTGCTGCCTGTGGTGCTGGTTGCGTTCTGGATTCTGCTGGTGGCTCTCTTTGCGAAGATTCCTTCCTTCGAGCAGCTGGAGAACCCTGAGAGCAACATCGCCACCCTGCTCATCTCCTCCGACGGCAAGGTGATAAACAACTACCATATAGAGAACCGCTCATACTCTACAATAGAGGAGCTCCCTCCGTATCTTCTCCAGGCGGCTGTCTCCACGGAGGACGCCCGCTTTTACAAGCACAGCGGCATCGACTTCCGCGGTCTGGCACGCGTGGCCGTCAAGACTCTCCTGATGGGCGACTCGTCGCAGGGCGGCGGCTCAACCATCACCCAGCAGCTGGCCAAGAGCCTTTATCCGCGCGCTGACGTCTCCAGCAGGATACCCGGCGTCAAGATGATAAAGATGGTCAGCATCAAGTTCAAGGAGTGGATCACCGCAGTCAAGCTGGAGCGCAACTACACCAAGGACGAGATACTGGTGATGTATCTCAACCAGATCTTCTTCGGCGGCAACGCATACGGCATCAAGGCCGCCGCCAAGACCTTCTTCGACAAGGAGACCACAGAACTGACTGTCGAGGAGTGCGCCTGCCTCGTGGGAATGGTCAACAAGCCGACCCGCTACAACCCTGCCATCAATCCGGAGCAGTCCCTGAAGCGCCGCAACCACGTCCTCAAGCAGATGGAGAAGTACGATTACCTGCAGAAGGCCGCATACGACTCCATCGTCCAGCTGCCTATAGTGGTCTCATATCAGCAGCAGGACCACAACTCCGGCCTTGCACCTTATTACCGCGACATGCTCCGCCGCTTTATGAATGCGGAGAAGCCGAAGCGCTCCTCATATGAGCAGGTGGAGGACTACCGCGTGGACTCCCTCGCCTGGATGGACGACCCTCTGTACGGCTGGCTCAACAAGAACCTCAAGCCTGACGGCACCCAGTACGACCTCGACCGTGACGGCCTGAGAATCTACACCACCATCGACTCCAGAATGCAGAAATATGCCGAGGAGGCAGTGGCCGAGCATCTCGGCAAGGACCTCCAGCCGACCTTCAACAACGACCTCAAGGCGAAGCGCAACGCTCCGTTCTCCAACAGCGTGTCGGACGACCTCATCAACGTTGTGATGAAGCAGGCGATGCACTGGAGCGACCGCTACCGCGGGATGAAGAAGGCCGGCGCTTCTGAGTCCGAGATCGTGAGGTCCTTCCACGAGCCGGTGGAGATGAGGATCTTCGCCTGGAACAAGAAGCATTACATCGATACGGTGATGACGCCGTACGACTCCATAAAGTACTACAAGTCATTCCTCCGCAGCGCATTCGTGGCGGTCGAGCCGAACACGGGACACGTCAAGGCTTATGTCGGCGGCCCGGACTACCGCTATTTCAAATATGACAATGCCCGCCAGGGCAAGCGTCAGGTGGGCTCCACAATGAAGCCGTTCCTCTATACGCTCGCGATGCAGGAGGGCCTGACCCCTTGCAGCCAGGTGGTCAACATCTCCCGCTCCTTCGAGCTGGGGGACGGCAGTGTCTGGACTCCGAGGAGCACCGACAAGGCGGCATACATCGGCCGTACCGTCACCCTGAAGTGGGGTCTCACCAACAGCTCCAACAACATTTCGGCCTACCTGATGTCGCTCTACGGCCCTGCTGCGATGATTGAGATGGCGAGGAAGATGGGCATCGGCAGCTACCTTGACCCTGTCTATTCGCTCTGCGTCGGTTCCTGCGACCTCCGTCCTTTCGAGATGGTGGCGGCCTACAACACCTTCCCGAGCCGCGGCGTCTACTGCTATCCTATGCTTGTGACCAAGATCGAGGACAGCCAGGGCAACCTTCTTGCGACCTTCTCGACCCGCAAGCAGGAGGCCATCAGCGAGCATACCGCATACCTGATGATCAACCTTATGCAGGGCGTTGTCAATGAGGGTACCGCAGGCAGGCTCAAGTGGAAATACAAGCTCGAAGGCGAGCTCGCCGGCAAGACCGGTACAACCAATGAAAACTCCGACGGATGGTTCATAGGGTACACCCCTAAGCTGACCGCAGGTGTCTGGACAGGAGCAGAAGACCGTCAGGTCCACTTCGAGAGCACATACTACGGCGGAGGAGCCAATATGTCTCTGCCTATATGGGGAATATTCATGCAGAAAGTATACAATGACCCGACCATCCCGATCGGGAAGGATGACGTCTTCGTTCCGCCTCTCGGCTGGACGGCAGGTATGCTCTGCAGCGGTTCCGACGACGACGTCAACTACGATGCCGGCGCCGATGACGGAGGCTATTTTGACTAGAATGAAGAAACGTGTTGCGCTTGTGTATGGCGGAGACTCCTCTGAATGGGAGATTTCCGTCCTGAGCGGCAAGAATGTCGCGTCCGCACTGGACCCGGCGGAATATGAGGTATACGAAATCCTCCTCCATGGGGAGGAATGGAGTCTCTGCGACTCCTCTGTGACCGACCGTGCAGTGCCTGTCTCCCCTGTGGACAAGTGGGATTTCTCTGTTACCGCCGGCGGCCGCAAAGTCACTTTCGACCTGGCCCTGATAATGATACACGGCACTCCGGGTGAAAACGGTGTGCTTCAGGCCTATTTCGAGAACATAGGGTTGAAGTTCACCACCTGCTCTTCGGAGGTGGCATCCCTTACCTTCAGGAAGCACGCCTGCAAGAGGGCTCTCGAGGGCATCGGTGTCAGAATGGCGAAGGATGTGGTGATAAAAAGCACTGAAAGGTGGAATTCCGCAGAGATAGTGGAAAAACTGGGTCTTCCGATCTTTGTCAAGCCCGATGACGGCGGCAGCAGTTTCGGCATCACAAAGGTCAAGTCGGCTGCGTATCTCGACTCTGCCATCGAACTCGCATTCAAGGAGAGCGACACTGTGATAGTGGAAGAGTATGTCCCCGGCCGCGAGCTGACAGAGGGCGTATTCTCCAGAGGCGGCGAGGTCGTTGCCCTTCCGATAACGGAAATAATCTCCGAGAACGAATATTTCGACTACGAGGCGAAGTATCTCGGCAAGAGCCGGGAGGTCTGCCCGGCTCCGCTGACACCTGAACAGGAGGCTCAGGTGCGCGCCTGCACCAGCAGCATATACCGCCATTTCGGCTGCCGCGGCCTGATAAGAGTCGATTATATAATGAATCAGGAAGGGCTGTTTTTCCTGGAGATCAATCCTGTCCCCGGGATGACCAGGATGAGCCTGGTTCCTGTCCAGATCCGCACGGCAGGATTCACCCTCTCCGAAGTGCTCGACTCAATAATCGCTGAACTATGAATCTGAAGGAGTTTGTCAGCGGCGCACGAACAAGGCTTGCCCCGCTCTATGAGCCGGAGGAGGCGAAGGCCATTGCCCTCAGGCTGCTTGACCATTTCGGAGGAGTTCCCTCCTATAAGTATCTGTCGGAACCGGAACTGGGCCTGAAGGATGCGGGCGTCCGCGACGAGGCGGCACTGGCCGCAGCGCTGGATGACCTCTGCACAGGCAGGCCGCTCCAGTATGTCCTCGGCGTGGCTGAATTCTGCGGACACAGGTTCAAGGTGCGTGAAGGCTGCCTTATCCCGCGTCCCGAGACAGAGGAGCTTGTGGTGATGGCGGCCGACGACATCGACAGCCGTCTCGCTGAAGCGGATCTGTCCGGAGAGCCTTTCAATATCCTTGACATCTGCACAGGCAGCGGCTGCATAGCCTGGAGCCTTGCTGCAGAATTTCCGGAGGCTATGGTCTATGGGTGCGACGTCTCTGACGATGCGCTGGCAATCGCCTGCCGTCAGAGGATAAAGCTTCAGGGAGCGAGACCGGTCTTTTTCAATGCTGACGTGCTCTCCGATCCTCCTGCAGGACTGCCGCAGTTTGATGTCATAATAGCAAACCCTCCCTATATCTGCGAGGGCGAGCGGTCTGCAATGAGGCGGAACGTGCTCGACTTCGAGCCTGCAGCGGCGCTCTTCGTGCCAGACAGCGACCCTCTGGTCTTCTACCGTGCCATCGCAAAGTGGTGCGGCCGCCTTCTCAAAGAGGACGGAGCCATCTATCTTGAGATAAACGAGCGTTTCGGTGCGGAGACGGCGGCACTTTTCCCGGGCAGCTCGGTCTGCCGGGACGTGGCGGGTAAAGAGCGTTATGTGCTATTGAAAAAGTTTGCGGCAGAGGGCGGCGATGTCGCTGACGGCAGTGACTCTGATTGATCCCTCCTTCCTTCTGGCAAAAGAGCCTTCCTTGTTGAATTTCGAGATGTAGATCTCTTCGAAGCCGAGTTTTTCAGCCTCTGCGATGCGCCTTTCCACCTGGCTGACAGGGCGGATTTCGCCGCTGAGCCCCACTTCGGCAGCGAAGCATACCTTAGGTGATATATAGAGGTCGAAATTCGATGAGAGGATCGATGCGACTATGGCAAGGTCGCAGGCAGGGTCAGAGACCCTCAGCCCGCCCGCAATGTTCAGGAATACATCCTTCGCGGCCAGCTTGAAGCCCGCCCTCTTCTCCAGGACGGCCAGCAGCATATTGAGGCGCCGGCTGTCGAATCCTGTGGCTGAACGCTGGGGCGTGCCGTAGGCCGCAGTGCTCACAAGGGCCTGGATCTCCACCAGGAACGGGCGGGTCCCGTCCATCATTGCGCTGATGGCCACTCCGCTGAGGTCGTCCTGGTGCATCGGGATGAGAATCTCTGAAGGGTTGTTGACTTCGCGGAGACCGGTGCCGGTCATTTCGAAGACAGCCAGTTCATCGGTCGACCCGAAGCGGTTCTTGATGCTGCGCAGGATGCGGTAAGACCCTTTGGTGTCGCCCTCGAACTGCAGGACGACATCCACGATGTGTTCCAGAACCTTGGGACCTGCAATCGTGCCGTCCTTTGTTATGTGGCCTATCAGGATGACAGGTGTGGAACTCTCCTTGGCATAGCGCAGCAGCGCGCTGGCACACTCCCTGACCTGGGAGACGCTGCCCGCAGATGACTCGATCGATTCGCTGTAGATGGTCTGTATCGAATCCACAATCAGAAGCTGCGGGGCGGCCGACTTCGCCTGTGCTATGATGTTTTCCAGCAGGGTCTCGCTGAGAACCAGACAGTTGTCATTGGTTCCGCCGAGTCTGTCGGCGCGCATCTTGATCTGTTTCGGGCTTTCCTCTCCGGAGACATACAGGGTCTTGAGATTTCCGCAACTGAGCGGAATCTGGAGGGAGAGGGTGGACTTGCCTATGCCAGGCTCGCCGCCGATGAGGACCATCGACCCCTCGACAAGGCCTCCGCCGAGAACTCTGTCAAGCTCGCCGATACCTATGTCGAAGCGGCTTTCTGCGCCGGAACTGATTTCACCGAGCCGTTGTGGCGTGGCGTCCCGGGCATCTATGAAAGCGCGGCTGCGGGCTGCCGCACCGCCGGCCTTGGAGGAGGCTGCCTGTCTTGACTCCTTCGGCTCCTCCACCATCGTGTTCCAGGCTCCGCAGGCAGGGCATCTGCCCAGCCACTGGGAGCTTTCATTGCCGCAGTCCGTGCAGTACCAGACGCTTCTTGCCTTTGGCATAAGTCCACTGGTCAGATGGTCAGTTTCTCACCTTCGCTCTTCGCAATGATCACTGCTCCGCAGGCGTCACCATAGGTATTGATGCAGGTGCGCGGCATATCGCAGATCTGCTCAACTGCGAGCACCAGGCCGATGCCTTCGAGAGGCAGTCCGACCGCTGTGAGGACAATGGTCAGCATCACCATCCCGGCCATAGGGATTCCGGCTGTGCCCACTGCCGCCAGGACTGCGGTGAATACAATCATTATCTGCTGGGCGAGGGTCATATCGATGCCGTATGCCTGGGCGATGAAGATTGCGGCGACCGCTTCATAAAGCGCGGTGCCGTTCATATTGATTGTGCTGCCGAGAGGGAGCACGAAGCTTGCGATGCTGTTGGAGATGCCGCACTTCTCCTGGGAGTCACGGATGTTGATAGGTAGCGCGGCTCCAGAAGAACAGGTAGAGAATGCAGTCAGCAGAGCTGTGGACATCTTTGAGATGTGGCGCCACGGGTTTTCGCGGCCGAGGAAGCGGACAAGGGTCGGAAGCACCAGGCCGCCCTGGATGATGAGTCCGCCCCATACCACAAGCACGAACACGCCCAGACTGCCTGCCATCGCCAGCAGCGCCTGAGTGTCGTTGGCCTGCTTGCCGACCACGTTTGTCACGATTGCGAAGACTCCGTAAGGGGCGAGCTTGATTATGAAGAATGTGATCTTCATTATCACTTCGTAGACCGCAGTGAAGAGATGTGTGAGGGTCAGAGTATGCTTGCTGTCAACTTTGTTCATAAAGACTCCGAAGATGACGGCGAAGAAGATGATAGGGAGCAGGTCTCCCTTGGCCATCGACTCGAAGATGTTGGAAGGGACTATGGAGACTATCTGGTCTATGAATGAGACCTTCGCCGAGCCTACCTGCGTCACCTCCTGAGTGAGGTTGAGGGTGGCTCCGACACCAGGCTTCACAAGGTTCACAAGAACAAGGCCTACGGAGGCGGCGATGGCCGTGGTGATGATATAGTAGGCTATCGTCTTGCCGGCTATCCTGCCGAGTGCGGCCGAGTTGCCCATTCCGGCGACTCCGAGCGCGATTGAAGTGAACACAAGCGGGATGACAATCATCCTGAGAGCTCTCAGGAATATGTCACCGGCCCATTTGATGTAGGGACTCCAGTTCTCGTAGGAGGTTATTTTGCATAGGAGTATTCCGGCGATGATGCCGAGGCCGATGCCGATCAGGATCTGCCAGTGGAGGGCGAGTTTCTTCTTTGTCTTTTCCATAAGCACAAAGATAGGTATTTTGCCAAAAAATTCCGACATTTGTAATGAGTGAATTTTTCATCCGGAATATCTGTACAAACTGACATATGAAAATGAAGCATCTGAAATTCCTGGCAGCCGTGGCCGCTCTTCTCGCGGTGCTGTCAGCTAACGGGCAGACAATGAAGAATATGCCCGAAATGAAGCAGAAACTCTCCGATGAGGAGATAGTCGCAAACCTCGAAGCATACATCGCGCAGGTGTGCGACAACTGGAAGGTTCCGGGAATGGGCGTCGCCCTCTGCAAGGACGGAAAGATGGTCCTCTGCAAGGGCTATGGCGTCAAGAGTCTGGACAATCCCGAGGACAAGGTCACAGAACATACACTCTTCCAGATCGGTTCGGTCTCCAAGTCCTTCACTGCTGCAGTCACAGCACAGCTTGTGGATGAAGGCCTCATCAGCTGGGACGACCGTGTCAAGGACCTTCTCCCTGACTTCGAGATGTGGGACCCTTGGGTGACGGCCAACATCCAGGTGAAGGACCTCACCAGTCACAGGAGCGGAATGCGCGACGACATCGGCACCTATCTCGGCAACCTCGGTTACACCCGTGACGACATCTATCAGATGTTCAAGTATATGCCGCCGGCATACACTTTCCGCGGCGACTACCAGTACAATAACATCACTTTCATCCCTCTTGCAAAGATCATCGAGAAGGTTACCGGAAAGAGCTGGGAGGAGAATGTACGCGAGCGCATTTTCAAGCCGCTCGGAATGACTGAGTCTACCCTCAACGGCGAGGGTTTCGCAGAGGGTCTTGAGAAAGGCATTGCAGCTCTCCCGTACGCTTTCGAGCGCAAGGGCGCAGAGATGGATGTCTGGCCTATGTACGGCGACGAGCAGTCGCTTTGGTGGCTCACTGTCGTCGGCCCTGCAGGCAGTGTCTGCTGCCCTCCGGTCGACTTGATCAAATGGGCGCAGTTCCACTTGAACAACGGCAAGGTGGGCGACCGCCAGGTCATTTCCGAGAAGCAGATGAGATTCCTCCACAACGGAGTCACCATCACCTCCCAGAACGATGAGAAGACAAACCTCTACGGCCACTGCTGGTTCATCGAGCAGACCCGCAAGTGCAGGATGTACTTCCACACCGGCACAACCTGGGGGATGACCACCATCTGCTGCTTCGTCCCTGAGATGGATTTCGCTATGACAGTCCAGGTCAACAGCGAGGCTCCTGCAGAGGTGCGCCACGCAATTCTCCGCCGTGCCATCGACCTCTATCTCGGTCTCAACGATTACGACTACAACGCAGAATATCTGGCAGACTGGTATGAGAATGCTGCAAAGCGCGCCGAGCGTGAGGCAAAGGCCGCTGCCGAAAGGGTTGAGGTCCCTGCCCCTGAAAACTCGCTCATCGCCGGCACCTACACCAAACCTCTGCCTTTCGGTGACATCGATGTCACTGTCGAGGATGGCAGGCCGTTCATCAAGATGCACAACGAGAAGGCCTGGAAGAGGGAGCTCAAGCACGTCAACGGCAACGAATTCACATTCCGCGCCGACGGCTGGAGCTTCGGTGTCACTTTCAACTTCGATCCGAAGGGCGGCAAGGCGACCGGTCTTGAGATTGAGGTCGGATCCGGCGAGGATTTCGGACCTTGGGTAAGAAAATAAAAATCAATAATCTATGATATGAAAAAACTTTTGACCATCATTTTTGCGCTCACTCTTGCGCTCGGACTCTCAGCTAAGAACCCTATCGTCGGAATTTCCGGCTACACTGACGGCGGCTCCTGCGAGGCAGGTATGACTTATGTCAACTCAATCCGTCTAGCGGGTGGTGTCCCTCTTGTTATCCCTGTTACTTCCGATGATGAACAGATTGATGCTATCGTCAATTCCATCGACGCTCTCGTGATGACCGGCGGCGAGGATTTCGACCCTCTGAGGTGGTACGGTGAGGAGCCGGTCCGCGCTCTCGGCAAGGTGGTCCCGACCCGTGACGAGTTTGATGTCAAGCTTGTCCGCGCCGCAGTGGCGAAAGGTATCCCTGTCCTTGGCATCTGCCGCGGCGAGCAGCTGCTCGCTGTCGCTTTCGGCGGTGCTCTCTGGCAGGACATCCCTTCTCAGGTGGCTGGCAGTTACGTGAAGCACAATCAGAGCTCCACTACTTCCACCTGGGGCACTCACTCCATCAAGATTGAGGAAGGCTCCACTTTGTCAAAGATTCTGGGTGGCCGCACAGAGGCTGTGGTCAACTCGCTTCACCATCAGGCTGTCAAGAAGCTGAACCCTGGTCTCAGGGTGGCCGCCCGCTCGGCTGACGGCATCAATGAGGCTGTGGAGCGCAACGGCTCTGCGAAGCTCGAGGGCTTCAAGGATGGCGGCGCTATGATTCTGGGTCTCCAGTTCCATCCTGAGTGCATCACTAACGGCGGCAACCACGAGTTCCTCCCGATCTTCGAATACCTGGTCAAGCAGGCGAAGTAGGGAAGGGCTTCGGCAGCCAGACCTGATTTTGATTTTTTGCCGCTACTAGCGAAGCCGGCCTGCGCAAGCTTCGCTGTGCTTTATGCGCCGGACAGCAGTTTGAGCGAGGTCTTGTCCGAGTCACTGATGATATCCGACTCGAGCAGGACCTTCCTGATCTGGGACTTCGTCGCCCGGATGCCATCGGCCGTCTGGCTGGTCATTCCGGCTATCTCCTTGTTGCTGTAGCCTTTTTCTGAAAGGTAAAGGACAATCTTGAAGGAATCGCTCTTGAATACCTCCATCGCTGAACGGAGGGCCGGCGGAATGTTGCCCATATCCTCCTTCACTATCTTTGAGAACTCCTCCATCTGCCTGGCTTTCACAGATTCGATGATAGCGCTGGCCTCATCGAACAAGCCGGTGTCCTTGGTCACTGAGAGGAGCTTGTTGGCGAATTTTCCAAAAGCGGGGACAAGTCCTGCAACGGAATAGGATGTCGCTTTTGCAATCCTGGACACTCTCTGCTCATCATTGAACATCTCTGTCTTGACGGCGAGCAATTCTTCAGCGTTTTTTCTCCTTGCCCGGGAGGTCTGTATCAGAGACAGGAGGATTGCGGTCAGGGCAAGTGCGATGGAAACGACAGCAGTGGTCTTCTGCCTTTCTTCCGCCAGCTCCGTCTCCTTCCTGGACACGTCATACTGTTTCTCCAATTCTGCAATCCGTTGTGAGGCCTTGATGTCTGTCGCGGACAGAAGTCTTTCATAGGCAAGTCCGTATTGCTCAAGTGCATCGTCGTGCATCCCTTTTGCTGCATAAAGACCGGCAAGGGCGCGGTGCTGGAGATGATAGTGCAGGCTGTCTTTCGGGAGCCTTGTATCTATGGCCATCTGCTGATATAAGATGGCGCTGTCTAGGTCGCCGGAGCGCGTGAACAGCGATGCCATAAGATTGTATTTGTCCGGTTCACCCGCCCTGAAAGGAGTCCAGAGCCTGCAGGCTGCGAGGGCGGAGTCCACCTCGCCTGTGTTGCTGAGAAATATCGCGCGGACATTGTTCAGCGAACTGGTCCATTCGGATCCTTTTCCTTCCGCAATAAGGCCTTCAGCCTTCCTGATGCACTCCTCCGCTTCATTCAGCTTTCCGTCTCCGAGACAGGCGGATGCCACATTGATGGTGTTGATGACAAGGTTGGAAAAATTGCCGACGGTCTCTTCCAGACCCGCTGCGAGCCCGTAATAGTGCTCAGACTCGTTCCAGTTGCAGTTCTCGAAGTTCAGGCGCCCGAGATATGCATATAAAAGTGCGAGAGTCACGGCATCATAATCACCCGCTGCAGTCATCCGTTCCTCAGCTTTCAGCAGAAGTTCCGGCACTGTGGCATCAGCCGCATTGATACGGTAACGCACCAGCGCCAGATATAGATATGCCCTTGAAGAGTTTGCTGAGTCATCCGATTCAGAAAACCGGCTGCAACTCTCAAGGATCAGCGAATCATTCTCGAACGCATAGTAATTCTTGTCTCTGGCGATGGTCAGCAGAAGGTTGAAGTAGGCCTCGTCGGCAGGCTCAAAACTGCTTCCTGTGAGTCCTTCCAGGTTCTCAAGTGCGGCTGCAGGATTCTCATAGACCAGCCTGTCCTGCTCAGCCAGGAAAGGGTCGTACTCCCTGTGTCCTCCGCAGGAAACCGCCAGCAGAGCCAGAACAGGAAAACATATGTTACGGAAAGATTTCATGCTGCAAATTTAGCAATTATTGCTCTTCCAACCCCGCGTCCTGCCCGAAAGGTGAATTTTGTGACATCATTGATAATCTGACAGTTAAGTGTCAAAAATGCCGAAAGGTGATTTCGGCCGAGAATCATTTGGGCAGGATATCATTACTTTTGTTATGAACTAATTCCACACGATATGGGGTTTTAAAGATATCGTCAACAATCAGTATTCTTTATGCATCTAATTAATGTATTCAAAATAG
>JAZRVT010000004.1:0-20592 GCA_045599325.1 Bacteroidales bacterium | reverse complement strand
CACAAGTTCATGCTGAAGGCAATCCGCAGGAGCATCGCGAGTCTGGAGGAGGAGATTGCAGAGCTCGAGTTCGAGATAGACCGCAGATGTGAGCCCGTGCAGGAGGAGATAGAGCGTCTGTGCACCATCCCGGGCATAGACAAGACCGGCGCAAAGGAGCTGATAGCCGAGATTGGTGTGAATATGGAAGTGTTCCCCACGGCAGCGAACCTTGCCTCATGGTCTGGAGTAAGCCCCGGAAACAACGAGAGTGCGGGCAAAAAAAAAGCTCGCACGTGAACCACGGGAACAAGGCGACCAAGGCGATAATCACGGAATGCGCCTGGGCCGCGAGCCGCACCAAGAACACGTTCATAAGCGAAAGATACGGAAGACTGGCAGCACGTCGGGGCAAGAAGCGAGCCCTCGTAGCCACAGCACACGAGCTACTTACCATTGTGTACCATGTCTTGAAGGATCAGGTTGCTTACAGCGAACTTGGATGCGGATATGTTGACCAGAGGCGCAAGAACGCCCGCATCAAGTATCACATTGAGATATTGAAGAACCTCGGAGTGGACTTTCCCGAGACCTCATCGGTAAGTGCCTGAACAGGCGCAAATGATCCTGAGGCCGGCTTCTTCTGGGACACCAAGCCCGTATATGAAATTGGCCCAGACGACCGAGAGGCAATGACTGTTGCTGCGAGCACGCGAATGAAAGTTCCCTTTTTACTTGGTCGTTTTACATATAATGCCTTCCTGTCTGCCGCAAGTTCCACCCAGGTGCCTGCTATTCTTTTGTCTGTCTATAAATGTTGAATGTTTAACTGAACCGCCTCTATTGGGGGGTCGCTTATAATAACTTTACGAATGAAAAAATTTAAAATATAGATAAATTTTACAAAAATGGATTGGTTCTCAGGACTCATTCCTTTGTTTTTCCTACCTTTGTATCAGCAATGATAGGGAAACTGATCAGGTCCGAGTATCTCGCGTACCGGACCATTCTTAGAAAAGTGCCGTCACTGGCACTCACCACCTTCGTACTTTCGGTGGTGCTTATGAATCTTCTGGCAAACAAGGAACTCTTCAACTACGGCTGGGTCGCGCTTGACTGCGGATTCGTGCTTTCGTGGATACCGTTCCTGCTGATGGACTGCTTCTGCAAGGTCTATGGCGGAAGGGACGCACTGCGTATCTCCGTTCTGGCCATCGCCATCAACCTGCTGACCTTCATCATTTTCAAACTGGTTTCACTGACGCCGGGAATGTGGGGCGGATACTACGAAACAGGTCTCATAGAGGTCAACGACGCGCTTAACGGAATGGTTGGCGGCTCGACTTGGATAGTCCTCGGCTCCGCCTTGGCGATGGCTGTATCATCTGCTGTGAACTCCTTTGCGAATATGGCGGTTTCCGGGCTGATAAAGAGCGGTGGTTTCCGTGAATTCGCTGCCCGCAGTTATATTTCCACAGCAGTGTCCCAGTTCGTCGACGACTTCGTGTTTGCGCTGGTGGTCAGCATACCCCTGTTCGGATGGTCAATGAAACAGGCGGTTTTCTGCTCGCTCACGGCCGCAGGGTTCGAACTGCTTATGGAGATACTCTTCTCCGGAATGGCCTACAGGCTGGCCGGCCGGTGGGCGGACCAAACTGACAGAAATAATCTCAAAAATCAATAACTATGAAAAGATTCTTATTATTCGCTGCTTTGCTGGCCCTTTGCACAGGCTGCGGGCCGGCAGTCGATTCCGGCAGCGCCTGGATACGCATCAACCAGGTCGGCTATCTTCCCAACGACGTGAAAGTGGCAGTCCTTGTCTCCACTGGCGAAACCGGCGGAAATTTCAAGGTCTGTGATGCTGCTACCGGCAAAGTGGTGTTCAAGGGCAAGGGCAGAGAGTGTGATGCCTCCAAGTGGGCCCTCAGGAGCGGATGGCGTCTTGACTTCAGCCCTGTGACTGCAGAAGGCAGCTATTATATAGTCAGCAACGGCGTCAAGTCGCCAGTTCTTCATATAGGTGCTGACCGCTACGACGGCATTGCCGACAAACTGCTCGTCTATATGCGCCAGCAGCGCTGCGGTGACAACCCTCTGAATGAGAAGCCCTGCCATCAGCACGACGGATATATAATATACCATCCGACAAAGACAGGACAGCACATCGACGTAAGGGGCGGCTGGCACGACGCCAACGACAAACTGCAGTATATGACCACCTCTTCGACATCCATATACCATATGGCATTTGCATACAAGTTCACGGAGGACAAGAGCATATTCAAGGATGAGTACGATGCCACCGGCCGTCTGGGAAGCAACGGCATCCCTGACATCATCGATGAGATCGTGTGGGGGCTCGACTGGCTTGACAGGATGAACCCCGCACCGCGCGAGATGTACTATCAGATTGCTGACGACCGTGACCACAAAGGCTACGGCCCTGCATACAATGACAATGTGGACTACGGCTATGGTCCGGGAATGGGCCGCCCTGTCTATTTCGTTACCGGAGAACCGCAGGTGTTCAACAAGAAGACCGGCAGGGTCAACCGCACTACAGGTGTCTCATCGGCCGCAGGCAAGTTCGCCTCCACTTTCGCTCTCGGCGCTGACGTGATCGAGCAGTGGTATCCTGAATTCGCTGCGAAGATCCGTGCGAAGGTCAGGCCGGCATACGACTTCGCCCTCGAGAAGCCGGGCAACACCCAGACCGCCTGCGTGGTCTCGCCGTATTTCTACGAAGAGGACACCTGGATCGACGATGTCGAGCTGGCGGCCGCTACAATGTACGCCCTCGAAGGAGGCGACTACTGGAAGAAGGAGGCCTCGTACTGGGGAGAGCTCGAGCCGGTATCCCCTTGGATGGAGAAAGGGCGCGGGCCGGGCAGGGAATATCACCACTACCAGTGGTATCCGTTCATCAATCTCGGCCATTATCTGCTCGCCGCATCAGAGGATGAGGAGGTCAGGACTGAGTTTGCAGGCTATATGAAACAGGGGCTTGAGGATATGCGTCAGCGCGCAGGCGGGGATCCGTTCATGAACGGAGTGCCTTATCTGTGGTGCTCGAACAACCTCACTTCAGCCGCAATGACCCAGGCCCAGCTCTACCGCCGCGCTACAGGTGACGACGAGTATCTGGAGATGGAGACCGCGCACCGCGACTGGCTGCTCGGCTGCAACCCGTGGGGCTGCACTATGCTCAGCGGAATCCCTGAGGAGATTGAGGAGGGCTACCACACTCCGACCCAGTCCAGTACAGGCAAGAAGGGAATCGCGGGCGGACTTGTCGACGGTCCTATCTACACCGCACTCTATGAAGACAGGATAGGAGTCCATCTGACAAAGGAGGACGAGTTCGCGCTCTTCAACAACGGAGTGGCAGTCTACCACGACGACGGCGGCGACTACTCGAGCAATGAACCGACAATCGACGGCACCTGCAGCCTGGCATACTACTTCTCCTTCCTGGAGACAGAGGGCAGGAAGGCTGCCGGCAAATAACTGGCCCATAGATGAAAAAAATATGCTTGTTCCTTCTGGTCGCCTTCTCAACGGCATCAGTGGCTTCCGGCTATCCGGACTCCCTGCGTGTGCAGGGAGGCATCAACCACGTCCAGGGCATAGCATACGACAGTAAAGAAGGATGCTTCTACTGCTCCTTCACGACTGCCTTCTACAAAGTGTCTGCCGACGGCAGAGTACTCTCCGGCATAGAGGATATCCACGGGCATCTCGGCGCCCTGACTTTCGACGAGACTTCCCGCAAGGTGTACGCTTCGCTCGAGTGCAAGGATGACGAGATAGGGCGGAACATTTCGAAGGGGATGGGGAAGGATGGCTATGCCCGCGACGAGAGCCGCTTCTATATCGCTGAGATTGACGTGGACCGGATGACGATGGAGACATTCGAGCTGCCTGAGGTGCGGGAGGATTATCTGGCAGGGCGCTTCGCCTGCTCGGGTATTGACGGGGTCAGCATCGCACCGCGGTTCGGCAGGAAAAACGGTAAGCCGGAGTATCTCTATGTGGCCTACGGCATATACGGCGACACTGGGAGAACCGACAATGACTACAACATCATCCTCTGCTACCGCCCCGGCAAGTACAAAAAGCCTCTGCGCAAGTATTTCGTCCATACCGGCAACACCACCTACGGTGTGCAGAACCTCTGCTACGACAGTTTCAGCGGCAGGCTCTATATGGCAGTGTACCGTGGGAAGAAAGAGATGTATCCGAACTATGCCCTTTTCGCCCTTGACATCGGCCAGAAGCCTGTGAAAGGGCGTCTTGAGGGCGTTCCGTATGAGACAGGCAAGGTCCTGATGCTGAACTCATTCACAGGGTGGCACCAGAATCTTGGCAGCACCGGCATCTGCTCGATGGGCGACGGCTTCTTCTATATCGGAGCCAACGGGAAGGACAACGGCCGTCAGGTGTGCGACTTCACGCTCTACAGATACAGCGGTTCCCCGGAAGGACCGCTGGAGAGGGCCGGCCGCAGATAGGTTCCTTTCCTACAGGTTTTTCTTCAGTGTCAGCCGGTCTGTTATGCACTCCGGGAAGTCCTCCTTGTAGTGGGATACCATTATCATTGTCTTTCCGCTGCGGCTGCAGAAGGCGTCGATCACTGACCTGACACGCTCACGGTTGGCGTCGTCCAGACCGTGGAGCGGTTCGTCAAGGATGAGGAGCTCGGGGTCCTTGACGAATGCGCGGGCCAGAAGCGCGAGCCTCTGCTCTCCGCTGGAGATCTGTGTGAAGCACCTCTCCTTCAGATGCCTGATGCCGAATATGTCCAGCCAGAACTCGCAGTCCGGGACCTGCGACTGGTCGGTGGCAAGATAGAGGCCCTGCCTGTCGTGCAGTCCGCTCGCCACAACATCCAGCACAGGCACATTGTGACAGTATGCCCTGTGGAGCTCGGGGCTTACGAAGCCGATATGGCGCTTGATGTCCCAGATGGTCTCCCCGGTGCCGCGGCGCCGGCCGAACAGAGTGACGTCGCAGGCGTAGGCCTGCGGTATGTCGGCGCAGATGATGCTCAGAAGAGTCGATTTGCCGGCTCCGTTAGGCCCTTCCAGCGCCCACTTCTCACCGCTGCGGACAACCCAGTCAAGATCCTTCAGGATGGTCCTCTCGTCGTACCGTATGGAGACTTTATCAAGTCTCACCACCTCCTCGGAGGCGACAGGGGTGCCGGGCAGTGACTTGACCATCCTTATGGCCGATTCCTCAGTTGAGGACGGGGCGCTGCAGCCGTCAAACCGCACAATCTCATCTGCTTCCTCAGGTATCTCATCATCCCTCGACAGAACCAGCATCAGGTCCATATCCGGCTCGCGGGCCAGGAACCTGATAAGACCGGCCACCTGGCTTCTGGCTGCGGCATCAAGTCCGATGTACGGCGAATCTATGACAAGGAGCCGCGGTCTGGCGAGCAGCGCCTTGACAAGCTGGAATTTCCTCAGTTCTCCGCTGGAAAGCAGCACCATAGGCTTGTCCAGCAGCTCTTCTATCCCGAATGCGTCGAAGATGCTCCGCTGGAAGGCGGAAGGCTCATATTCGCCGAGCGATTCCCTGACCAGCGGAACTTCGTCATATTCAGTGGAGTTCCACCGCTGCTGCAGATAATAGCCCGAGTCCGCCGCGCCGTAGCTGTCGCGGAAGGTGAGGTAGCGCAGGTTGCCGCGCAGAGTGGCGACATAGCGGCTCTTGCCGCTGCCGTTCGGGCCTGTCAGTACTTTCAACATATTACATCCATTTTTCTTTGTCCGGAGCTGTGGCGGCCACAAGCAGCAGGAGAGTCAGGAATGAAAAAGGCGGGAGGCATTTTTTTCATACCTCCAAAGATACAAAAATAAAGTAATGACTATATTTGTACCTGCTTGAATGATTCTTTGACAGTACAATAGCAAATCATAAAATGAAAAGAACACTTATCATTATGGCTTCTCTTCTGATGCTCGCCTCCTGCGCTCAGGAGAAGGCAGACAAGGTGCCTGCAATCGACCTCACCGACCTTGATACCAGCGTCGCCCCGGGCGAGGACTTCTTCCGCTATGCTGACGGCGGCTGGATTGCCAAGAATCCGCTCAAACCGGAGTATGCACGCTTCGGCTCATTCGACGTGCTCCGCGAACGCAATGTGGAGCGTCTCAACGACCTCTTCTCCGAGATGACCAAACTCAACCCTGAAAAGGGAAGCGTCGAGCAGAAGATAGTTGACCTCTACAGGCAGGGTCTTGACTCTGTCCGCCTCAACAGCGAGGGCGCAGAGCCTCTGAAGAAGTATCTTGACCAGATTGCGGCTGTGGACAGCAAGAGCGCACTTGCAAGGCTCGCCGGCAGATTCTACAGCACAGGCATCGACGCATTCTTCTCAGGATGGGTCGACGCTGACTTCATCAACAGCGACCTGCAGATGCTCTATGTCCAGCAGGGCGGCCTCGGAATGGGTGACCGCGACTACTATGTGGACCCGAAGAATGCGGAACTTCACAAAGGATATCAGGAGATGCTGGCAAAGCTCTGCGGCCTGGCGGGCGTTGCGGACCCTGAGCAGACTGCAGCCAATGCGGTTGCAGTAGAGGATGCGCTTGCCGGATTCTCCTGGACAAGCGTCGAGTGCCGCGACATCCAGAGGATGTACAACCCTATGTCCACGGCCGGGTTCGAGAAGGCTTATCCAGGCTTTGACTTCGCAGGTTATTTCGCCGAAGTGGGCATTCCTGACCAGGAGAAGCTCATCGTTATGATGCCGTCGTTCTTCGAAGGGTTCAGCAGCTATTTTGAGAAGACAGACCTCGAAGTCCTCAAGGACTATGTGGTCTGCCAGGTCATCAACGGTGCCTCCGGCGCCCTTTCCGATGATTTCTATGCAGCGTCGTTCGACTTCTACAGCCGTCAGATGAGCGGTATCACCGAGCAGAAGCCGCGCTGGAAACGCGCGATGAGCGTTCCTAACAGCTGTCTGGGCGAGGCTGTCGGCAAGATGTACGTAGAGAAATATTTCCCTGAGGAATACAAAGAGAAGGTGCTGGCAATAGTCGGCAACCTCAAGAGCTCGCTCGGCAAGCATATAGAAGCTCTCGACTGGATGACTGACGCCACCAAGGCGAAGGCCCTTGAAAAACTTGAGGCTTTCACCGTGAAGATCGGCTATCCTGACAAATGGAAAGACTACAGCACTCTCGCCGTGGACCCTGAGGCAAGCTATTTCGACAACCTCTGTGCTGCGCAGGCGTGGTATGTGGCTGACGGCCTCAGCCGCCTCGGCAAGCCGACCGACCGTTCGGAGTGGGGGATGACGCCTCAGACTGTCAATGCATACTACAACCCGACTTCGAATGAAATCTGCTTCCCTGCAGCGATCCTCCAGCCGCCGTTCTTCAATGCCGACGCTGACGATGCCGTCAACTACGGTGCGATAGGTGTGGTCATCGGCCACGAGATGACCCACGGCTTCGACGACCAGGGCCGCCTCTTCGACAAGTACGGCAATATGAACGGCTGGTGGACCCCTGAGGACGAGGCTGCCTTCAAGGCAAAGACCGCAATCCTCGAGGATCAGTACAACAAGGTTGAGATACTCCCTGGTCTTTTCGCGAACGGCGCCCTCTCACTCGGTGAGAACATCGCCGACCAGGGCGGAGTGGGCGTTGCTTTCACAGCGCTCCAGAGCGCGATGGGCGGCAACCGTCCTGCTGACATCGACGGCTTCACTGCCGAGCAGCGCTTCTTCCTCGGTTTCGCCCACGTCTGGGCAACCAACACGACCGATGAGGAAAAGGCCCGCCTTACGAAGCTCGATGTCCACTCTCTCGCTGAGAACAGGGTCAATGTCACTCTCCGCAACTTCCAGGAATTCTTCGACGCTTTCGGAATCAAGGAAGGCGACAAGATGTGGCGTCCTGAATCAGAGAGAGTGATGATCTGGTAGCGGGCTGCCGCACCAGAAGAATTCAGGCTTCCTGCGCACTGGGACATAGTTGCGCTCGAGGATGGAGAGGTGCTCCAGATACCTCGTGTCGTCGAAGTACTTTGCCCCGCGCGGACAGCGCTTCACGCAGGCGTTGCACTTGATGCAGATGCCCGGCACTTCTGCCGGGCTCTCTTCATTTATGGCACCCATAGGGCAGATTCGCGCACAGTAACCGCACCCGTTGCAGAATGCCGGGTCAGTCTGCGGCCTGGCCTTCCGGATGTCGAACGGCCTGCCTTCATCGTCCACTGCCTTGAAGAACTGATATGGCGTCCGTCCCGGCACAGGCACCGTCTCTCCTCCGCATTCTCCCTTTGCCGCGGCCTCTGCCACCGTCTTCCCGAATGAGACTGCCTCAGCGATGTCCTCAGCATCGGGCCTGCCGCCGCCCAGGACTGTCGAGAATGAGTGCTCTCCGACAAATGCGGCCGCAGCGAGGCAGCATCTGAAACCGCCTGCAACCATCAGGTCCCGCAGTTCTATCAGAGCGTCGTCGAAATTCCGGTTCCCGTAGACCACTACAGGCACTCCGAGCGCCCCTCCGCCGCAGATTGTCTCCATATAGGGCTTTATGAGGTTCGGCACGCGGCCGATATAGACGGGCGATCCGAAGACCACGAGGTCATCGCTCCCGAAGGAGATTTTCTCCTCCCTCTGCTTCGGGGTGGTGATGTTATGGGATTCAATGGACGCACCAAGGCTCTCCGCCGCTGCGGAGGCAATCGTCTCCGTCACCTTGCGGGTGGTGCCTGTTGCGCTGAAATAGAGTGCGTGTACCTTCATAGCTTTTCAAGTGTATGCAAAGATACCTCAAAAATAGACGGGATTTTGTATTTTTGCATTATGAGAAACATTTTCCTGATCATTTCCAGCCTGCTGCTCTGGTGCAGCTCGTGCGCACAGGTGCCCGGCTATTCCGGCACGGATCCCGGTTCCTGGATGGAGATGCCGCGCGTGGCGGCAGAGGACTCCGCTTCGCTTTATTCGCTGATGATGGAGATTGACGGCGTCAGCCAGCGCAACTACTCCTTCCTATGGAATGAGAGGCACCAGACCTCCGACTGGGTTGCATATCCGCTGTGCCGCAGTAATATAGGCGAGGGAAAGCGCTCCAATGCATTCGGCCTCTGCCCGGCACTCCCTGCGTCAAGGCAGCCTCTGCTTGAGAAGGGCTACCGTGAGGGCAATTCGGGATGGTATTCCCGCGGCCACCAGATACCGTCCGCCGACCGTCTCCAGTACAAGGCCAATGTGGCGACTTTCTACGGCATCAATATGACTCCGCAGGATGAGAATATGAACGGCGGCATCTGGGCCTCTCTGGAGAACAAGGTCCGCTCCTGGGCGATGCGTTGCGACACTCTCTATGTCGTGACAGGCTGCACATACGACGGATGGCAGGGGGAATATGCCCTTGACAACCGCGGCCGCCGGGTGGACGCTCCGACGAGGTACTACAAGGCTCTGCTTATGCTCAGCCGCGGAAAGTACTACGGATGCGGTTTCCTTTATGAAAACCGTCCCTATCCGGACAGCAAATACCATCCTGAGGATATGATGCCGCTGTCTGAACTTGAAGAGGCTGTCGGGGGAGTGGAATTCTTCCCTCTTCTGAAAGATGTGGCCGGCGACGCAGAATACTCCCGCATCAAGTGCGAGGACCCGCAGCGTCAGTCTGTCTGGCGGCGTTAATTACCCTGCCAGTGTTTATTCTGCCGGCTTGAAAGAGTTCAGTTCGAACGATTTGACCTGCTCTTCGAGTGCGCTGCAGGCGTCATAGAATGCTGTTTCGGAGTCGAGTTCGTCTGCCTGTCCCTTGTCCAGCGAGCCGGTGGTGTTATGGTAGTAGCCGATTTCGAAATCCTCGTTCTTCGCATCAGTGAACCAGCAGTTGATGACCTCTTTCTCCGAACCGTCCTCAGAGATCCTGTATTCACCTGTCACAAAGTTCATCGCTCCGTTTGACCCTTCGTTGAGGAATCTGCCTTCTCCGAGCCAGTTCCAGCGGTTGCGCGACCATCCCTCGATCGTGCATACTGGGGCACCGTCCTTGAATGTGTAGAGGGCCAGGATGCTGCCCTCCTTGTCCGCCACTATGAACTCAGGTATCCCGTCACCGCTGACATCCTGGATTGAATAGCCTATGGCCTCAAGGGCATAGCCCTCCGCTCCATAGACCGCAGCCTCAGCGACGCCTGTGCCGCCTTCGACTTCGGTGTCGATTTCAGTTGCGTTCAGGATGATGTCCTGGAAAGATGAGATGGGTCCTCCATAGACCTCGTTCCAGTCGGTCTCTTTCGGTCCGCAGGCTGCCAGCGCTGCGAGAGCGAGTGCAAGTGCTAAAAACTTTTTCATTCTATTGTTATTTTATGTGTCTTCGATTGCTTGACAAAATTAACAAAAAACGGTAACTTTGACCTTATGGATAGAAGACAAATGCTTAAGACTGCCGGCGCAGTTGTCGCCGGGGCCTCGCTGCTCGGCGTAAGCGCCTGTGCGGCAAACGGAACCGCCGCTGGCGGTCAGAAGAAGAAGATTCTCGCAATCGGTGCGCACCCGGATGATCCGGAGAGTGTCTGCGGAGGTACGATGGCCCGTTTTGCAGAAGAAGGCCACGAAGTGGTCAGCGTCTATATGACCCGCGGTGAGCGCGGAATCGAGGGCACCGGCCTTGATGAGGCTGCCGCCATCAGGTCAAAGGAAGCGGAAGAGGCCTGCAAGGCCCTCGGCGTCAGACCTGTGTTCCTGACGCAGATTGACGGAGCGGGAGAAATCGTCCCGGAACGCTATACTGAGATGATAGAGCTCATCAAGCGCGAGAACCCTGACATCGTAATAACCCACTGGCCGATAGACAGCCACCGTGACCACGCCATCTGTTCCATCCTCGTGATTGATGCGTGGCGCAGGGTCGGCGGTACATTCGACCTCTATTTCGGCGAGGCGATGACCGGTGTCCAGTCAAAGACCTTCGCACCGACCGATTTCGTGGACATCACATCTGTGCGCGAAAAGAAGAAGGACTCCTGCATGTGCCACACCAGCCAGAATCCGGAAGGATGGTATCTTGGCCACCACACCGATATGGAACACTTCCGAGGCCTTCAGGCGGGATGCGAGTATGCTGAAGCGTTCGTCCGCTTCGACCAGTCTCCGTCCAGGACTCTTTAGAAATGTCTGCAAAAGAGGAGAAATATGCAGCGCTGCTTCCTGTGGCGGAGTCGCTGTTGGAGGGCGAGCGCGACGAGGTGGCGCGTATGGCAAACCTTGCGGCCCTGATTCACAGAGAGTTCGGCTTCTGGTGGACCGGCTTCTACCGTGTGGAAGGTGACGAGCTGGTGCTCGGACCGTTCCAGGGACCGGTGGCCTGCACGCGCATCCGCAGGGGCAGAGGGGTATGCGGCACTGCCTGGGCCGAGAACCGGACAGTCGTCGTCCCCGACGTGGAGAAGTTCCCGGGCCATATCGCCTGCTCGAGCGAGTCGCGGAGCGAAATAGTTGTTCCGCTCCGCGTCCGGGACCGGATCACCGGTGTGCTTGACATCGACAGCCGTGACCTCTCGACCTTTGATGAGGTTGATGCCCTCTGGCTGGAGAAGATGGCCTTGCTGCTGGTTGAGCAGTAGTTTCATATCCGTTCCAGCACCGCAATCTTAAATTTGCCGTGAAAGGTTGCAGCAGGAACGGATTTATTTGTACCTTTGCATTAACGATGTCGTTAGACAGATATGTTAATATTCAAATAAATTATTGATTATGAGGAGAATAATATCTTTGTTCCTTCTTTTGATGCTTCCTTTGGGCGTCTCGGCCCAGGACTTCGGAGGCCCTCTCTCCCTCAAACAGTGCCTGCAATATGCAGTCGAGAACAACACCTCCCTGCAGAAAGACAGGCTGGGGATGGAGTCGGCGGCACAGTCCAGACGGGAGATCACAGGCGCGCTGCTGCCGCAGCTCAACGGCTCGGGAAGCTTTACTTACAACATCCAGAAGACAACCATCGCGATGCCTAACTTTGTCAACTCGATGATGCCGGAGCCTATGCGGGACCCGGACGCACGGAAGTATATGACTGTCACGATGGGTATGGACCTCAGTGCGAACTGGGGAGTCTCGCTCACCCAGCAGCTGCTGAACTTCTCTCTCTTCAGCGCGCTGGAGATAGCAAAGGGGGCTGAGGAGATGGCACGCTCGGGCATCGAGGCTGACACTCAGGATGTGATTGCCAGAACAGCCTCCCTCTTCTATAATGCACAGGTGCTTGAGTACTCGATGGGACTTTTTGATGAAAGTCTGGAAGTGATGAAGCGTATGGAGGGCATAATGGAGGCCAACCGCGAGCTGGGTATCGTCAGGAAGGTCGATGCGGACCGCCTCTCTGTGGCCAGAGTCAATATGGAAACTGAAAAGACGGCCCTTGCCCAGGCCCTGGAAGTCCAGAAGAACCTGCTCAAGCTTGAGATGGGTTTCCCTATGACTGACGAGATAGTGCTGGAGCCTGTTGATATGGATGCTGTTGAGGAGATCGTCAGCCGTGAGTCTGCACGCTTCTTCGAGGTTGACAGGCAACTGCCGATGCGGATGCTCAGGCAGCAGCAGAATATGCTGAGGCTGCAGCGCAAGTCTGCGGTGGCCGAAGCGCTCCCTGCATTCACTCTCACCGGCACCTATTCCCAGAACTATATGGGTGACCATTTCTACGGCGAGACTTACCACCACTTCCCGGTTTCGATGGTCTCCGTCAATATGAGGATGCCGCTCTTCACTGGTATGTCCAAGGCTGCCAAAGTAAAGAAAGCCAACATCGAGATCGAGAAGTCGCTCCGTGACGAGCAGATGCTGAGGCAGACCCTGACGATGGGCTATTCCAACGCCAGGATGCAGATGGACCAGAACCGTAATTCCCTTGAGTCTCAGAAGCGCAACAAGGAGCTGGCTCTCGATGTGCTCCGCGTGACCGAAAGCAACTACAACGAAGGCATAGCGAACCTGTCGGACCTTCTGAATGCTTCATCGTCGGAAATCCAGGCCCAGGTTAACTACGTCAATGCAGTGAACAACTGCATCAAGGCATATCTCGACCTCAAGAAGGCTGAGGGTACAATCAGTGAAATAATGAAATAACAGAAGCTATGAAAAAGATAACAGGAATCGTAATCGGCATTCTCGCCGTCGCGGCAGTCGTTCTCATACTTGCCGGCAACAAGAAGAAAATGAAAGAGCAGACCGAATCGGCCGCCAGGGCTGGCAGTGAAGAGGTCGTCACCACATATACAGTCACAGCGGAGGACAACAGCCGCACCTTCACCTCAAACGGTCTCGCCCAGGCGGACAGGGAGCTCAACTTCGTCTCTGAGATAAGCGGCCGCGTTGTCGCCATCTACGTGGACAAGGGCAGCCGCGTCAGCAAGGGCACTCCGCTTCTCAAGATTGACACGGAACTGCTGGAAGCGGACTACAAGGCCGCGAAGGCTGCGTACGACGCCCTCAGGAAGGATGAGGAGCGCTTCTCAAAATCCTTTGAGGCAGGCGGCATCACAAGCCAGCAGCTCGACAACATCAGGACACAGCTTGTCGCAGCCGAGAGCCGCTATGTCATGAGCAAGTGGAAATACGACAACGCTGTCGTCAAGGCTCCGATCAGCGGCACCATAAACAACCGTTTCGTGGAGCTCGGGGCCCTGATCGCTCCAAGCGTGCCGCTTTTCGAGATTGTGGATGACAGCAAGGTCAAAGTGATATGCAACCTCTCCGAATCGAAGGCCCGTCTTGTCACAAAAGGCCAGAAAGTCACCGCTGCAGAAGGGGAGGCGTCCGGCAAGGTCTTCAGCGGAACGGTCAGGAATGTGGGCATCAAGACCGACAGGGGCCTGAACTACCCTGTCGAGGTGCTGATGGACAAGGATCCGGAGCTTCACGTCGGAATGTATCTCAAGGTCAGCTTCGAGTCGCCTGAAAGCCGCTCCTGCATACTCATCCCGAGAAAGGCTGTGGTGGGCAGCGTGCTCTCCGCGAAGGTCTATGTCGTGGAGGACGGCAGGGCTGTCGGCCGCGCTGTCACCCTCGGCGATATGTACGGTGACAGGATCGAGATACAGGAAGGCCTCAGCGAAGGCGAAAAGATCGTGATGGCGGGACTGATGAACATTTCAGACGGCACCGCGGTCAGAGTTGTGGATGAACAGTAAAAAGGAGGAAGAATGAAGATTTCAGATCTTTCAATCAAGCGCCCTGTCTATGTCATCGTCCTCTTCCTGGTGATCGGCATACTGGGCTTCCTCGGCTATTCCTCAATGAAGGCCGAGCTGATGCCGAAATTCACACCTCCGTCCCTGAACGTGCAGGTCATATATCCGGGCGCTTCACCGACAGAGGTCGAGAGCTCACTTACCGTGAAACTCGAGGATGTGCTGTCAAGTATGTCCGGAGTGGAGTCGATGAGGTCATACTCGTTCGAGGGAATGTCAATGGTCTTCGTCTCCTTCACCTACGGGACAGACATCGAGAAGGCGATCAAGGATGCGCAGAACAAGATTGACGCGAAGAAGGCGCAGCTTCCTTCAGCCATCCTTTCCCCGATCATCAATGAGATCAGCGTGGATGCAAGGTCGGTCATCACTCTCGCCGTCAGCTCGAATCTTGAGGCCACCGACTTCAGCGACCTGGTGGAGCACAGCCTGATTCCGGAGCTCCAGCGTATCCCGGGAATGGCGAAAGTCGAGACCGTGGGCGAGCATCCGCGCGAGATTCAGGTAAATATGGATATGGGCGTGATGCGTGAGATCGGAATCACTCCGGTCCAGGTCCTGGGCGTCCTGAGGAGCGCCAACCTCGATTTCCCTACAGGAAGCCTGAGGGATGGCAAGACCAACACCGCCGTGCGCCTTTCCGGCAAGCTGCAGAGTGTTGAGGAGATCCGCAACCTGGTGCTTATGACGATGCCGAACGGCACACAGATCCGTCTCTGCGACATCGCAGATGTGGTTGAGGCGGCCGCCGACGTCAACGCGCTTGCGCGCGTCAACGGCGAGGATGCTGTGCTGGTCAACATCTTCAAGCAGGAGGATGCGAACGCCATCGAGCTCAGCGACAAGGTCACAGAGGCCATCTCAGAGCTCGAGGCCCGCTACAGCGGAGCGGAACTGTCAATCAGGAAAGTCTCAGATTCCTCGGACTTCACCCGCGAATCCATCCGCTCGGTCATCGAGGACCTCATCCTCGCAATCCTGCTCGTGACATTCGTCATCCTCATCTTCCTCCACAACTGGAGAAACGCTCTGATAGTGATGCTGGTCGTGCCGCTATCCCTCATAGGCGCGTTCATCGGGATGAAGCTCTTCAACTTCACCCTCAACATAATGTCGCTCCTCGGCCTCTCCGTCGTGATAGGTGTGCTGGTGGATGACGCTATCGTCGTCATCGAGAATGTATGCCGCCATATGGAGATGGGCAAGAGCGCGCTCAAGGCGACAGAGGACGCGATGCGTGAGATCGGCGTGACGGTAGTCACAGTCACCATCGTGCTGGTCATCGTGTTCCTCCCGATCGCCCTCACAAACAGCCTCGTGTCCGACATCCTGAGGCAGTTCTGCGGTGTCATCATCTTCGCGATCCTCTTCAGCCTGCTTTCGGCACTTACCCTGGTTCCGCTGCTCACATCACGTTTCGGCAAAGTTGACACCCTTGACGGCAGCACTGTATGGGGCAGGGTGCTCATCTGGTTTGAAAAGATTGTCCAGCGCTTCGGCGACTGGGTGGCAGCCCTTCTCGGCAAGGCCCTCAACCGTAAGAGATGGGTGGGCATCGCAGTCATAGCTCTCACAGTGCTCGTGTGCGCCCTCTTCCCGATGGGTTTCGTGGGTTTCGAGTTCATGCCTAAGGTCGACCAGAGCGAATTCACGGTCCTTCTGGAAATGCCTAAGGACATATCCATAGAGGAATCAGCCCTGCAGGTGGCGCGCGCCGAAGCCTGGCTGCTTGACCAGAAAGAGATCACAGAGGTGGTCTCGATGGCCGGCCTCACCAGCAGCAACAATGAAAGCAATCAGGGAACACCATACCTCGCCGAACTCAAGGTGAAGATGGTGCCGCCGTCCGAAAGAAGCAAGTCGGTCCACCTGTACATCTCAGGGATGAGACGCGAGCTCACGGACTATCTTGTGGACGCAAAAGTGGATGTCTATGCGGCATCTCTCCACGGGTCCGGCAACAGCGCGGATATCGAGTATGTCATCTCAGGCGCCAAGGCCGACTCTGTCGCTCTCTTCGGAGAGTATGCCCTGCTCGAGATGAAGAATATTCCGGGCACACTGCAGCAGCACCTCTCCACCGGCAGCGGCAGGCCTGAGGTCGACGTCGTGGTCGACAGGGACAAGATGTCCGCTCTCGGGCTCTCCCTTGACAATGTGGGACTGACTCTGCAGATGGCTTTCCAGGGCAACACCTCTATGAAATTCGTCCGCGACGATTATGAGTACAACATCAATATCCGTGCGGACAAGTTCTACCGCAGCAACATCGACGACGTCTCCGGACTCTGCTTCATCAACCAGCAGGGAAGCCGCGTCACCCTGGGCCAGTTTGCGGACGTCCGTATCGGCACCGGACCGAACAGGCTCGAGCGATACAACCGCAACCCTTGCGTCACAATCGGGGCGAACGTGGTGGGCGTCTCGGCAGGTGAGGCTTCCAGGGAGTTCCTCGCTAAGGTCACCCCTAAGGCCGAGCAGATGGGTGTCACGCTCGAAACAGTGGGCGATATGAAGTCGATGATGGATTCGATGGGAGTCTTCGCCGTGGCGCTGCTCCTCTCCATAATACTGATGTATCTCGCGATGGTGCTCCTCTACAACAACTGGGTGGACCCTCTCGTGGTGATGTTCTCAATCCCGTTCTCCATCCTCGGAGCGGTTCTGGCCCTTGCGCTCTCGGCAACCTCTCTCAACATCTATGCGATGCTTGGCCTCGTGATGCTGGTGGGCCTTGTGGCAAAGAATGCGATTCTGCTGGTGGACTTCGCGAACGAGCGGCTGCGTGAAGGTATGGAGATCAACGCTGCCCTGATCGAGGCGGTGAGGCTCCGCACCAGGCCGATTCTGATGACTGCTCTCTCGACCGTCATCGGTATGATACCTGTTGCCGTGGCATCCGGATCCAGCGCTGAGCTGAGGAACGGAATCGGCTGGGTCATCATCGGCGGTATGACGCTCTCCACACTGCTGACTCTCGTGGTGGTTCCTGTCGTTTACAAGATATTCCACAGGAAGTCAGCGGAAAAATGCTAACTTTGTCCTTATGACAAAGGAGGAGGAAATACTCAAGGCTGCTGAGGAGGAATTCTTCAGGAACGGCTATGACGCAACATCGACAGCGGTGATTGCCAAGAGGGCTGATGTCACCCACGCGATGGTCAACTATTACTTCAGGACCAAGGAGCGGCTCTTCATACAGATTCTGGACAACCACGTCTATGAGCTGCTCCGCAGTCTGAAGCCGCTGATGCGCGCGGACGGCGATGTCGTCAGTGTCTCGATCGCTGCCGCGGAGGTGATTTTCGACAAGATGAACGAAGACCGCAGGTTCCCGTATCTGCTGAGCGATATCTCGAGGACTCACCCCGACTTCCTGCTGCGCTACAGGGAGGCGTTCGAGACCGTCTGCCGTGACAGCATCGGAATGCATTCGAAGCGCCTTGAAAAGTATATCGCAGAAGGCACGGTGGCTGAGTGCACGATGACTGACATCTACAATACAGTCCTCACGCTTGCCACCACACCTTTCCTCACAATTCCGATTCTCGAGAATGTCGCCGGACTGGACCCGCAGTGGATTGATGAATATCTGGTCTCCCGCAAGAGGGAGATGGTGCGGATCCTTGAGGCAAGGTATTCGATCAGGAAGGATTAGGGCTGCTGCTCCCTGCACCAGTCTATCGCCCGGTTGACGAAGTCCAGCAGAGGGGTGGCTGTGCGGAATATCTCGAGCAGGTTCCCGACAAGATTCCTGTCGAGGATGAAATCCCTGTCCGGATTGAAGCAGAGACAGTAGTTCTTCAGTTTCAGATACTCGTCGTTGAGGGTGCCCGGCTCGAAACCCCGCGGGACATTCTTCAGTTTCTGGTCCTGGTCTAGATAGAGCCTGGGGTCAGCTGACTTTATGATTCTGTCGAAATCGCCGCCGCCCATATCGATGTCCTCGCGGAGGACCTTCAGCACCTTGGGCTCTGTGAAATAGTTCCCGATAGCCACGATGTGGCCGTCAGGGTAGGCGTCGCCGTCTGCTATGCCGATATGGAAGTAGTAGCCGCTGTAGCCCGATTTCCTGCCGCCGCGGCAGATGAAGGTGCCGAAATGGGTCTTGTACGGGCGCTTGTCAGGCGAGAAGCGGATGTCACGGTTGATGCGGTAGGTGCATTCCGGCAGCGTCAGCGGCCCGATGGTGCTGTCGAAGGTGCGCACACCGTCCACCAGCTGCATCGCCAGTGTGCTGAAGGTGTTCTTTGCCTGTGTGTAGCCGGCCCTGTGGGCGTCGAACCACGCCTTGTTGTTGTTCGCGTGGAGATTGAGCAGAAATTCGAGCAATTGTTCCATAACACCACGAAGTTAGGGAAAAATAGCGTAACTTAGTCGTCTGCAACAAATCTATCATAGGCGTTATGACAAAAATAGGACTTATAAGAGCCGCCTGTCTGATTCTCATCGCGGCCGCATTTCAGACAACGGTGCCTGCTTCAGCGCAGGAGAGGAGAGTGATGACAATGGAGGAGGCTGTCCTCGGACAGGGGATGACGGTGCCGAAGTTCCTGTGGCACTGGTCTGACGACGGAAAGCAGATGGTTCTTGGCGCCGGCGCTCCGCAAAAGCCCGCGCCGTTCGCTTATACAAAGGGCAATAATCTGTATTTCAGGGATAAGGACGGTGTGGAGCACGCCATCACATCATATGATGACCCGGCCATTGTCTGCGGTTCCAGCGTAAGCCGCAATGAGTTCGGCATAAACGGTGGAATCTTCGTTTCGCCTGACAGCAGCAGGATTGCCTTCTACCGCAAGGACGAGAGCAGGGTCTCACAGTATCCTCTGGTCGACATCGGCTCCCGCACCGGAGGGGCGCGCTATATCCGCTACCCTATGAACGGAATGGCGTCGGAGGTTGTCTCTCTCGGGGTATATGACATTGCAAGCGGGGAGACTGTCTGGATGAAGGTCACGGATTTCGATGCCGACCGCTATCTGACCAATATCACCTGGAGCCCTGCCGGCGACAGGATCTGGATCCAGGTGCTGGACCGCGCTCAGAAGCACGTGCACCTCAACAGCTACGACCCGGCCACCGGTGACTGCTTCGGCACTCTGCTCACTGAGGAGAACGACCGCTTCGTCGAACCGCAGGACCCTCTCATCTTTCTGGATGATGACCCCGACAAGTTCCTCTACCGTACGGACAACCGCGACGGATATTTCAATCTTTATCTCTGTTCCGCCTCCGGCAAGTTCCTGCCGCAACGCCTGACTGATGTGGATGCGGATGTGGAGTTCGTGGCGCAGAGGGGCCGCTATATCTATTATTATTCCGCTGAGGTGTCGCCCGTCGACCGCCATCTCTTCAGGGTCGATATGAAGAACGGAAAGAAGCTTCGCCTGACGCAGGATGCCGGCTGGCACAGCTGCTCCATCAGCCCTGACGGGAAGCATTTCGTGGATGTCTATTCCTCTCTGCACGAACCGCAGGTTGTGAAATACTGCTCTACGGACGGAAAGAAGGCTGAGGAGGTGAGCCGTGCTGCTGACCCGAGCCCGCTGCTGACTAACTGCCGCATCGGGACAGGCACGGTCAAGAGCGCTGACGGCCGCTTTGACAACCACTACAGCATCGTCTACCCGCTGGACTTCGACCCGTCGAAGAAGTATCCTGTCATTCTTTATGTTTACGGCGGCCCTCACAACCAGCTGATAACTGACCGTTACTGCGGAGGTATGTCGCGCTGGGACATTCTGATGGCGCAGAAGGGCTACGTTGTATTCACTATGGACAACCGGGGCACTCCTAATCACGGGGCGGAGTATGAGAAGGCTATCCATAAGTATTGCGGCAGGGTTGAGATGGAGGACCAGATGGAGGGGATGAAATGGCTGATGTCGCATCCTTGGGTTGACTGCGAACGCATCGGCGTCCACGGCTGGAGCTACGGCGGCTTTATGACAATATCTCTTGCTGTCAACTATCCTGAAGTGTTCAAGGTGGCTGTCGCCGGAGGACCTGTGATTGACTGGAAGTGGTATGAGATAATGTACGGGGAGCGGTATATGGAGACTGAGGCGACGAATCCTGACGGGTTTGCTGCCACTAGCCTGATTCCGCGTGCGAAGGACCTGAAGGCGAAGCTTCTCATCTGCCAGGGGGTCATTGATGACACTGTGGTCTGGCAGCACAGTCTCAGCTTCGTGGAGGCCTGCATCAAGAGCAATGTCCAGGTTGACTACTTCCCGTATCCGACTCATCCGCACAATGTGCGGGGCAGAGACAGGGTTCACCTTATGGACAAGGTGACCGCCTATTTCGACGACTATCTATAATACTCCTGGTGGAGCGGGCCGGGCCGAATCCCCGGTAAAGTGTCCGTAA
>JAZRVT010000003.1:0-83141 GCA_045599325.1 Bacteroidales bacterium | reverse complement strand
ACGGCCGCCGTTGAGCCATTCGTCTATTTCGGAACGGAGGAAACGGAGTTTCTTGCCGTCTTTGTGGACGGGGATAGCTTTCTTGCCTACCCATTCATAGATGGTCGGGCGTGCGGGGTGGTCCGGGTGGTAGGCTCGGAGCTCGTCAATGTTCATCCTCGCATCTTTGGGCGCTGCGCCTGCTGCGTCAATGAGTGTGCGGACCAGGGTCTTGAGGCCGCTGATTTCTTGTTTTAGCTCTGATACCACTGTGGGCATCTGGTCGAAGCTGACTTTCTCTTCTGTAAGATCCATTGTCTTGCTTTTTGAGGGTTGAACAATGGTCTCTTTATTTGTGGCCACAGAAAAAGAAACCGTGACTACGTTGTGTAATCACGGTGCGAATATCTATGTATTTTTCGGGGTTATTCTTGGACTCCAGTTGGAGTCCATGATGATTTTTCTATTGTTTTTGCGAAAAGGTTATGCTGTATGCTTACAGGAAAGGCGTCATATATACAGGAACCAATACTGTCTGTCCGTCTTTGTTCAGGTCCTTAGTATAAACGAGATAGCGATTTCCAATTCGTGATGAGAACTTTGAGCAGAAGTCATCAAGCGAAGCATGGGTCTTGTAGCCCGATGACTTCACCTCAATTGGGTCTATCTTTGCGCCTCTTGAAAGAAGGAAGTCTATTTCGTAGTTGTGTTTCTCGTCTTTAGGCCAGGTGTAGTAGAACAGCTTATTCCCTGTGGCGGTGAGCATCTGCGCTATGAGGTTTTCATAGACGTAACCGAGATTGGCCGAGAGTTTGTCGCTGAGGAGTTTCTCGTATATTACGTTCTCGGTGTAGTTTTTGTCCCAGAATGCCATAGTGACGAAAAGTCCTGTATCCGCCACAAACAGTTTGAATCGTGTGTCATCTTTTGTGAGCTCCATTCCGACATTGGGGTCATTTGAATGATAGGCAAAACTAACTGTCTTGCTGTCTTCAAGATTGGAAAGGAGCTCGGTCATCTTCTCGCTGTCCACATTGCCGAGAACCGTGGTAGGCTGGTAGCGAGATTCGTTGTTGCTGAGCTGGGCTGGTATGGAAAGGAACAGTCTGGTTATTCTTCCTGCTGGATCTATTTTGCGGAAATCATCGGCGTATAGCTTGATGATTTTACGCTTGGCGGCATCCACCTTTTTGAGATTGTTGGTGTCAAGATATGTGTTCACTGCCTGAGGCATTCCACCGACAAGCATATAGATTCTCAAATCTCGCTGAGTGTTTCTGTGTGCAGGCCCAAGAGGTTTCTTCAGTTCCCAGAACTTGCGGAGCATAGGCACCGTGGTTTCATCCGAGAGTGCCCAACGGAATTCCTCATAATCCATCGGGCACATCTGGATGCTATCTTCCTCGCTCGGGATGGTAATTCCTTCTGTGTTCTTCTTAATACTGATGAGAGAGCCGGTCTCGATGTAGTCATAGCGACCATCCTGGACAAGATATTTGATAGCCTGTCGTGCCGTAGGGCATTTCTGGACTTCATCAAAGATGATGACGGATTTGCGCGGAACAAGAGTCTTCTTGTAGGTCTGCTGCAATACCATGAATATGTAATCCAAGTCCATTAGGTCATCGAAAAGCGATTTGATTGCTTTGGAGGCTTTGTTGAAATCAATGAGGATGTAGGATTCATATTCCTGGCGGGCGAATTCCTCAACGATGGTAGACTTTCCAACACGACGTGCACCTTCGACCAAGAGAGCCGATGAACCGTCATTTTCTTCTTTCCATTGCAGTATCTGACTGTAAATCTTTCGTTTGAAAATTCTTTTAGCCATAAACTATTGGTTTTCTGATGCTAAGTTATGGATATTTATGCTATCCCGCAAATTTATTTATAAGAAATACCCGTCTATCCCCAAAATTTAATATGGTCAAATCTGGGCTGACCCCAAAATGTTGGCTGGCCTAAATTTTCGGCATTATAAGCGCATAAAGTTGCTATTTTAGGCCATTTTGGAGTAACAAAATAGTAACAAAAGTGTAGTTGAAAACGAGATTCAAGCATAGGCAAGCATAAGCGACCAAAAATGAAAAACGGCCTTAGAAGGCCGTAATTCAATGTTTTTGTATTTTTCTATCTCCGACTGCAAAGATACACATTCTTTGTTATCTTTGCGGTATGGGAAAAATCGACATTGAGGAGCGCGAAAGGATGGCGAGGGCCAACTTCCACGCCGGATGGAACTGCTGCCAGGCTGTAATGCTGGCATTCAAGGATATAATCGGTCTGCCCGAGGAGCGGATCGCCGCTCTTGGCTCCGGCTTCGGCGGAGGTATGGGGCGTATGCGCGAGGTGTGCGGCGCAGTCTCCGCAATGACATTCATGGCAGGCGTGATCACACCGTCGACCGACCCTTCCGACCAGGCGGGCCGACGTGCCAACTACGCGCTGGTTCAGGAACTTGCAGGCCTATTCAAGGAGGTGAACGGCAGCATCATATGCCGCGAGCTGCTGGGCCTGAAGGCCGGTCAGACCGACTCCCCGACCCCGGCCCCGCGCGACGCCAGGTACTATGCCACCCGCACCTGCGAGGATCGCGTCGCTTCCGCCGCCCGCATCATCGCCACCCGCCTCAACGCTGAGGATTAAGACAGCGAGGCGATTGTGGCGATGACCCAGTTGAGAGCGTGAAGGAGGCCCCGGAGGGCGGAGACGGCAAAGGAGGCGACGGCGCCGGCAATGCCGGAAGCCGGAAGCCACGCGGTTGCCAGAGCAGCGGCGGCGGCATACATCACCGCCGTGGCGACAGGAACCGCAAGTATCGCAGTCAGCAGGAAGTAGCGCGGGAAGGTACCGAAATAGATCCAGGCGAGGAGACCGCAGGTCGCCTGACAGGAGATGCTGACTGCGAGCATCTCCCAGACCCGCTTCAGAAGCCTCGAGCGGGTGCTGAGCAGCCCTTTCAGCCTCGGGAAAATCACAAATATCGAAACCATTGCAGCATACGAGAGCTGGAAACCGACGTCACGCGGTGACTCCGGGTCAAGGAGCGTTGCGATCAGGGCGCTGGCGGCAAGGGCCGCAAGGCCGTCTCGCTCGCCGGAGAAGCGGTCAGACAGTTCATAAAGCGTGATCATCATCACTGCCCTGAAGATTGACGGACTGAGGCCCGACACCAGCGCGAAGAGCCAGAGGAAGGCCAGAGTGACAGCGCTGCGCAGGCCGCGCGCCGGACGGCTCCCGCCGAGCGGCCGGAGTACCAGGGCCGTGATACCGTAGATAATGCCGACGTGCAGGCCGCTGAGGGCGAGAAGGTGCATCGCACCGCTGTCGCGGTAACCGGCCTTCAGGCTGCGGCCGATGCCTGACTTGTCCCCTATCGCCAGTGCCCTCAGTATCGACAGTTCGTCGCCGGCTGGCAGCAGGGTCGCGAGGTAATCAGAGAAACGCTCCTTCAGGACGGCCGCCCGGAGGCGGAGGTCAGAAGTCTCCGCTGCCGGAGGCATCCTGCCGATCTGGACGCCCGCCGCGCCGAGAGCCGCAAAAGCCAGGACAAAAGCGACCCCGGAAGGGTGGCGGAGGCACAGAACCGCAGATATGGCCGCAATCAGAAGCCAGACTGCGGGAGGAAACGAAATGATGTCACCGAGAAAGTTGCCGGCAAGAAACGCCAGCGCACAGAAAACAATATACCTACCTTGCCACATCCAATCCATATTTTCGGCAAGTTACTGATAAATTTGTTAACTTTGTAGATTCGCAACGGACAATAAACAACACACGATATGAAAGTTCTCGTACTCAACTGCGGAAGTTCTTCTCTCAAGTATCAAGTGCTTGATATGAAGAGTGACAACGATTTCACACTTATGGCGAAAGGTCTTGTCGAGAGAATCGGCGAGAAAGAGGCTTCAATCACCCACCGCGTGACCGGTCTTGACAAATATGTCGTCGAAAAGCCTATCCCTGACCACGCCGCCGGCATCAAAGAGGTCCTCGACCTGCTCGTCAGCAAGGAGCTCGGCTGCCTGGAATCCCTTTCAGAGATCGAGGCCGTCGGCCACCGCGTGGCACACGGAGGAGAGTTCTTCAACGGAAGCATCCTTGTCACCCCTGAAGTGGAGAAGGACATCGAGAAATGCTGCGACCTTGCGCCGCTCCACAACCCCGCGAACCTCCTCGGCATCCGCGCAATGGACAAGCTTATGCCGGGAACCCCACAGGTTGCAGTGTTCGACACATCATTCCACCAGACGATGCCGGACTACGCATATATGTACTCCATTCCATACAAATACTACGAGCAGTACCGCGTACGCCGCTACGGTTTCCACGGCACAAGCCACAAATATGTGGCAGAAAAGGCCTGCAAGTTCGTCGGGATGGACATCAACAACTCCAAGATAATCACCTGCCACCTCGGCAACGGCAGCTCCATCACCGCGATACTCAACGGCAGGAGCATCGACACCTCGATGGGCTTCACTCCGATAGAGGGTCTCACTATGGGCACCCGCTGCGGCAACATCGACGCAGGCGCCATCACCTTCCTCCAGGAGAAGGAGAACCTCGACTACAAGGCCATCAACGCCATCCTCAACAAGCACAGCGGACTTCTCGGCATCTCAGGCATCTCCCCTGACAACCGCGACATCGAAGCGGGCGCGAAGAAAGGCATCAGCCGCGCAATGCTCGCCAAGAAGATGCTCGCATACGGCATCCGCAAGTATATCGGAGCCTACACGGCAGCCCTCAACGGCGTCGATATGATTGTCCTCACAGGCGGCATCGGCGAGAACGCGGTCGGAACACGCAAGGGCATCTGCACCGGGCTCGAATATCTCGGCATCGAATTCGACGACGAGGCCAACGAGGCCGCTCAGGGAGTCGACACAGTCATCACCAAGCCGACATCCAAGGTCAAGATTGTGGTCGTCACCACCAACGAGGAGCTCGTTATTGCAAGAGACACAATGAACATAGTAAACAACAAATAGTTATGATCAAGAATTTTGACGAAGTGTTCGAGGAACTCCGTTCCAAGAGCAAGAAAAGAATGGTTGCAGCCTGGGCTGTAGACAACCACACTATCACCGCCGCCTCAATGGCGATTGCAAAGGGCATCGTTGACGTGACTCTCGTCGGCGACAGCGACAAGATTGCAGAAGTCTGCAAGGAAGAGGGCATCGACCCTTCAGTATTCACCATCATCGACAACAAGGACGAGCTCAAGAGCATCGCGCAGGCAGTCGGAATGATCCGTGACGGCGAAGGCGACATCCTTATGAAAGGTCTCTGCAGCACAGACAAGTATATGCGCGGCATCCTCAACAAGGAACGCGGTCTTCTCCCTCCGAAGGCTGTCCTGAGCCACGTTGCAGTCATCGAGAACCCTAACTACCACAAACTCATCGTTCT
This sequence comes from Bacteroidales bacterium, assembly GCA_045599325.1. Classification (GTDB taxonomy): domain Bacteria; phylum Bacteroidota; class Bacteroidia; order Bacteroidales; family UBA932; genus Cacconaster. Next base: position 77,747 of record JAZRVT010000003.1, on the reverse strand, counting down.
CGGCGATATGGCAGTCATCCCTGCACCTGACTTCAAGCAGAAGCAGGCCATCTGCAAATACCTCGTCAACACAGCGAAAGCATTCGGCATCGCAAAGCCTAAGGTTGCCGCCATCGCAGCGACTGAGCAGATGCTCGACGGAATGCCTGCCTGCGTAGAAGCAGCGATGATCGCCAAGATGGGAGAACGCGGACAGATGGGCAACTGCTACATCGACGGTCCTCTCGCACTCGACGTTGCAATCAACAAGGAAGCAGCATCCATCAAGAAGCTCAACAGTGAAGTCGCAGGCGACGCAGACTGTCTCCTCTTCCCTAACATCGAGTCAGCGAACGTATTCTACAAAGTCAACTCAATGCTCTGCAAGGGCGTCCGCCAGGCCGCAATGGTAGCCGGAGCAATGGCTCCGTGCGTCCTTTCAAGCCGCGCAGACAGCATCGACACCAAACTCAATTCAATAGCTCTCGCAGCCCTCACAGCAAAATAGTTCCGGATATGAAGATACTGGCCATCAACCCCGGCTCCACATCCACCAAGATAGCACTCTATGAAGACGGGGAGAAAGTTTTCTCCAAGACTCTCCGCCACAGCGCCGAAGATCTGAGCGGCTATGAGAACATAGCCTCCCAGTTCGAGTTCCGCAAGAACATCATCTTCGATGCGCTCAAGGAGAACAGCATCGACAGCAGCGAAATCGCTGCAATAGTAGGCCGCGGCGGTCTCCTCCACCCTATCCCTTCTGGCGTATATGAGGTGAACGAAGCGATGCTTGCAGACCTCAGCACCTCGAAATACGGCGACCACGCCAGCAACCTGGGCGGACTCATCGCGAACGCAATGACCAAGGAGATTCCGGGATGCCGCGCATTCATAACAGACCCGGTTGTCGTGGATGAGATGTGCGACCTCGCAAGAGTTGCAGGACACCCTCTCTTCGAGAGGAAGTCAATCTTCCACGCCCTCAACCAGAAGGCTATCGCGAAACTCTATGCTTCAGAGCAGGGAGTCCCTTACGAATCCATAAACGTCATCGTGGCACACCTCGGCGGCGGAACATCTGTGGGCGCGCACTGCAAGGGCAAGATCATCGACGTCAACAACGCACTAAACGGCGACGGTCCGTTCAGCGCAGAGCGCTCCGGTTCGCTGCCTGCACAGCAGCTTGCTGACATCTGTTTCTCAGGCAAGTACACCCCTGACGAAGTCAAGAAGATGCTCAACGGCAAGGGCGGCACCGTGGCACACCTCGGCACCAACGACTTCCTCGAGATCGAGCACAGGATGGAGAACGAGCCTAAGTTCAAGTTCATTGCTGACGCATATCTCTACAGCATAGCCAAGTGGATCGGCGCTATGGCAGCCGTCCTCAAGGGCAAGGTTGACGCAATCCTCATCACCGGCGGCGTAGCCTACGGCAAGGGGATGATGGCAGACCTCGCAAGTTATGTGGACTGGATCGCTCCTGTGAAACTCTATCCGGGAGAGGATGAGATGGGCGCCCTCGCAAAGAACGGATTCTCTGTTATGACAGGCAAGGAAGAGGCCAAGATTTACGAATAGTCTTCACCTCTTATATAAAAAATGAAGAGGCCGCCGGAGAAATGATTCCGGCGGCCTCTTCATTTTGTCTCAGGAGATTAGTCCTGGAGGAGTTCCATAATCTTGATTGCAGCGGTAGCGATCGGGGTGCCAGGACCGAAGATTGCGGCTGCACCGTCACGATAGAGCTCGTCGTAATCCTGTGCAGGGATGACGCCGCCGACAATGACGATGATGTCCTCACGGCCGAGCTTCTTGAGCTCAGCGATGATCTGAGGGACGAGAGTGAGGTGTCCTGCAGCGAGTGAAGAGACGCCGACTACGTGTACGTCGTTCTCGACAGCCTGCTTTGCAGCCTCTTCCGGAGTCTGGAAGAGAGGACCCATATCCACGTCGAAACCGCAGTCAGCGTAACCGGTAGCGACAACCTTTGCGCCACGGTCGTGACCGTCCTGACCGAGTTTTGCAACCATGATACGAGGCTGGCGGCCTTCCTTCTTTGCGAAGTCGGCAACCATCTGCTTTGCCTTTTCGAAATCAGTGTCGTTCTTGACTTCTGAAGAGTAAACACCAGTGTTCATACGGATAACTGCTTTATAACGTCCAACAACTTTCTCGCAGGCGTCTGAGATCTCGCCGAGGGATGCGCGTGCCTTTGCAGCCTCGACTGCGAGCTCGAGCAGGTTGCCTGACTTGGTCTCGACCGCCTCGGTGATGGCCTTGAGGCAAGCCTGAACCTTGGCCTCGTCGCGGTTTGCGCGGAGAGCTTTCAGACGTGCCACCTGGCTCTCGCGAACCTTGGTGTTGTCGACTGCGAGGATCTCGATAGGGTCTTCGTGCTCAAGACGGTACTCGTTGATACCGATAATCTTCTCGGCACCGGAGTCGATGCGTGCCTGCTTGCGTGCAGCAGCCTCCTCGATGCGGAGCTTAGGAATACCTGTCTCGATTGCCTTTGCCATACCGCCGAGCTTCTCGACTTCCTCGATGTGCTCCCAAGCGCGGTGAGCGAGGTCGTTGGTGAGGCTCTCAACATAGTATGAACCTGCCCAAGGGTCGATTGAACGGCAGACGTTGGTCTCTTCCTGGATGTAGATCTGAGTATTGCGGGCAATACGTGCAGAGAAGTCGGTAGGGAGAGCGATAGCCTCGTCGAGTGCGTTGGTGTGAAGGCTCTGGGTGTGGCCGAGAGCTGCGCCCATAGCCTCGACGCAGGTACGTGCTACGTTGTTGAAAGGATCCTGCTCAGTAAGTGACCAGCCTGAAGTCTGGCAGTGTGTACGGAGCGAGAGGCTCTTAGGGTTCTGAGGGTTGAACTGGCTGACGAGCTTGGCCCAGATCATACGTGCAGCCCTCATCTTTGCGATCTCCATGAAGTGGTTCATTCCGATTGCCCAGAAGAATGAGAGGCGAGGTGCGAATGCGTCGACGTTGATGCCGGCCTTTACACCTGTGCGGAGGTACTCGAGACCGTCTGCAAGAGTGTATGCCATCTCGATGTCGTTGGTTGCACCTGCTTCCTGCATATGGTAACCGGAGATTGAGATGGAGTTGAACTTAGGCATATACTTGGAAGTGTATGCGAAGATGTCGCCGATGATGCGCATTGAGAACTCAGGCGGATAAATATAGGTGTTGCGCACCATAAACTCCTTGAGGATGTCGTTCTGGATTGTACCTGCCATCTCCTCGAGCTTTGCGCCCTGCTCCAGGCCTGCCACGATGTAGAACGCCATGATCGGAAGGACTGCACCGTTCATTGTCATAGAGACTGACATCTTGTTGAGAGGAATCTGGTCGAAGAGGACCTTCATATCCTCGACTGAGCAGATTGATACGCCTGCCTTTCCTACGTCACCGACTACGCGCGGGTGGTCTGCGTCGTATCCGCGGTGTGTTGCAAGGTCGAATGCCACTGAAAGACCCTTCTGGCCTGCAGCGAGGTTGCGGCGGTAGAATGCGTTGGACTCCTCAGCGGTTGAGAAACCTGCATACTGACGGATGGTCCAAGGCTTCTGGACGTACATTGTTGAGTAAGGTCCGCGGAGGAAAGGAGCCACACCTGCAGCATAGTTGAGGTGTTCCATACCTTCGAGATCCTTCTCGGTATAGATTGATTTGACCTCGACCTTTTCAGGGGTGACCCAAGGAGTCGAGTTGTCAGCGCACTTGCAGCAGCCTTCAGCTGCGCCTGCGAACTTTATGTCTTCAAATTTTGGTCTCATTTCTCAAGCGGTTTTTAAAGTTCCTTAATACCCAGCATCTTCTGATAGCCCTTGAGGGTCTCCAGAACATTGCATCTTACATTGACATAGTTCTTGATGCCCTTCTCTTCGAGAGCCGGACGGCATTCAGGATCGCCGGCGACGACGACGATTGCCTTGTCACCGATCATCTCAGCGATCTGAGGAACTGCTTCTGCATACTCTTCGTCGGATGAGCATGCGACTACAATCTCAGCCTTTGAGGCAAGAGCGGCCTTGACACCCTCTTCGATTGAAGCGAAGCGGTTGTTGTCAATGTTGCGGATGCCTGCAACAGCGAAGAAGTTGGATGAGAACTGAGCGCGTGCGCGGCACATTGCGAGGTTGCCGAAAGTGAGCATGAATGCCTTCGGCTCCTTGCCGCTGCGGTCAGTTGCGAGGCGGAGAGCTTCGAACTCTTCAGCGCCGCGGTAGAGTTTCAGAGGTTCTGCCATCTGTTCGCCGCAGACCTTTGACTCCTTGACATAACCCATTTCGGTCTCGATGTCGCGGGAGACGATTTCCCTGGTGATCTTCTCACCTGCCTTCTCGAGGAAGTTAGGGAACTGGTTGGTGCCGAGGAGAGTCATCTTGCGGGCAGCGAGGTTAGCGTCCTTCTTGTCAGCGACAGCCTTGACCTGAGCCTGTACGAAGCCGGCCTTGAACTGAGCCACGAATCCGCCGGCCTCTTCAACACTCTTGAAGAGTTTCCAGGCGTACTCTGCGATGGAAGCGGTGAGGGTTTCGATATAGTATGAACCTGCAGCAGGGTCTACGACCTTGTTGAAGTGTGATTCCTCCTTGAGGATGCTCTGCACGTTGCGTGCGATACGGTTTGAGAAGTCGGTAGGAGCCTCGAAAGCATAGTCGAACGGAGTGACTTCGAGATAGTCGACACCGGCGATCGCTGCGCTCATGGCCTCTGTTGTGCCGCGGAGCATATTTACATAAGCGTCATATACTGTCTGGTTCCATTCGCTGGTGACGGCGCGGATGTTCATCTTGCGTGCGCATCCCTCCTTGACACCGTATGCCTCGACGATGTTGGCCCAGAGCATACGTGCAGCGCGGAACTTGGCGATCTCCATGAAGTATGTGCTGCCGACGCCGAAGATGAAGAACATCTTGCGTGCGACCTCTTCTGCTGAGAGACCTGCCTCGGTGAGACGGGAGATGTACTCGCTTCCGATGTTGAGCGCGAAAGCAAGCTCCTGGACTGTGGAAGCGCCTGCGCAGTTGAACACATTGGCGTTCACTTCGATCACGCGGATTCCCTTGTAGCCTTCAACAGCCTTCACGAGGTCTGCGAGGACTGCGTAAGCCTTCTCTTCGCAATAGCCGCCCTTTGTGGTGAGCATCTTGATCGGGTCGAAATCGAAGGCAGCCTTGACAGCGTCCTTGTCAATTCCGAGAGAATCGACATAAGCGGTGAAGTTCTTCACGCTCTCTGCAGCAGTGATGCAGCAGTCGCCGAAGTTTACAGGAACCTTTGCAAGGTCGATGTCCTTGAGGAGGAGAGCGAAGTCAGCCTTGGTGACGACTTTGCCAGGCTCGAGGTAGAAAGTCACTGACTCCACGCCTTTCGCGATGATCTCCCTTGCCTCGGCGTTAGCCTCAGCATACTGGCTCTTGCAGCAGCATACCCACTGGTTGATGAACCATTCATTGTTTTTCTTTGTGCCCCTTACATAAGGGAACTCACCCGGCTGGGCGCCGAGGTGCTTGATTTCTTCAAGGTTCTCAGCGCGGTAGTAAGGACGGACGTTGAAGCCTTCCTGTGTCCTCCACACGAGTTTCTTCTCGTAGTCGGCGCCTTTGAGGTCCTTGTTGATCACCTCTTCCCACTGCTCGGTTGACACCGGAGGGAATTCGGTAAAAAGTTTGTTTGCCATTTGTGATTGGTTTTAATTTATAGTGTTTCTGTTAGTATTTCCGCCGTTTCAGTCCATTCTGAACGAATCTGCAAATTTACTCTAATTTCCTTATTATTAAAAATCTAAATCGTCATATTTTTCTTTTCCGCCCGGCTGCGAAAAAAGTGGGGGAGAATCGAAAAAAACACTTTGATTATTACATCTAATTCCTTATTTTTGCATCTAATATGGCAAAATGTATTTCATTTGGAAACATTCTTTAACCTAAAACAATAATCTTATGAGGAAACTGAAACTCATCTTCACCTGCCTTCTGGCAGTAATGGTCTGCTCCGTTTCATTCGCGCAGAACATCACAGTCAAGGGAAAGGTTGTTGAAAAGGCGACAGGCGAGCCTGTTCCTTTCGCATCTGTCCAGTTGAAGGGCACTATGACCGGTGTCGCATCCGACGTCAACGGCGCCTATTCAATCAACGTCCCATCGAACGGAACCCTCATCTTCAGCTCCATCGGATTCATCTCCCAGGAAGTAGAGATTGCGGGCCGTTCAATTATTGACATCATCCTCGCAGAGGATACCGAATCACTCGACGATGTCATAGTCGTCGCATACGGTACAGCAAAGAAGGAGTCCGTGACCGGCGCGGTATCAACCGTCAAGGCTGACGCAATCGAGCACCGCCCTATCTCCAGCGTGACCAACGCTCTCGAAGGAACCGTCTCCGGTGTGATTGTCAACAGCACCTACGGTGAGCCGGGCAGCGACGCTACTGTACGCATCCGCGGTGTAGGTTCCATCAACGGATCCAACTCACCTCTCTACATCATCGACGGTGTGCCTTTCGGCGGCAACGTCTCCGACCTCAACCCTCAGGACATCGAGTCCCTCACAGTGCTGAAGGACGCAACATCAGCTGCGCTCTACGGTAACCGTGCATCCAACGGTGTCATCATCATCACCACCAAGAGAGGCAAGACCGACAAAGTCACCATCAGCGCATCAATCAACGAAGGTATCTACTCAAGAGGTATCCCTGACTACGACAAGGTCGATGCATACGACTGGATGCAGGTTCACTTCGACGGCCAGATGTACGGCGCAATGTCGAACGGCAAGACCAGAGAAGAGGCTATCGCCCAGGTCCGTGACGGTTTCTGGAGCAATGTCGGTGAGAACTACAACATCTTCAGCATCAGCAATGACCTGGCCTTCGACGCAAACGGCGTCTTCAACAGCAGCGCGAAGATCAACCCTAAGTACACCGACCTCGGATGGTATGACGCAATCGAGAGAAAGGGTTTCCGCCAGGACTACAACATCAGCGCGCAGGGTGCTTCCGACAAGGCCAACTACTACATTTCAGTAGGTTACCTCGACGAGGAGGGCCAGATCGACTACTCCGACTTCAACCGCTGGACCGCAAGGGCCAACGTCAACGTAACCCCTAAGAAGTGGCTCAAGATGGGTCTCGTTCTCGGCGGGTCAATGCAGGAGAAGAACGGCATCTCGACAGGTACCTCAACTATCGTGAACCCTCTGTACTTCGGACAGATCATCTCCCCTATCTACCCTATCTACAAGCACGACCCTGCAACAGGTGACTTCGTCCTCGACGGCAACGGCGACAAGATCTACGACAGGGGTGAAGGCCGCGGCCAGCTCAACGCCCGCCACGCCATCTGGGAGAACGAACTCGATATGAAGCGCACCCAGAGATGGACCACCAATGCAGCTCTCTCAACCGACATCAAGATCTACAAAGACCTGACATTCTCCCTCAAGGGTGACATCTCCCTGAGAAGCAGCAACTACCGCTCTTACGGCAACTCCGAGATCGGTGACGGCCACGGCGACCACGGCCGCGCAGCACGCGAACTCGAGTACTACAAGAACTATACTTTCCAGCAGTTGCTCAACTGGAATCACGACTGGGGCAAGCACGGTCTCGACATCCTCCTGGGACACGAGAACTATGACTACACCTATGAGTACGAGCATATGAACAAGACTGAGGAGACCTTCTTCGCCAAGCCGGAGCTCGACAACTTCAACGTTGCAAAGGGCGCTGACGGATACAGGAACTTCTACAGGCTCGAGAGCTTCTTCAGCCGCCTGAAATATGAGTACAACGGCAAGTACTTCCTCGAAGGCTCATTCAGACGCGACGGTTCATCAAGATTCCATCCGGACAACCGCTGGGGTAACTTCTGGTCAGTCGGCGGAACCTGGATCATCAGCAAGGAAGACTTCATGAGGAACGTCAGCTGGATTGACAACCTCAAGCTCAGGGCTTCCTACGGTCAGGTAGGTAACGACGGCTCAGCAGGCTACTACGCATATATGTCACTTTACTCAAAGGACACCTACAACGGTCAGGCTGAAGCATACAAGTCACAGAACGAGGCACCAGATATCAAGTGGGAGTCTGAGAACTCTTTGAGCATCGCCCTCGAAGGCCGCTTCTTCGACAGGTTCAACGCCAGTGTCGAATATTTCGACAAGACCACAAAGGACCTGCTCTTCGACGTCTACCAGCCGCTTTCAGCAGGTGGAACTTCAACTTCTTCAGCTGAATCAACCCAGACAATGAACCTCGGTTCAGTGGCCAACACAGGATGGGAGTTCAACGTCGACGTTGACGCCGTCAGGACCAGGAACTTCAGATGGAACATCGGTGCAAACGCAACCCTGATCAAGAACACCATCAGGACACTCCCTGAGCAGAACAGGGCTGACGGTATCATCAACGGCACCAAGAGATATCTCGAGGGCCACGGCATCTATGACTACTGGATGTACCAGTACGCAGGTGTTGACCAGCTGACCGGCCGCTGCCTCTATCTCTTCAACGATGAGGACTACTACATCGGCGACGCAGTTGAAGGCAAGGAGGAAGTCCCTGCCGAATATGCAGTCAACATCAACGGCACACCATACGTAATGAAGACCACCTATGCGAAGAAGGACTGGAGCGGTTCAGCGCTTCCTAAGGTATTCGGCAGCTTCTCAACCGGCATCACCTGGAAGAATCTCACTCTCTCCGCTCTCGTAACCTACCAGCTCGGTTCAAAGGTCGTGGACTACACATACCAGACCTATGTAACAGCTTCAGGTTCACCTCACGCTTACCACGTCGACCTCCTCAAGTCCTGGAAGAACCCGCCTGCAGGAGTGACTGAAACTTCTTCAGACCGTATCTCTCTCAGCCAGTTCCCGAGAATCGACAACACATACAGCAGCGATATCAACGCAACTTCAACCCGCTTCCTCTTCAACGGTAACGCTCTCGTAATCAAGAACGTTGCCCTGAGCTACAAACTCCCTAAGGCATGGACCAGCAGGATCGACGTCGAGAAGATCTCAGTCAACGCTTCTGTAGACAACCTCGCCACTTTCACTGCAATGAAAGGTATGAACTCCCAGCAGAGCCTCGGCGGTACCATTGACGTCGGCTTCAACACCGCAAGAGTCGTCTCATTCGGTATTAACGTAACATTGTAATGAAACATAAATAACAGAGAACATTATGAAAAAGTCATACATTTTATTCATATCTCTTCTTGCTCTGTTGCTGACCGGTTGCAACAAGGATTACCTGAACACAGCTCCGACCAGCAGCATCTCCGGCTCGGCGATCTTCGAGTCGACAGACAATATGAAGATGGCCATCAACGGCCTTAACAAGCTGATGTGCAAACAGTGGTTCAGCTCACAGGGCTGGAACGGACAGGGCACTATCATGCTGTACTACGGCGAGTATCCGGGCGATGAACTCGTAGTCTATCTTACCGGCTGGGTCAACACCTGCACAGGTCTCTATCACGACAGTGACAACTCCACCTACTGCATACGTCCTTGGCACCAGTTCTATATGATCATCGGCAACGCCAACTCCATCATCGAGAACCTGGAGAACGCTGAAGGCACTCCTGAGGACAAAGCGTTCATCAAGGCTCAGGCTCTTACATACAGGGCATACAGCTACTACTACCTCACCCAGCTCTACTGCCACAGATGGGTTGACAGCAACAACGGCACCGACAAGGGTGTTGTCCTCCGCGTCGACACATCAACAGGTGACCAGGAACTTGCTACTGTCGGAGAATGCTACGACCAGATCTACGCTGACCTCGACGAAGCAATCAAGCTCTTCGGACAAGCAGGCTACGACAGAGGTTCAGTCTACGATATGGGCGTCGACGTAGCATACGGTGTCTACTCACGTATCGCTCTTGCAAAGCAGGACTGGCAGAAGGCATACGAAATGTCAATGAAGGCCATCAACAGCAAGAAGTACTCCCTTATGAACAACGATGACTACAGGAAGGGCTTCTGCCACGCGAACAACGAGTGGATGTGGGGCCTCGTCGGAAACGAGCAGGAAGACCTCTACTACTACTCATTCCAGGCATATATGGGCTGGAATGTCCAGGCATCACAGTGCAGGACATATCCTAAGAGCATCAGCAAGCAGATCTTCGAGCAGATTCCGACCACTGACCTCAGAAAGAAGATGTTCCTCGATCCTGACAACCCTTACTATGTAACTCCTGAATCAGGTGCTAAGACGATCTCCTTCACAAAGTCTTCAGGCAAGATCTCCGCAACAGCATCTGTCGACCTGGCTTATCAGTTCGCAAGAGACATCGACATCCTGAACAACCATCAGGGTTTCCCTCTCACAACCTTCACTCCGTATACCTATATGCAGTTCAAGTTTGAGAAGGATGCAGCAGTCGCCGGCACAGCAATCACCGACGTTCCTCTGATGCGTCTCTCAGAGATGTACCTCAACGCAGCTGAGGCAGCGTGCATGCTCAACAACTACAGCGAGGCGAAGAACCTTATGACAGAGCTCACCAAGGGCTCAGGCCGCGACCCTCAGTACGACAACAGCAACATCGCCAACACTGAGCTCCTCGACCACATCAAGCTGTACACCAAGATCGAACTCTGGGGCGAAGGCTTCAACTGGTTCAACATCAAGCGCTGGAAGGACACCATCGTCCGCAAGAGCACTGATGAGGGTTACAACTGGTGGGGTTCCGTTGCAAGGACCATCGCACCTGAGGATATGAACAACCAGACCTGGGTTATTCCTCTCCCGGAGAAGAACTACAACCACGCACTCTAGTCTCTGACTAAACACTTCATAAAAAGGGCGGCCTCATTTCAGACCGCCCTTTTTATTCCCACTGATGCTCCAGCTGGAGCCTGTGCCGTTATCAGTAGGTCACTGTGATTGCATACGGGACACCGTTGAGGACATCGGTGCGGCCCTTGTACTGAGTGCCGTACTGGGTCTCTTCGGTCTCGACGGTGGTATCGCAGAAGACGGAGATGTAATATCTGCCGGCCTTCGGCCTGATGATGTAGAGCACCTTGTCGACGCCGTTGTCCACATTGTACCACCGGGCTGTGTCATTGAATGCAAAGTCCTCCCTGGCAGCGAAGAGGAACAGGTCATACCTCGTCCATCCCGTCTTCGACTCAAGGGTGACAGCCAGAGTGTCCACGCCCTTAGGCACGTCTACAGTGAAATGGTGATACTGGCGGTCGCCGATGCGGGTGAAGGCAGGATTGTTTTCAGCGGTAGTGCAGAACATCTCCCTGCGCTCACCGTCCGCGAGCCGGCCCTTGAGGACAGGAGTGCCGTTGCCGTCCATCGCATAGCGGATCATTGAAGACATCAGTTCAAGCCGCGGGCCCGACACCATCCTCTCGGGATGCGAGCCGATCACCACCACGCGGCCTGTGCGTTCCGAAGCCTTGTAGGCCCATCCGCTCACTTTCTTATGGATGCTTCGCTCGAGGTTCAGAGTGTCTCCGTCATAGCGGAGCATAATCTCAGTGCCGGCAGGGAAGCCGCCCTCAGTCCAGGCGTAGCAGCCTCCGTTATGGCGAACGCTGTCGATCACCATACCGCCGAAATCATAATACTTCAGCAGCGGGCACTTCTTCTCCACAAACTGTGAAGTGAAAGACTTCTCGAGCCCGGTGCCTCTGACATAGCCCGGCCAGATGCCATAGTATTCCGGGATATCCACGAAACCAGTGTCGCGGACCACTCCCTTCGAGGCTATGTAGGCTCCGGCACAGGTGCCGAGATAGCTGCCTCCAGCAGCCACGAACTGACGCACGTTGTTCCTGCCGGCCTCGGTGAGCGAGCGTCCGTGGGCCGTGGCCTTGCCGCCGTTTGTGTAGATGAGTCTGAAACGCGGCTGTCCGTCAGGATAGAGGAGCACTCCGTTCTCGTCGAGCGGACTGCCGCAGAAGAGTGCTGTCTGGACAGCAGTGTCGCGGGCGTTGAGGTCCTCATTCTCCGAAGAGTTGAAGAGCTCGAGCGAAAGGTTCATATACTTTGCGGCAGGCAGGTCCGGGTAGGAGTTGAGCATCACGCCGCCATCCATGAAGATATCCTTGTAGAAGCCGTCATAACGGTTCTGCGCGCCTGCGCAGAGGCAGGTTACGAGCAGAAGTGTGGAGAGTATTATTCTATTTGCTTTCATTGCCGTGGAAATTTACTGTGATGGAATATGGCACTCCGTTGAGGACATCGGTGCGCCCGGTGTATCGTGTGCCGTAGAAAGTCTCCTCAGTGCCGACGGTAGTGTCGCAGTAGACGGAGAGATACCAGGTGCCTGCCTGAGGGTTGGCCACCCTCAGCACCTTGTCCGGGCCGAGTGAGATGTTCCTCGCATCCGCGCCCTCCATATAAGCGAAATCCCCTCTCTTGGCGAAGAGGTAGAGGTCAATCCCCTCCCACCCCTTCGGAACCGCCAGGGATACGGTCATCAGGCCGGCACCCTCAGGGACCTCGACGGTGAAATGGTGATACTGGAGGTCGCCGATCTTAGTGAAGGCCGGATTGCAGTCGCTTGTGGAGCAGTACATCTTCCGCTCCTTTCCGGCCGTCAGCTCCCCTTTGGCCTCAGCCACACCGTTGCCTTCAAAGGCATACTTCACCATAGCCGCCATAAGGTCGAGGCGCTCGTCAGTGCATTTGCTCTCGGGGTGAGAGCCAATGGCAATCACGCGTCCCATCCTCTCATCTGTCTTGTAGGCCCACGCTGCAATCTCCCTGTGCGCAGGAGGGTCCAGTTTCATAGTGTCGGCATCATATCTTGCAAGCACTTCAGTCTCTTTCGGAAAGTATCCTTCCTGACGGCTGGCATAGCAGCCACCGTTGTGATAGACACTGTCGACATACATATCGCCGCCGAAATCATAGTATTTAAGCAGCGGAGAATCCTCTTCGATGAAAAGCCCGGTATAAGTGTCCACCATTCCTGTGGTGACGCCGAATCCCGGCCAGATGCCGAGATACTCCTTCCTCACACTCTCCTCCACTTCATCACAGTAGATGCCCGGAAGGAAGGCCCCCGCACAGGAGCCGAGATAACTGCCGCCGGCAGCGACAAAGTCACGGATTCTCTGGCGGCCATCCTCTCCGAGCGAGCGGCCGTGCTGTGTAGCCAGGCCTCCGTTGACATAGATCATCCTGAAACGCGGCTCACCGTCAGGGTAGAGAAGCATTCCGTTCTCGTCCTCAGGAGAGCCGACAAAAGCAAGTTTCTGATAGAGGGTGTCAAGGTCTGTCAGCTCCTTGGTGGGGGCCGACAGCAGTTTCTCAATGCTCAGTCCAAGATACCTTGCCACAGGAAGGTCCTTCTTGGATGTGAGCCTGACTGCCCCGTCCATACAGATGTCCTTGTAGTAACCTGAATGACGGTTCTGCGCGAGGCTGCCTGAACAGCAGGCAGCGAATGCCAGTATGGCAAGCAATGCTTTCTTCATAGGTCTTCGGGAAATATGATTCTACAAATTTAACGAAAAATCTTCCTATATTTGTACGCTAAACCCTGAAAGAATGAAAGATTCCGACGAAAGCCTGAATATCCCGCAGAACGACTATGGCGATGAAAGCATCGTCCACCTTGAAGACCTTGAACATATCCGTCTGAGACCGGGTATGTACATCGGCCGTCTCGGTGACGGCACCGCGCCAAACGACGGTATGTACGTCCTGATGAAGGAAATCATCGACAACTCCATCGACGAGTTCTCGATGGGTTTCGGCAAGCAGATCATCATCGAGATCGGCGAGGACAAGTCAATCTCGATCAGGGACTTCGGACGCGGCATCCCGTTCGGCTTCGACAAGGACGGCAACAACACCCTCGATTCGGCCGCCAGCATGCTCCATACAGGCGGAAAGTTCGACAGCCGCAATTTCCAGAAGTCAGTCGGTATGAACGGCGTGGGTCTCAAGGCAGCCAACGCGCTCTCATCAAGGTTCGTGATCCAGTCTTTCCGTGACAGCGAGACTATGCGCATCGAATACGCCAAGGGAAAGCGCGTCACTGAAGAGCTCAGGACTGAGCCGACAAGAGAGAAGAACGGAACTTTCGTCAGCTTCATCCCGGACGACACCCTCTTTGAACCGTACGAGTACAATATGGAGTATATCGAGACTATGCTCCGCAACTACTCCTATCTCAACGTCGGTCTGAAACTCAGCTTCAACGGCCAGGAATACAAGTCCGACAACGGTCTGCTCGACCTCCTCAACGAAAGCATCGAGGATGAGCCGCTCTACGAGCCGATCCACCTCAAGACCTCGGACATAGAGGTGGCATTCACCCACGGCAGCGGCTACGGTGAGAACATCTATTCATTCGTCAACGGCCAGAACACAACCCTCGGCGGCACTCACCTCGCAGCCTTCAAGGAGGCCATCGCGAAAGTGCTGAAGGATTTCTACAAGAAAGACTTCAACCCCGTGGACATCCGCCAGTCCATCATAGGCGCCGTGAGCGTGCGCATCCAGGAACCGGAATTCGAAGGGCAGACCAAAGTCCAGCTGGGCAGCAAGTATATGTGGCAGAACAAGCAGGACGGCACCCACGGGCCTACCATCAGCAAGACGATGGCGGACTTCCTGTACACCGAACTGGACAACTACCTCCACAAGCACCTTGACGTGGCGGACATCATCCTGGCGAAGATCCAGGATTCCGAAAAGGAACGCAACGCTATCTCCAGCATCAGCAAGAAGACCAAGGCCCGCCTGAAGAAAGCATCCATCCACAACAAGAAGCTGCGCGACTGCCGCGTCCACTACGGCGACAGGAACCCGCTCGCAGAGAAGACCACCATCTTCATCACTGAGGGCGACTCGGCATCCGGAAGCATCACCAAGAGCCGCGACGCCAATGTCCAGGCGGTGTTCAGTCTTATGGGCAAGCCGTTCAACTGCGCAAAGGCCTCAAAGAAGGACCTCTATGTGGACAAGAATGTGGAACTCTGCCTCCTTCAGTCCGCACTCAACATCGAGGACGGTGTCGAAGGGCTCCGCTACAACAACATCGTCATCGCGACAGATGCCGATGTGGACGGAATGCACATCCGCCTGCTGATGCTCACATTCTTCCTGAAATTCTATCCGGACGTGGTCCGCGCAGGGCACCTCTACATCCTGCAGACCCCTTTGTTCCGTGTACGCGACAAAAAGAGCAACTTCTACTGCTACAGTTCGGCAGAGAAAGAGGCCGCCGTCAAGAAACTCGGCAAGAGTGCGGAAATCACCAGGTTCAAAGGCCTCGGCGAAATCTCGCCTGACGAATTCAAGGGCTTCATCGGCGACGATATCCGCCTCGAGATGGTCCGCCTGACCAGCGAGGACAAGATCTCAGACCTGATTGAGTTCTATATGGGCAACAACACCCCTGTCCGCCAGAAGTTCATCCGCAACAACCTCCGCAGCAACATTGACAACACTGAAGAAGAGCAGTAGACGATGAACCTCTCCAAATTCATCCTGACCAGAGTCTTAGGCTGGAAGATGCTCATCGAGGAGCCTGTTCCGGAGCCGAAGGCCGTGATTCTGGGCGTGCCCCACACCTGCATCGGCGACTTCTTCATCTTCTTCCTCTACACCCGTGCGATGGGCGACAGGATGAGCGTTATGATGAAGAAGGAGTTTTTCAAATGGCCTCTCAGCCCCATACTCAGGAAATGCAGAGTCATCCCTGTCGACCGCGCCCGCGGAGCCGGGGTCCTCAAGCAGACCATCGAAGCCTTCAACAGCAGGGACCACATCCATCTCGCCCTCGCGCCTGAAGGGACACGCAAACCTGTGAAGCGCTGGAAAAAAGGGTTCCACGCCATTGCTCACAGTGCCGGAGTGCCCGTGTATCTCGGCCATTTCGAATGGGAGAAGAAAGAGATATCCTACGGCCCGCGCTTCGTGACCACTGACGATGCCGAAGCGGACCTCAGGGAAATCCAGAGATACTACAAGAATCTCAACCCTCAGGGCCGTCACCCTGAGAGGACCGTCTATCCGGACGGAATCTAACTATTTCTGACGCAGGAAAATCTGAATCGCACAGCCGCTGAAGTCAAAGTGGCTGCGAAGCCTGTTCTCCAGATAGTGCTTGTACGGGTCGCGGATATACTGCGGCAGGTTGCAGAAGAAGGCGAACGACGGCGAGCGTGTAGGCAGCTGTGTGATGTACTTGATCTTGATGTACTTGCCCTTCCAGGCAGGCGGAGGATAGTTCTCGATCTCAGGGAGCATCGCCTCATTGAGCTGTGAAGTCGGGATCCTGCGGGAATAGTTGTCATAGACATTCCCCGCAGCCTCGAGCACATCCATAATCCTCTGCTTGGAGATTGCAGATGTGAATACAATCGGAATGTCGTTGAACGGAGCGAGGCGGGCCGCTATCGATTCCCTGTACTCCTTCATCGTGTTGGCGGTCTTGCCCTCGACGAGGTCCCACTTGTTCACCACTATGACGCATCCTTTCCTGTTGCGGATGATCAGGTTGAAGATTGCCATATCCTGAGCCTCGATGCCCGTTGTGGCGTCTACCATCAGGATGCACACATCGGAGTTCTCGATGGCCCGGATCGAGCGGAGGACAGAGTAGAACTCAAGGTCTTCGGTGACACGGTTCTTCTTGCGGAGGCCGGCCGTGTCGACAATCATGAACTCGCGGCCGTACTTGTTGTAGTGGGAGGAGATTGCGTCACGGGTAGTGCCGGCAACCGGAGTGACGATGTTGCGCTCCTCGCCCAGCAGTGCATTGGTCAGGGAGGACTTGCCGACATTCGGCTTGCCCACGATGGTGAAGTGCGGAAGCCCCTCATAAGGGTCCGCGACATCTTTCGTCTCCTTCGGCAGCATCTCGACCACCTTGTCCAGCATATCGCCGGTTCCGCTGCCTGTCGCAGCGGCAATGCACATCGGGTCGCCGAGGCCGAGGCCGTAGAACTGCCAGCTGTCGTACATCTTGTCGCCCGTGTCAACTTTGTTGACCACCAGAAGTACCGGCTTCTTGCTGCGGCGGAGGATGTCGGCAATCTCTGAGTCGAAATCAGTTATGCCTGTGGCAGCCTCCACAAGGAAGAGCACCAGGTCGCACTCCTCGATTGCAATGAGCACCTGCTTGCGGATCTCGCTCTCGAACACATCGTCGCTGTTGGAGGTGAAGCCGCCAGTGTCGACGACAGAGAATTCGTTGCCGCACCACTCGCACTTCCCATAATGGCGGTCACGTGTCACGCCGGCTGTCTCATCGACAATAGCCTGCCGTACACCTACAAGACGGTTGAAAAGGGTTGATTTGCCCACATTCGGGCGTCCTACTATCGCTACTAAGTTCATAATCTGTCTGAATTAAATTGAAGGGGTGGCGTATGCAATCACGTCCTCCTTTGTTATCTCCTTGCCGCAGAGAATCATAAGGCGCTCGGCGACATTCCTGAGCTCGCGGATATTGCCGGTCCAAGGCAGGCCCTGGAGCGCTTCTACAGCCTCGGGGGTGACCGTTTTCTTCGCCATTCCGCTCTCGCGGCTGATAGAGTCGATGAAATAGTCCATCAGCAGAGGGATATCCTCCTTGCGTTCGCTGAGGCTCGGCACGTGGATGACGATGACGCTGAGACGGTGGTAGAGGTCCTCGCGGAAATTGCCCTTGGCAATCTCCTCCGTGAGATTCTTGTTGGTCGCAGCCACAACCCTCACGTCAACCGTAATGTCCTTGTCGCTGCCGACTCTCGAGAGCTTGTTCTCCTGGAGCACGCGGAGCACCTTCGCCTGTGCGGCCAGGCTCATATCGCCTATCTCGTCCAGGAAGAGGGTGCCTCCCTCAGCCTGCTCGAACTTGCCCTTGTGCTGCTTGATGGCAGAAGTGAAGGAACCTTTCTCGTGGCCGAAGAGTTCGCTCTCGATCAGCTCGCCCGGGATGGCGGCGCAGTTGACTTCCACAAACGGAGCGGCGGCCCTGTTGCTCTTGTCGTGGAGACGGCGCGCCACAAGTTCCTTTCCGGTACCGTTGCCGCCCATTATCAGGACGCGGGCGTCAGTTGCCGCAACCCTGTCCACAACCTCCTTGATATGGTTGATTGCAGGTGACTCGCCCACTATCTCATATTTGCTCTGTATCTTCTTCTTGAGGATGGTTGTCTCCTTGACGAGAGTGGTCTTGTCCGTGGCGTTCTTGAGGGTTATCAGCACCCTGTTCAGGTCAAGCGGCTTCTCGATGAAGTCGAAGGCGCCGCCCTTGATGCACTTGACTGCAGTCTCGATGTCGCCGTGGCCGGAAATCATAATGATCGATGCCTCGCACCCCTGTGCAGTAAGCGTGGAGAGCACCTCCATACCGTCCATATTCGGCATCTTGATATCGCAGAAAACAGCGTCGAAAGAGCCTGCCAGAGCCTTCTCCACACCCTGTTTCCCGTCCTCGGCAGTAGTCACCTCGTGGTTTTCGAACTCCAGTATCTCCTTCAGTGAATTGCGGATGCTTCTCTCGTCGTCGATAATCAGAACCTTCATTGCCTTGTTGATAAATGATTTGCAAAGATAGGCAAATTTAGATATTTTTGCGGAAGAAGATTTCAAGCATATGCCAAACCTCATCATAGCAATCGACGGCTATTCATCCACAGGCAAAGGCACTTTCGCCAAAGCCATCGCAACCAGACTCGGAATCCTTTACCTCGACAGCGGCGCGCTTTACCGCACTGTGACCCTCTACGCCCTGCGTGAAGGCATCATCGAGTGGAACGGCGAGATCGACTACCGCCGGCTTCAGGAGGATATAATCCTGGGCCGGATAGAGATATCCCTGATGACCACAAAGGAGGGGCAGGACAGGATTTTCCTCGGCGACGACAACGTCACTTCAGAAATCCGCGGCCTCGAGGTGGCCCGCAACGTCAGCGCTGTGGCAGCGCTCCCGTTCGTGCGCAACTTCGTGGACGAGCAGCTGCACCGGCTCGGGTCAAAGGGATGCGTGATGGACGGCCGCGACATCGGAACCGCAGTCTTTCCCAACGCAGACCTCAAGATCTTTATGACTGCCGACGCTGAAGTAAGGGCCGCCAGGCGCCTGAAGCAGCTGGAGGAGAGCGGAGAGAAGGCGACCTTCGAGGAGATACTCAAGAATGTGCAGGAGCGCGACTACATCGACTCCCACCGCGCGATGAACCCGCTGAGGATGGCGGAAGATGCGGTTCTGCTCGACAACAGCAATATGACAGTCTCTGAGGAGCTCGTCTGGTTCGACAACCTCATCCGCGAGAAATTCAACATCTCCCTTTTATGAGGATAACTGCAGAGATTGACCCGAATTCCGGCTTCTGCCACGGAGTCGTCCGGGCAGTCGAACAGGCTGAAAACTATCTGAAATACAGCAGCAGGCTCTGCTCTCTGGGCGCCATCGTGCACAATTCGGTGGAACTCGACAGACTCAGGGCGAAGGGTCTTGAGATTCTGACCATCGGCGAGGTGGAGAATCTGAAGGACGATGTGCTCCTCATCCGTGCCCACGGGGAGCCCCCTGAGACTTATGAGCTCGCACGGCGCAACAGTCTCCAGGTGATAGACTGCACCTGTCCGGTTGTCCTGAAACTCCAGGAGCGCGTGCGGGAGACATTCGAACGGATGGAGGAGTGCGGAGGCCAGGTGGTCATCTTCGGAAAGAAAGGCCACGCCGAAGTCAACGGGCTCGTCGGCCAGACCGGCGGAAGGGCGATAGTCGTCAGCGACCCCCTTGACCTTGAAACAATAGATTTCTCCAGACCTGTCGCCCTCTTCTCGCAGACCACAAAAGACCCTGACGAGTTCCAGAAGACAGCAGAGTCCATCCTTCAGAGGAGACCCGACGCCGAGGTTTACAATACCGTCTGCAGACAGGTGGCGCAACGGCACAAATCCCTTGTCGATTTCGCCTCCGGCCACTCGGTGGTCTTCTTTGTCAGCGGCCGGGAGAGTTCGAACGGGAAGGTGCTCTTCGACCTCTGCAGAAGCGTGAATCCACGCACCCACTGGCTCGAAAACCCGTCCCAGATAGACCCAGCCTGGCTGAAGGAGGGCGACAACGCCGGCATTTGCGGCGCAACATCGACACCCAAGTGGCAGTTAGAAGAAATTTTTATATATTTGTGTTCTAATTATCAAGTTAATAATCAATAACAATCTTATATGGCAACAACAGCTGATTTCAAGAACGGACTCTACATCGATTTCAACGGCAAACCTTGCTCAATCGTGTGGTTCCAGCACGTCAAACCGGGCAAAGGCCCTGCATTCGTAAAAACCAAACTCCGCAACCTCGAAAACGGACGCATCCTCGAGAAGACCTTCTCAGCAGGCGAGCGCATCGAGACCATCACAGTTGAACACCGCGAATACCAGTTCCTCTATGGCGAGGAAGACGGTTTCAACTTCATGAATATGGAGACATACGACCAGATCCAGCTTCCAAAGGACGTGGTGGACAATGCCGACCTTATGAAAGAGGGTCAGGTTGTCGGGATGGTGTTCCAGGTCGACGGTGACGACGAGAAGTGCCTCACCTGCGAGCTTCCTACATACGTAGAGCTTGAAGTCACCTACACAGAGCCCGCAGTCAAGGGCGACACCGCAACCACCAGCGCACTCAAGGAAGCCACTCTCGAGACCGGCGCAATCATAATGGTTCCTCTCTTCATCAATCAGGGAGAGAAGATCCGCGTCAACACTGTTGACCGCAGCTACGGTGAGCGCGTGAAATAGCACAAACCATAATTCCGCATTTTTTATGCGCAGATTCATTTATATCATTATGTCCACAGCCGTGATATGCGGATGTGGACATTCTGTTTCCAAGGAAGCAGAGCCACAGGACCCCGCCGTCACCATCTCCGATGAGGAGAGGGACCGCCGCATCGCGATTGACTTCAACCGCGACAGCGCCTACATCATCGACTATCTGTCGGACTACTATCCGGAACTGACAGCAGAACAGGTCGCCGCCTGGGAAGCGTCAAAAGCACTCGAAAGCCGCGTCATCAACGGTGAGAAACGCTATTTCCGCAATGCCGGCCGCAACCTCTTCCGCATTGACAGAGAGGCCGGAGAAATCTACAATGCCATCAACAGTCCGGAGAGGGATCCTGACGACCAGTATATCGACGACTACCTCCCGAAGGTGGTGGAGGCCGTCCGCACCAGCGGCGAAAGCCTGGTCATGCCGGTCACTTTCGTGATATCCTACCGTCTGACAGTGGACGCTGACGCAGTCCCTGCAGGAGAGACCATCCGCGCCTGGATGCCTTACCCGCGCACAGACCAGAACAGCACGGTCGACGTGGAGCTCATTGAATCGTCCGAACCGGAATATGTCATCTCCTCCGACGATGTCCCTCACAAGAGCATCTATATGGAGAAGAAGGCGGTCGCAGGCGAAGAGGCCGTGTTCACCTACAAGTTCAAGTTCACCTGCTTCAACGAGTGGTATGACTTCCAGCCGGAAGACTGCAAGCCTTACGACACCTCTTCCGAACTTTACAAGGAGTATACAGCCGAGCGCGGCAGCCACATCATCTTCACAGACCGCATCAAGGCTCTGACAGATTCGCTCACGGCCGGAATTGAGAACCCTTATCTCAAGGTGCGCGCTATCTACGCATACATCGTCGACAATTACCCTTGGGCATCCGCACGCGAGTACTCCACCATTGAGAACATTCCTATGTATGTGCTCGAGAACGGACACGGCGACTGCGGCCAGGTAGGACTCCTGCTCGTCACAATGTGCCGCTGCGCGGGCATCCCTGCACGCTGGCAGAGCGGATGGATGCTCCACCCGGGTGCTGTCAATATGCACGACTGGAGCGAGATCTACTATGAAGGCATCGGATGGGTTCCGACTGACGTGTCATTCGGACGCGGACGCCGCAAAGGCATCGATTCAGACGATGTCTATAACTTCTACACCCGCGGTCTCGACTCTTACCGCCTGATCGGCAACATCGACTACAGCGGACTCTTCGAACCGGCAAAGCAGTTCACACGCAGCGAGACGGTCGATTTCCAGAGGGGCGAAGTCGAATGGAAAGGCGGCAACATCTACTTCGACCAGTGGAGCGGATGGATTGACGAGGTGGAATACTATTGATCCTTTGCAGGGAGGAAGATTGTGAAGCAGGCTCCGCCGAGAGCGCTTCTTGAATAGTCCAGAGTTCCCTGACACTGTTCTACAATGCGGCGGCATATGGCAAGACCAAGGCCTGTGCCGCTGCTTTTTGTTGTAAAGTTAGGCACAAAGAGCTTGTCAAGGTTCTCCGCCCCGACACCGGGACCGTTGTCCTCAACAGCAATCAGGAACCCGTTGCGGCCGCCCGCATCAGCAGGGGCGATCGAGACGCGTATCCTGCCGCCGGCTTCAGGCAGCGAGGTGTCCAGAGCCTGCACCGCGTTGGTGATGAGATTTGTGAAGACGCGCGAAATCTGGCTGTGGCGCGCCTCTACGATTGAGTCGTCCCCTACCGTGCTGGCATATTCGAACCTTATGTCGTCGCGGTTGTTGAATAGCTCGACCTGTTCCCGGAGGGTCTCTTCGATATTGACGTCCTCCACCGGCATACCGTAGGACCCGGCGAAGAAAGAGAATTCCGATGCAGTATTGGAGAGAATCTCAATCTGCTCCAGCAGCCTCTGGCTCACGACATCGACCTTTTCCTGCCAGCCCGGCCTCTCCTCGTTCTTCATCCTCATAAGCTGCTGGATATTGAGTTTCATCGGAGTGAGAGGATTCTTGATGTCGTGGGCGATCTGGCGTGCCATCTCTGTCCAGGCCTGTTCGCGTTCGCTGCGTGCCAGCAGCCTCGTGCTCTCCTCCAGGTCGTCCACCATCTTGTTGTATGATGTTATCAGCACGCCCAGTTCATCATCGGAGTTCTTGTAGCGGATATGCTCGTTCTTGCCACTGATGACAAGACCGTCGATTCTCTTCTTTATCTCGGCAAGCGGGCGGGAAAGAGAGTTCGAAAGCAGCGTTCCGAAGATAACCGCAAGAATGAAGAGGAGAAGGTATATGTTGACAATCGCGGAAATGGTGGCCACTGATGAACTTGTGGCCTCCTCGCTCCTGTTGAAATACGGAACATTCACGACTCCCACCATCTGTCCGTCATTGTTGAACAGAGGCGCGTAGACAGAATAGAACCTTATGCCTGCGAGTGTCTCGATAGTGTTGAACCTAAGAGACTTGTTGATGTACAATTCCTTATACGCCTTGCAGTTGATGCGCTTTCCTGCGATGAACTGCTCGTATATCTCAGGCTTGGTGCTCTTCACAAGCCTTCCCTCATGGTCGAAGAGGTTTATGTCTGACTTGATCACTCCGGATACCTCGTCAAGCGCAGATAGAAGCTCAGGGCTTGACAGAGAGCTGTACCGCATCGCATAACGGCAGTAATCTGAGAGTTCCGACTGGACAGAGGATATCATTGCATTCATCTGCCCGCTGCGGTTCTCCCTGTTCATACGTGTCACATAGACAATGCTGCCTATGCTCATAGCGACAAGGGCGAGTATCATTGATCCTGTGGCAAGGAACATTATCTTCCTGCGGAGTGAATGCTTCGGCAGGTTGAAAAGCCTGGTGTGCCTTCCCCATAGAGAGAAGAGCAACAGGAATATGCCATAGAAAATCGCCAGGTATGAGAATGATATGATAAACGGAAGAGCAGGCCTGCGCGGTCTCGAGATGACCACAAGGTCCTCATCTGAAAACCGGTTCACGAAATGAGTGTAGCCGTTGCTGTTCTCCATCCTGTAGCCTGTCTCGTCACTGCCTTCATCAGCCACCGGATAGTCGTAGTTGCCGCCGTGGGATACGAGCCTGCCATTGTAATATCTGGCGTATGAGCAGTATCTCGGAAGGGAGGCGCTCTTGTCGGAGTGGCTGCTCAGAGCATCGAACGGATTCGTGGCCACATCATTCGGATATTTCGACTCTATCTCCATAAACAGCCTTGACATCTGGTAAGTCTCCGCATCGAAATAGGTGAAGATGCCGAGATAAGAGGTCAGGCCGTTGTAGTCGTTGATATAGAAGATATTGGACTCCGGGGAGAGCGGGGTTCCATAGTCCCTCACCATTTCGTCATAGAAATTGAAGCATCCCATCGGCTCGGTGGAAGGCCCGAGCGAGATGAAATTGGCAGGAGCGCATACTGTAAGTGTGGTGGTGTACTTCTGGACGATGTCATTGTAGAGATACCGTTCCAGAAGTCTGTTCTTGATGAGTTCCACACTGTTGACGGAGGCGAATACTGAGATGAACGGGTCCGATGCGATCGCCGGCTCGACATTCCGCAGGAACAGCTCCAGCGTAAGGTCGCGTTCCATCGCAAGCTTTGCAGTGTTGACTCGGTTGCGCTCAAACTCCTTCTGCACGCCGTAGACGCTGACCGCCGTCACGCTGTAGAGCGACACGGCCACCGTGTATATCAGGATATTCCTCCAGCTGAACAGATTGACCTTTGTGTCCTTCCTCACGAACATTATCACCATATGGGCCATATAGAGGATGGCAAGGAAGAGCATTGCAAATGTCAGATAAGTCAGCAGCGAATAGAAAGAAAGTTCTGAGATGCGGTAGGTCTCCAGCACGATGTTCGAGTTGACAGTCAGCGAACGCAACTGCGAATGAGTATAAAGGGCCAGCAGCACTGACACCGCCGAGAAGAGTGCCACCACTGCGATTCCCTGCCAGCGGCCGCTCGTCTCAATCCTCCGGTAGATGGCGTAGCGCATCACGAAGATGGCGTATATCACCAGAGAGATGAAGACATTGTTGAGCAGCAGACTTCCGAGGGAGTTGGTGAAGAGCGTGTCCGCATATATCATCGGAGAGAATATCTCACCGGTTGCGACACCTGTTGCAACCATCATATGGGCGAGGACCCTTATTGCCAGCAGAACCAGTACCGCAAGCCAGAAACTGCCCCAGGTACGCCTGCTGTAGTGGTAAGGGAATACTGCCAGCAGGGCGAGAACGAAAGAGACCCACCTCAGCGGCAGGCTTCCGTGGTCGGCCGCCAGCGGCCCGCTGCTCACAATCGAGAAAAGAGGCTGGCCTTCGATGCCGTAGACAATGGCGAGGTCGTCGTTGTTTATACTGGAGGTTGTGTATCCCTTGCGGAGCTTCAGATGAGGGTTAACCACGTCAGGGATGCTTCCGTTGATATATTCTGTCCTGATGAGCACTCCGGTCACCACTTTCTTGCGGTGGTCAGGGGATATCTGGGTCGTCACCACATACCAGGCCGAACCCAGGTTCACATACTTCTCCGTGACGCCCAGATAGGCCATAGGGGTAGCAAATGTATTGCGGTCGGTAGTATACTGAAGCCTGTATGAAAAAGGCGATGCCACGATGTCATCATTGCTTATCGGGAACTGGTGGGCCCAGAACTTGAGGGAATCATCCTTATAGCAGTAAAGGACGATGTCGTCCGGCATATCCGGGAAATCCATCCATTCTTCGTCAGAACTGATGGCCTTGAGCGCATAGGCCTCTGCCACCCTCTCGCAGCGGTGGAGTCTCCGCTGGACACTGGACACTTCGTGCCGGAGCCTGCTGTCGTAGCTTCTCGACACGAACGACAGACAGAAGAAGACGATGGCCGTCAGGAACAGCACGAGATAGAAGTAGTCGCCGTTGAACCCCCTGCCTTTCAAATATCTGCTCAGCCTGCTCATTATCTATTATTCGTGATGATATGGTTCGCCTTTGATAATCGTGAAGGCCCTGTATATCTGCTCCATGAAGATGAGTCTCACAAGCTGGTGAGAGAAGGTCATCCGTGACAGCGATATCTTCTCATTGGAACGGGAATAGACCTCGTCTGAAAAGCCGTATGGTCCGCCGATCACAAAGACAAGGTCTTTCGAAAGATGCGCGGCCTTCTGCTCCAAATCCCGTGCCCAATCAACTGAGGAGAACATCTTTCCTTTTTCATCAAGAAGGACCAGCCAGTCGGACGGCTTCACGTTCTTGAGAATCATCTCCCCTTCCCTGGATTTGACCTGCTGTTCTGAAAGCGAGGCTGTCTGCTTCAGGTCAGGAAGTTCGGCAATCTCGAAGGAAGCATAGTGCTTCAGGCGGCTGACATAGATGTCAATTCCCTCCCGGAGGTACCCCGCAACTGTTTTTCCGACCAGAATCAGCTTGATTTTCATACACTTTTGTTACCTTTGCAAATATAACAAATTGGTCTGATTTTTGAAATCATCCCGCCCGTTAATATCCAAAAACAGATGAAGAGACTGCTTCTGACCGCAATGATAGGGATTCTGGCCTTAAATGCCGCATCTGCGCAAACTGGTTCGCAGAATGTCTTCACGCCTATAAGCAAATACCTTCAGGCGGGCGATTGCGAGAAACTGTCAGCCTGGTTCGCAGACAACCTCGAACTGGACATACTGGGCTCAGTCAGCAACTGCTCCAGGAATCAGGGCAAGCTTATAATGAAGGATTTCTTCACCGACTACACCCCGAAGCACTTCCGTATAATCCACAATGGATCCAAGCCTCCTATGAATTACGCAGTCGGCCTGCTTGAGGCCGGCGGAGAGCGCTTCAGAATAATCATCTACGTCAAGACCACCGGCCAGTACAGCTGCATAGAGCAGTTTAAGGTCGAGAAAGACTGATCTTCCAGGTTCCTGCCGCTATGCCTTGCCCCCCGCTCTGTGCGATCGGGACGACTCTGCCGTCAAGGTCCTTCACCTCACGGGCCTTCGACAGGTAGGTGTGGCTGTGGCCGCCGACCACAAGGTCAAGGTTCCTGGAGTTCTCCACCATCAGCACGTCAGACGGCTTGTCCATTGTTCCGCCGTCATATCCGAAGTGAGAAAGCAGGATTACAAGGTCACAGTGCTTCCTGTTCTTGAGATAATCCGCCCAGCGGTTCACTTCGCTGACACTGTCAAGGCGGACCACTCCGTCAAGGTGGGACTTGAGTACAACTCCGGCGAGATAGGAGGTAACTCCGATGACGCCGATCTTCAGGCCTCCGCGGCGGACAATTGTGTACGGCTTCACATAGCGCTCCAGCGGGGTTCCGGTGAAATCATAGTTGCAGCAGACAGTCTGATACTTAGACTTCTTCAGGCGGCGCGCCAGATCTTCCTGCCCGTTGTCGAACTCGTGGTTCCCAAGGGCGAGGACATCATATCCGAGAGCGTTCACGAGTTCCATCTCAAGGTCACCGCCAGCCATTGTAAAGTATGGGGTGCCCTGGTTGAAATCACCGCCGTCAAGCAGCAGAACATTGCGCCGCCCGTACTCCTTGCGGATGCTGTTGATATACTGCAGGCGTCTCTCGACACCGCCAAGCCCCCTGTTCCATCCCACGCGCAGAGGGTCGATCTGGCTGTGGGTGTCATTGGTATGGACAATCACCAGGTCAGGAGAGGCCACTTCGCTTTCAAGGCGGGCATCTTCACCCCTGCCGGCAGGGGCGGAATCCTTCCTGCCGCTCCCTCTCCGTTCAGGCTGGTTGAGCAGCTTGACCCTGCCGTCCGGAGCCAGTTCAATCTTCTCTCCGGCAGCATTTCTATCACGGAGTTTGCTGACTATCGCATCACGGATCCATATGTCGGACTCGACCATATTCTTCGCAATGCTGCGGAGAGTCAGGCCGTCGCCGCCGTCCAGCAGGAAGTTGATGGTCGCGAAGCTGTAGGTAGCGGCATCGTCAAGCGGACTGCCGCCGACTTTGATGGAACTGAGGGTCCGGCCGTCGACTTCCAGGCTGATGCCGCTGATGGCCTCGATGCGGCCTGAAGAGGCCATATTCTCGCAGAACCTTCTGAGGTCGCTGCCGCTCACGTCGAACCAGACCACATAGTTGTTGAACGGGAAGATCGAGTAGATGTCGTAGACTCTTACCGCACCTTTCGGCAGGCTTGTGCGGATGCCTCCGAAATTGGTCAGGGCCACGTCGATATCCTTGCCGCTTGCATCGCTTGCAACCTCGCGGATGATGTCCGCCGCAAGGTTGGAGAGCCCGCTCTCCGGACGCTGCTTGTCGTATTCATCCACCGAGTAGCCGATGATCTCGTCGAGCGACGCTATCTTCGGAGCATATCTGGCAATAATCTGCGTCGCCGCAGGATCTGTGACTGCATCCCAGGTTGAGTCCATCGGGACAGGAGTCCAGCTGTATGACAACTGCGCAAACGCTGGCGCAATGAATGCGGCCAGCGTTGCGAAAAGAGTCAGAAAGTATTTTTTCATATGAATCCTAATCTTTCTGCTTCATCCATTTTAAGAGGTCCTTGAAAGAGGACTTCTTTCCATAGGTCAGGATACCGACCCTGTATATCTTTGCCGAGAGCCAGGCCACGGCCAGGAATGTGACTGCCAGAAGGGCGATCGAGAGAATCAGCTGCCAGGCAGGAACAACTCCGAACGGAATGCGGGCGAGCATCACCATCGGCGAAGTGAACGGTATGATCGAAGCCCAGAACGAAAGCTGGCTGCTCGGATGCTCGAAGGCGTGGAGCATTATGAAAATGCCAGCTATGAGAGGCAGCGTCACAGGCAGCTGAAGCTGGCTCGTGTCCGCCTCATTGTCGACCGCGGCTCCGATAGCAGCGAACATTGCCGCATAAAGCAGATATCCTAATAAGAAATAGATGAGGAAGCAGCCGATTATATAGCCCCAGTTCAGATGGCGGACCTGATTGAGGACCTTGAGCGCTCCGCCGGCATCCTCGCTCTGGGAAGCGGCGTCAAGGACGGCTCCCATATCGTTTGCGTCGATATTCTGTGAAGCCACCACGGCAGCGATCTCTTCGCCGCTTGTAAGGCTCTCAAGGAGTTTCGGACCGGCTGCGGCATTGACTGCGAATACAATCACAAGAGTGAGGGCGATCCAGAGCAGGAACTGTGTCAGGGCCACCAGTGCGACTCCGATGATCTTGCCCATCATAAGCTCGCCGCTCTTGACGGACGATACGATCACCTCGACCACGCGGCTGCTCTTCTCGTCGATGACGCTTCTCATAACCATCGTCCCGAACATAAAGACGAATATATAGATCAGGAAGCTCATCAAATAGGCGAGAATCATATATACCTCGACTGTATCCTCCTTCGCGTCACCATTTTCGCCGAGAGTCATCGAGTTGACCTTGATATCGCTCTTGACGTCCGACAGTATCCTGTCCAGGTCCTTGATATTGTACTGGACCAGCTTGCTGTCCTCCACAGCCTTGTTGACGGTGCGGTTGACAGTGCTCTTGATATCCACGTTGAGAGGCTCCTTTGAATAGGAGACCACGGAAACATTGCCGTTCTCATCCAACGGGGATATCCCGACCACAGCGTAGCAGTCCAGATTGTCGAACTCCGCCTTGAGGGCATCGATGCTGCGGCCGTCAGAGACCATCTCGTAAGTGACTCCCTCGGAATCCTCGAAATACGGTGAGACGATGCCTGACTGGTCCACAACCATCACCTTCTGATGCTCATTGCCGCCGAAGATCATTATGAGGGTAGGCACACAGATGAGCAGACCCATCATTATCGGGGTCAGGAAGGTGGTCAGGAGGAATGATTTCTTGCGTACCCTGGTCGAGTATTCGTGACCGATGACTATTCCTATTTTCTTAAGGTTCATTGCTGTATCCTCCTATTTTCCGGTTACCAGTTTGATGAAGATGTCGTTCATGCGCGGAACGATCTCGCGGTATGAATTGACCGTCACGCCGCGGTCAAGAGTCTCGCGGAGGACCGCATTGCCGTCAGCCTCCACAGGGATTATTTCAGTGTGCCGCCCCTCTGAATCAGTGTAGACGAGCTCGACCTTGCGGTCGCCGTACTCCCTGCGGATTTCATCGGTCTTGCCGCTCACGACAAGATGGGACTTGTTGATGAGGGCGATTTCGTCGCAGAGCTCCTCGACAGACTCCATATTGTGGGTCGAGAGTATGATGGTCGTCCCTTCGTCGCGGAGCCGGAGTATCTCATTCCGGATTATCTGCGCATTGACCGGATCGAATCCGCTGAAAGGTTCGTCGAGGATCAGGAGCTTCGGGCGGTGGAGGACAGTTGTGATGAACTGAACCTTCTGCGCCATTCCTTTGGAAAGCTCTTCGACCTTCTTGTCCCACCAGCTCTGGATTCCGAACTTGATGAACCACTTCTTAAGTTCCGCAGTGGCCTCGGCAGTTGAAAGACCTTTGAGTTTTGCCAGATAGATTGACTGCTCGCCCACCTTCATCTTCTTGAACAGCCCCCTCTCTTCAGGGAGGTATCCTATCGCACGCACATCCTCATCTGTAACAAGTTTGCCATCCAGTAACACTTTTCCGGAAGTCGGGATGGTGATACGGTTGATGACTCGGATCAGCGTTGTCTTGCCGGCACCGTTCGGGCCCAGCAAACCGAAAATCTTACCCGACGGCACCTCTATTGACACATCGTCGAGTGCTGTGAATTCACCGAATTTCTTGGTGATGTCTTCGCATTGGAGCATTTTTCGTTTATTCTTAGATTTTTCGCAAAGTAAATAAAAAATTTATCGTTTTGCAATAAATTTTTATCAATTTTTCTGAAACTTTCAATCAGATATCCTTCAAATATACGAAAATCCGCCGGTTTGTGATTATGTTTTCCCTTAAAAGATTCTCAATTGTCCATTCCGAGGTGTCGCAGACACTCTTGAAACGCTCTAATGCGCGCACGAACTTCTCCCCGAGATAAGGGTGTTCAGAGAGTCTCTCTTCAGGCGCCGACCACAGGTCGATTCTTTTTATCAGCGAAGTGTCGACCTTCACGCTCTGGCTGAATCCGGTGAAACGCGCCTCATCGATGCCTTCTATCTCCAGCAGTTGCCCGGCATCGTGAAAGCCCCCCAGCCTATCCCTGTACTGAATGATCTTCGCAGCATAATACGGGCCGATGCCGCGCAGGGAAAGCAGCGCAGCACTGTCAGCAGAGTTCAGTTCAAGCCTTTCTATCTCTATGAACGGTTCCAGACGGCTGAAAAGCGTGTCCGAAACAACATACATCCTGGCAAAGTCCTCCTTGCGGCGGAAACGGCCGCCCTTGCTGCGGTAATTCTCGATGGATTCCGCCTGCTTGGGACTGAGACCGAGCCTCACCAGGTCTTCGACAGTGACGGTGTTGGGGTCGAACCGGAAGGACTCCACCTTGCGGGAAGGCCGCGAGGAAGCGGGATAGCCACTCCCCTCCGGCCGCGGATAGCCTCCGAAACGGGTTCTGGAGGAGACGGATTGCGGCGGCTTATGACTGGGCTGAACCGTGCGCTGCTCCGGCAGGACCGTCTGCCGTCCTCCGTCCCCTGCGCCATCCGCAGGCTCAAGAGCAGTGGCCGGTACCTCCTCTGCAGCAGGCGGGACATCTGCCGCAGGCCGTCTGACCACTTTCGTCACAAAGAGGGCCAGCTGGAATCCTACAATAAGAAAAATCAGTGCTACTGCGCCGGATGCTGCGCCTTCAGACAGTTTCTCCTTCTTCTCTCTCCTCATTCTCTCTCTCCTCAGTCAAAGATGAAACAACAATCACTATCTCGCCCTTGGGCTCGTTTCTGGTGAAATAACCGTGAAGTTCGGCAAGAGTGCCGCGGTGGACTGTTTCGTGCACCTTGGATATCTCGCGCGCGACGGCGGCCCTGCGGTCGGCGCCGAGGTGTTCGGCAAGCTGCCCGAGAGTCTTCGCCAGACGGAACGGAGACTCATAGATTATCATAGTCCTGTGCTCCAGGGCCATCTCCTTGAGACGGGTCTGGCGCCCCTTCTTCACGGGAAGGAAACCCTCAAAGACAAACCTGTCGCAAGGGAAGCCGCTGCTCACGAGCGCAGGCACGAAAGCAGTCGCGCCGGGGAGCGTCTCCACCGTTATGCCTGCCTCGACGCAGGTACGCACAAGCAGGAACCCAGGGTCAGAGATTCCCGGAGTGCCTGCATCGCTGATCAGAGCCACGTCCATACCTGCCAGAATCCTGTCGCGGACAGTCTCGACTGTCTTGTGCTCGTTGAACTTGTGGTGCGACTCCATATGGGTCGTGATGTCGAATTTCTTCAGAAGCACGGAACTCGTCCTTGTATCCTCTGCCAGAACAAGATCCACCTCCTTGAGGACGCGGAGCGCCCGCAGGGTGATGTCTTCGAGATTGCCGACAGGAGTCGGGACGATGTACAGTTTTGACATTTTTTGCTAACTTTGTCTGTGGGGTCACCCCCTGTCATAACGCAAAAATAAGCAAAATGTTCATAGAAAACGCAAAAAACAAAGGCTGGATCGAAGTCATCTGCGGCTCGATGTTCTCAGGAAAGACAGAAGAGCTCATCCGCAGGCTCAAGAGGGCCAAGTTCGCCAACCTCAATGTCGAGATATTCAAGCCTCGCATCGACACACGCTACTCCGACAGCGACGTGGTGTCCCACGATTCAACAACGATCCAGTCCACTCCGGTCGACTCTTCAGAAGCCATCCTGCTGCTCACGAGCAATGTGGACGTGGTGGGCATCGACGAGGCGCAGTTCTTTGACGCCGGCATCGTGGACGTGGTCCAGCAGCTGGCCGACCGCGGCGTGAGAGTGATTGTCGCAGGCCTCGATATGGACTACCTCGGCAAGCCGTTCGGCCCGATGCCGACTCTGATGGCAATCGCGGAATATGTCACCAAGGTCCACGCCATCTGCGTCCGCTGCGGCGACCTGGCCCAGCACTCCCACCGCCTCTCGGCGAGCGACAAGCTTGTGGAACTCGGCGAAAAGGACATCTACGAGCCTATCTGCCGCCACTGCTTCAACGCTGTCCGGCAGGCAGAAGAGGCGGCAAAAAAGGAGCAAGTCCAAAATTAATTTGCATTTTCAAAAAAAGGCCGTACCTTTGCAGTCCAACATCGCGGGGTAGAGCAGTTGGTAGCTCGTCGGGCTCATAACCCGGAGGTCGGAGGTTCGAGTCCTCCCCCCGCTACAAAACGTAAAAAAGTCAGCTTAACCGCTGACTTTTTTCGTTTCTCCGCTTTGAAGGGGCCGCCCTGACGGAATGACAAACCTGGTTCTTCCAGGGCCGATCTCGAACGGGCCGGAGCCGTCCGGAAGAAAGACAGCGGCGTGTGATCCGGAAGGGACCAGCACCCTCAGCCTGAATCTGCCAGACCTTTTTTTGTCCCAGCGCACGGAGAGTTTTCCGTAAGGAGTCTCTGTGCGGTATTCGGCCCAGGTCAGGTCACCGACAGGGGTCGGACGGATGATGATGTGCCTGTAGCCCGGCTCCGCCTCGTCAGTC
Organism: Bacteroidales bacterium; assembly: GCA_045599325.1. Lineage (GTDB taxonomy): Bacteria > Bacteroidota > Bacteroidia > Bacteroidales > UBA932 > Cacconaster. The sequence continues at coordinate 44,473 of JAZRVT010000003.1, read as the reverse complement.
TGGACGCCGCAGATTTTCCTGTAGAGCCACACAAGCGCGCCGCCGAACATCGGATGGTTGCGCGACCCCTCGCCGTTCCACTGCTCCCAGGTGGTCTGCGCCCCCTGCTCCACCCACCAGCCGAACCCCGGAAAGTCCCTCTTTGTCATTGCAGCATACGCCTCTTCGGCCATTCCGTAATCGCACAGTGTCTCGAAGAAGAGCCCTGTGCCGAAGATGCCTGTGTTGAGATGGCCGTCATTGGCCGCAAGTTCCGCCTTTACCGCTGCCACGACCTTGTCGCGGCACTCTTCAGGAACCCCCATCGCCAGCGCGAAGATATTGGAGCCGTCACCGGCGCCATTGCCGGAACCGGTGCCATAGCCGTCGCTGGAGATGATGCCGCTGCCGGCTGTGTAACTGCCGGTCTCGGGATTGTAGAAAGCCTTGTGGAATGCAGCTGCCACATCGTCGGCCAGGTCCTGATAATAAGCAGAGTCGCCCTCCCTGCCAAGGGCCTTCGCCGCCTTCGCGGTATATGTCGCGCAGCGCCACAGGAACCACGTGTGCACGAAATTCTCCGACGGCAGGCCGTAAGGAGGGCACCACTCGCCCAGATTCATCCAGTACATCGGGGTTTCTCCGTCACAGCTTATCTGCTGCAGCATAGTGCCGTCAGCAAGACGCCAGCTGAGCATATGGCGCACCTGCTCCTTCATCGCCTCATAGTTCTCAGCGAGGACTCCGGCATCACCATAGTGAAGATAGTGCTCCCACGGGATGATGTTCATCGCTGCGCCCCAGGCCACGCCGCCACCGCATCCCGGGTGCCACGGAGCGCCGTTCGGCACATATCCCGTCCCGAGGTCCTGGCAGTCGGACATATCGTGCAGCCACTTGCGGTAGAACGCAGCAACGTCGAAATTGTGCATCACGGCCACGCAGGCGGCCTGGCCGTCGCCGGTGTAAGGGCCTTTTTCGCGGTGAGGGCAGTCTGTGGCGACGCCGAGGTGCATATTGTCGGTCTGCGTGCGTTTCCAGATGTCGTTGATTCTGTTGATCAGTCCGTTGGAGCATCTGAAGCTGGCGGTCTCCCTGACATCGGAATGAACGACTTCAGCCTGCAGGTTGGAAGCCCTCAGCCTGCCGGGCCAGCCGCTGACTATCACCTTGTCGAACACCCACCAGCAGAAACGCGGAGCATACTCCTTCACCCTGCCGCCTTTGCAGATATATTTGAAGACGCCATTGCCTGCGGTCTCTATCGGGAACTCCAGCTCTATCTCAGTGCCTGCCGGAGCATTGATGTCCTTGAGCCGCACCCATCCGGAGACATAGTCCCCGAAACTGACCTCCCACCTGCCGTCTTCCAGCTGCCTTATGCTTTTGGGCTTCAGGACCTCTACGACTCTGTCGGCAGGGCCGTCCTGCGGCAGGAGCCTGCCGTCCGGGGCCTTCCTTACCGCAGCCGGCTCCCATACCGCATCCGATTCGAGACGGGCGTCATAGACCTCGCCTTCGAAAAGGTCGTTGAGAAGTATCGGACTGCGGCTGACCTCCCAGGTGCTGTCGCTGACAATGGTCTCCCGGCTTCCGCCGGCATATTCGATCTCAACCTGGCAGATGAAACGCGGCGTGCCGTAGGGCGAGACCCAGCGCGTCCTGCCGGTCGAGAAGAAGCCGTTCCCCACGACCGCCCCGAGTTCGTTCGACCCTCTGACAAGCATATCCGTGATGTCGTATGTCAGGTACAGCACCCTGAAATCCCGCCAGTGGGTGTCATCCATAGCAATCTCGAACCTGTCCAGACCGCTGCGGTGTGAATATGAGGTCTCGTTCGGACTGAGGACCTCGTCTCCGGCCTTGCGGCCGTTCACATAGAACTCGAAGAAACCGAGACCGGTGACATATGCCGTGGCGGACTTGATCCTCTCGGGAGCTTCAAACGACTTGCGGAACTGAGGTGCCGGCATCACGGTGCCGCTGTCAAACTCCTCACCGTCCCACGGAGCGCCGATCCACTGCGCCTTCCATTCCACGGCCCGGGCCTGAAAGAGAGAAAGGAGCGCCACCAATAATGAGAGTGCTGCTTTTTTCATAATATCGCCAGATTATTGACGCTGCATAGGCGTGAACCTTATGCCGTTGACGCACTGCTCTCCGGCAGTCGGCATGAAGCCCAGTGCCTTGTATATCCCGACCGCGTAAGGTGCGGCGTTGACTGTGATGCTTTCCCCGCAGTGGTCCGCCAGCATTGTATCCATCAGGGACCGGCCGACCCCGAGGCCCTGATGTCCTTTTTTGACAAAGAAGAGGCTGATATGGCTCGGAAGCCTCATCGCAAGTGTTCCTGCAATCTCTCCTCCAATGAATGCTGCATAGAAATCCATCGGCTGCTCCTTGCACCTGAAGGCAATGAAATCCCGGAACTCATCCACACCTTCAGAGGTGCAATCCGGACTGTCGAACTCCCGGAAGACCTCCCAGGCCAGCGCGAGGCACTCCCCCGTTATAACCGGATCCGATACTTTTATGACAGTCACTGCTTCCATAGACGGCTCAAAACTAGGCAAAAGTCGAGACTTTTGCTAACTTTACGTGCAAATTAGAATCAATATGAGAAAAACCGCTGCTCTCCTTCTGCTCATCATTCCTGTGATATTCGCTTCCTGCAGCACGCAGAGACATCTCAGAAAATCGCCTGAGATGGTTCTGGACGACTACGACGTTTGGACCGTCTCCGGAGTTGCCTTCAACAACGCCGACTTTTCAGGGCTTGCCTTCTCTGAGGACAACAGGAGGATGGTTGCGGCATTCAACAGCGCAGGCCTCTACTGGCTTGACATCCCGCAGCCGGGCAGCCCGCTGCGCTTCGAACCTATGGAGGTGCCAGGCTCCAGGTTCCGCAAGGAGAAGCGCGACTGCGAGTGCGTGACCCTGAACAGGAAGACGGGCGACATCTGGTTCGGTCAGGAGCGCAGTTCCAACAGCTTCAAGGGGGCGACACTCTACAAGATCAAGGCGCCAAGATACAACAGGGAGGAACTGATCTTCACATTCGACAGCCGCACAATCCCTTCCGGCAACAGCGGCATCGAAGGTCTCACCTGGATTGGCGGTGACGAATATATCGTGGGCCGCGAAGGGGGCAGGGGCCGGAGGCCGCTTGTCATATTCTTCTCGGAAGAGAAAGGAGTCTTGAAGAAGATGTCTGTAGCCCGCGAGATAAAGCAGATCGCTGAGATTGTATATGACGATGTCCGCAACTGCCTGTGGATTCTTGACGGCGACTTCGACCGCACGCTGTACCGCTGCTCGATGAGCGGAAAGGTGCTGGACCGCTATCCGATACCTTATATCAAGAATGCCGAGGCCCTGCTGCTCGACCGCAGGCACAACTGCATCTGGATCGGTTCCGACGAGATGCCGTCGAAACTTTACAGAATCAGGTTCGACAATCTCTGATCCTTTACTGAATATACTCTGAATATGCCCGCGGTCCCCAGAACTGGTAGCCGCGGCCTTCCTTGCGCGTGCCGGCGAGGACAGAGTCGATGAATCCGTTCTTCTCGACCAGCACCAGATGCCATATCAGCCCTTCCGGGTTTCTGAGGAGCTTGAATGAGATCCTTCCACCAAGGCCGCGCCAGCACTCAATATAAGCGTTCCGGCTGACATCAGTCTCGTCAGAGAACTTCCTCTCCGCGCTGCGGATTGCAGGGTCCAGGTCACCGCCGTCCTTCACAAACTTCACCTTCTCCTTGATCTTAAAATACTTGCCGAGGTCCTCCACCATCTGGTGGCTCCTGCCCCAGCAGCCGCCTGACTGGCTGACAAGAGGCTTGCCCCTGAAGATGACCGTGGCATCCTCATAGGCGATCACAGTGAGCTTATGGCTCCTGTCCTTCAGCCATTCCGCGAACTTTTCAAGATGGTCTCCGGTTTCATAGCCGTAGACACTGTCGAGGAATATAAGATGCCTGATGGCGGGGTTGATCTCATCCGCCTCACGGAAATAGTTGAAGATGAGGTAGCCTCCGCCGGAATGACTGCCGATGGTCAGCGACGGATCATAGTCGGCATACAAAGCCACGACATCCGCGAAAAGCTTGTCGTAGGTCTCCTTGCAGATATCCAGATGCTGCCGGTGCCAGTTGTTCCAGGCTTTCTGGCGGGTCTTCAGATAGATTGTCACATAATTGGTTTTCCTGTCCTGAGCACGCAGGAAAGCGGTCTGTGCGGCAATATGGTGGACATCGAGACGCCAGTCTTCCCCAGGTTCCCGATTCTTTCCGACTGTCCAGTCAATCAGCGTGCCGTTCGGCAGAGCGTAGAGAATCACTTCAGTCCTTGCGCCCGGTATCATTGTCTCCGGCTCGTCGACAAGGATTTCGACATCAGGATAAGAGAGTCCTTTCTCTTCACCGCAGAACTTCACGGAGCCCTGTGCGGAAATGGCAAGCGGCAGCAGGGCCGCAGCAATCAAGGTCAGCAATCGTTTCATATACTTGCAAAGTTAATAAAAAACCGTCCGACTAAAATCGTCGGCCTCTTTTTAGTCGGCCTCAGCGGCAAAAATGCTAACTTTGCAGACAAAGTCAGCAAAAGCATATGAAAGCGCACATCATCCTTCTCGCAGCACTGTTGCTGCTGCCCCTCAGCGGATCTGCACAGGAGCAGGACAGAACCGGAGGGTTCAGCTATCCCGACGTGAGCATAATGATAGACGAACCGGAAAGTTTCATCCCCGGAGCAAGGACAGAGATAATATTCTATGCCCTGCCTAACGGCAATTCGATAGAGTGGACCGCGGGCAAGAAGATGGAGGAGGGAGACGACTGGCACTACGACATCCAGCATATCGCCGCCCAGACAGCCTTCCTCCGCGACAGGGACAGGAAGAGCAACATTGTGACTGTCTACCTGATGGCCAGGCAGAAAGCCTGGAACAACTGGCACCGGCAGCACCCGGATATCTGCAAGGAGACCTATGAGAGCATCTTTGCGGACGTCATAGCCTTATATGCTCAGTACAGCCCGTCAGTCACCATCAGCAGCCACTCCGGAGGCGGATATCTGATCTTCAACTACTTCAATGTGGTGGAGAAGGTCAACCCGGCAATCAAGAGAATAGTCTTCCTCGACAGCGTCTACGGCTACGACACGGAGCTGCATCTGGCAAAATTCACAGAATGGCTCCGGGAACCGGACCACTATCTGAGCGTGATAACCTACGAGGACACGACTGTGATCTATGACGGCAAGCCGCTCGTGACCCCGACAGGAGGCGGCTGGGGCAGGAGCCACCAGATGGTGGATGATTTCGGCAAAGTCGTCAGGATCAAGGCCAGGGAATGCAGGGTCAAGGGTTCAGACAGCAGTCTGGACACCATTATGGAGGTCTACCGCGCGCTCGGCGGCCGCATCTCCATCAAGGTGCTGCGCAACCCTGACGGCAAGATATGGCACACTGTGCTGGTAGCCCAGAACGGCTTCATAGATTCAGACCTCACAGGCACGCGCCGTGAAGGCCGCGGTTATGATTTCTGGGGCAAGCGGGCTTACGAAGAATATATCAGATAGAGAATATGGACAAGAAAGGACTTCTGGGCATCAGCCCTCTCATCCTGTTTGTAGTGTTTTTCGTCACCGCAGCGCTCATCAGCGGAGATTTCACGAAAGTGCCGGTGACAGTCGTGTTCTTCTTCACGACAATTTATGCAATAGCCATCACCAGGCACGAGACACTGCCTGACAGGGTAAGGATATTCGGCAGAGGAGCGGGAACCACAAGAATAATATTCATCCTTTGCATCATCATCTGCGCAGGGGCATTCGCATCGACAGCGTCGGCTATGGGCGCTGTCAGTGAGACAGTCAATGCAATCCTGACTGTCCTGCCTCCAAGACTGATATTTGCAGCGCTCTTCATCGCTGGATGCGTGCTCTCAATGGCAAGCGGATCCGGAGTGGGAACAATTGCCGCCATCGGCCCTATCGCAGTGGGCGTCGGAGAGGCTTTAGGTACGAATATGGCTCTGGTATGCTCCATAGTGGTGACAGGGGCGATGTTCGGAGACAACCTTTCGTTCATATCCGACACCACGATTGTCGCCACGACTTCCCAGGGATGCCAGATGAAGGACAAGTTCCGCGAGAACATCCGCCTCGTCACGATACCGGCCCTTATCGTTCTCGCTCTATACATCTTCCTCGGCCGCGATGCCGTAGTTGCCGCAGAGGCCAGGGCAACCGAATACTGGAAAATCCTGCCATATGTTGTAGTTCTGATAATGGCATTCTGCGGAGGCGACGTGCTTATCACGATTCTTACAGGTCTGGCTGTCAGCGGAATAGAAGGCCTCATACTTGGAAGTTTCGATTTCTTCGGATGGATGGAGGCTATGAACAGCGGCATAACCGGCATGGGCGAGCTGATCATTATTATACTTATGGCTGCCGGGTTGATGAACCTGGTCAAGAACAACGGCGGGATTGATTACCTTGTGGCCTTATCCCTGCGGCTCATAAAGGGACGGCGCTCAGCCGAGGGCTGCATCGCTTTGCTCGCAGGCGCGATGACAGCCTGCACCTCCAACAACACTGTCGCCATAATGAGCATTTCAACCATTGTCAAGGAAATCTCGGACAAGTACGGAATCTCTCCGAAGAGAGCCGCCAGCCTTATGGACACCAGCACCTGCGTCGTGCAGGAACTGATCCCCTACAGCACGCATCTGCTCGCCGCTGCGGCATTCGCAGGGATAACTGCTGCTTCAATAATCCCATATATGGCTTATTCGTTCCTGCTCGCGATAGCGATAGTGGTGACCATCCTTATTCCTTCCAGGAAACCGGCCGGTCAAAAGGCCGTCTGACGGCGAGGGACCGGAACTGCATCCACTCCATAGCCCGGCTCCGTCAAGCTTTCAGGCCTGAGCAGCGGACTCTCAAGGCCGCCGGCTGACTTGGTCGGCGAACTGCGGGTTATGCGCACTGAAGGGAAGGTGCCATTGACAATGTGCATCAGGCAGGCCTTGATATTGGCCTCCTGCGGGCCGAAATCGTGATATACATCATCCGGAATCTCGCATTCCGGCACGAACCCGGAACCGGAGACGGATCCGCTCGGAATCTCCTCTCCTTCTGAATTCTTGTTATAGAAACATATCGGATAGAAAGCATATTGGAGCCGGCTGTAGTCATTCCTGTCATATCTGTCGTAATCCGCATCATCTCCAGGGTACAGCAGGACATACATTCCATTCGGTTTGCCGTAGGTCTGAAGGCCCACGTGGTGGATCTTTTTTCCGAAATAAGGTCTCAGGCCGTTGAAAACCATTTCGCTCGCGGAGGCTGAACCACCCATCATAATGAAATAGACCTCCTCCAGACCGAGGTTGTACGCATTCTGACTTATATATGCTGTCTTGTCCATACTTGACAGCGTGGAATTGTGAGTGCGGGTGACATATGGCTTGCCTGCACACCCGGCCGGAGCGATGAAGCTCACAAGTGAGTCGCTGGCTGCAGAGTCACCGCCGCCGTTGTACCGGAGGTCGACAATCATCTTCCTGACACCGGCAGCCTTGAACTCCTTGAGAGCGGCATCCAGCTGAGGGATGAATCCGGCGACAAACTGCATATAGTGGAGATATCCGACGGGCTCTCCCAGCCCCGGGAAATCCGCATCAGTGAACACCTTCTTCTTCAATATGTAATCTGTTTTTATCGAGGTGGCCAGCGAGGTCCTGAATGACACGTCCGTACCGTCAACGAGCCTGAAGGTGAAGGTGTTGGGACTATCGTAGTAATGCTGGTTAAAACCTTCGAGTTTTTCCTGAGTGTCGATGGAGTCACCTATCTCCACTCCGCCTATCGCCCTGAGCTGGGCCCCGCGTGTCACACCGTACTGTTCAAGCGGAGAGCCGGGGAGTATGTATGACACATACACTCCATAATCATCGAAATGGTCTATCGGTTGCACAAGCGACACACCCCAGGTCCCCGTGATAGTGCCTGTTGAGGTAGCCAGATAGCTTTCCCTGTCCTCCATCCAGCTCCAGCGGTCTTTCGGACGGTAGAGCAACGTGTCGAGCCAGGTGTAGATATCCTTCACCTCATAAGGGACGTACTTCGCATTGCGGCTCTTCACCTCTTTGTTCCAGTAGTAATAGACATCCATATACTCGCTGCGGAGATACATCTTCGCATCATAGTCAGGGTCGTTCTTTATCCGTGCCTTCTCCTCCTCCCTGCGCTGCTGTTCCGGGTCGAACGGGTCGCCGCAGGAGTGGAAAGAGACAAGCGCCGCAGCCGCAATGAGCATCAATGCCAACAGTCTGTTTCTCATTTGTCAATCGATCCGCCAAAAGAGCGGAATACAAATATAGTCATTTATAGTCATTCTCAATATTTTGAGTATCTTTGCCGCCGGACAATGGAAGCATTACTCATATTTCTCATCGGCGCGATGGCGATCTCGTTCCTCTGCTCAGTGCTGGAGGCTACGCTGATGAGCACACCTTTTTCATACATCGCGCTCCGCGAAGACGAGGGCTACAAGCCCGCGCCTCTGATGAAGAAGTACAAGCAGGACTCTTCCAGGCCGATTGCCGCCATCCTCGCGCTGAACACGATAGCCAACACCATCGGTGCAGCGGGGGTGGGCCGTCAGGCCACCATCCTGTTCGGATCGGAATGGTTCGGACTGGTATCGGCCATCACCACCATCCTCATCCTCATCTTCTCCGAAATCATCCCCAAGACCATAGGCACCACCCACTGGAAATCGCTGATGGGCTTCGCCGCCCGCACCATCAGAATCCTGATCATAATCCTCTTCCCTATCGTGGTCTGCGTGGAATGGCTCCAGAAGCTCATCACACCTAAGGATCCGGACACTTCCGTCTCCCGCGAAGAGGTCGGCGCGATGGCTGATGTGGCCGAAGAGTCGGGTGAACTTGACGAAGACGAGAACGAAATCATCCAGAACATCATAAACATCGATGAGGTCACAGCCGACCAGGTGATGACTCCGCGCGTGGTGGCCGCCACCGCCCCCGAGTCAATGACCATCAAGGAATTCTACCAGGACCGCAGTTTCCTGCACCACAGCAGGATTCCGGTGTATGACGGCAACGACGAGTATATCACCGGCTACATCCTTCGCGTCGACGCACTCCAGCTTATGGCCGAAGACAAGTTCGACGTCACCCTGGGAGAACTGCGCCGCGACATAGCAAGCTTCCAGGAAGAGACTACCATCGGTGAAATCTGGGACGAGATGCTGAACGGCCAGGAGCAGATAGCGGTCATAATCAACGAGTACGGTTCCTTCCAGGGTATCCTCACAATGGAGGATGTCATCGAGACAATCCTCGGAGACGAGATAGTGGACGAGCGCGACGCCGTGGTCGATATGCAGCAGCTCGCAAGGGAGCGCTGGCAGAAGCGGCAGAAATCAGCGGCCGCGAAATCCGAGACCAGCGTCAATGAATAATCCGCAAAACGGACTGAAATTCTTAAAGTTGCCGCAAAAAATCTATTTTTTCGCAAAAAAGTTATAATAGATTGAATTTTATTTTACTTTTGCGCCAGACTTTAGATAACTAACCTTAAAACCAAGAAAAAATGAAAAAGATCGCTCTCATGACTCTCGTCGTTTGCTTCGGTCTTTTCGCTGTTTCTTGCAAGAACCAGCCAAAAGAGGCTGAGCCGGCTGCTGAAGAGTGCTGCGAGAATTGCGAGAATTGCGAGAAGAATTGCGAACAGAAGGCCGCTGACGCTGTTGAGGCTGTCGAGAACGCTGCTACTGAAGCTGCTGCCGCTGTTGAGGCTGTCGCAGAAGAAGCTGCTGCCGCTGTCGAGGCTGCAAAGTAGTTTGCCCCTTATTAAGCAAGCAAGAAAGAAGCGGCTGATTGTTCAGCCGCTTCTTTTTTGTCCTGACTGCGTCTTATGCCAGTTCATCCGCAAGTGCGCCGCAGGCAATCTTCCGCTGCTCGCCGCTCGCCAGATTCTTGAGTGTAACCACCCCTTCAGCCATCTCGTCGCCTCCTACAATCGCAAGGAAAGGGATGCCCTTACGGTCGGCATACTCGAACTGCTTCTTCAGCTTGGAGCTGTCAGGATAGATTTCGCAGGCGATTCCCGCCTTGCGCAGGGAAGCTGCAACAGGCAGCGAATAAGCCACTTCCGCATCGCCCATATTAGTGAAGAGCACCTTCGCTCCTGCAGCCGCCCCTTCAGGGAAGAGATTCAGGCCGCATAGCACGTCGTAGATGCGGTCAGCGCCGAAGCTGATTCCGACTCCGGACATGTTCGGAAGGCCGAAGATACCCGTAAGGTCGTCATAGCGCCCGCCGCCGCAGATGCTGCCTATCTGGAAGTCGAGGGCCTTGACCTCGAAAATTGCTCCGGTGTAATAGTTCAGGCCGCGAGCGAGCGAAAGGTCCAGCTCCACCTGTATGGCGACAGCAGCCTTCTCTATCAGCCCGAAGAGAGTCTTTATCTCCTCTATGCCTTTCATTCCTGTTTCAGAGGAAGCGAGCACAGCGCTCATCTTATCTATCTTTTCCGAAGTAGTTCCCTGAAGGGTCAGCACAGGCTCGATGACCGCAACAGCCTCCTGTGAAAGGCCCTTCTCGAAGAGTTCCTCCTTTACAGCGTCGAGGCCTATCTTGTCAATCTTGTCGATGGCGACAGTGATGTCAACGAGTTTGTCCGGAGCACCGCAGACCTCTGCAAGCCCTGCGAGTATCTTCCTGTTGTTGATCTTAAGGCAAACCCTCACGCCCATCGAGGTGAAAACCTCCTCGACAATCTGCACCAGTTCAAGTTCGTTCAGCAGCGAACGGCTCCCGATGACATCGACGTCACACTGGTAGAACTCGCGGTAGCGCCCCTTCTGAGGACGGTCAGCGCGCCATACCGGCTGGATCTGATACCGCTTGAACGGGAAGGATATCTCATTCTGGTGCTGTACGACGAAACGAGCGAACGGAACTGTCAGGTCATATCGCAGGCCCTTCTCGCAGACCTTCAGCGAGAGTGCGTTGCTGGAAGAGAACTCCTGGGGGTTGATACCGGCGAAGGCATCGCCTGAATTGAGTATCTTGAAGAGGAGCTTGTCGCCCTCATCGCCATATTTGCCCAGCAGAGTGGAGAGATTCTCAAGAGACGGAGTCTCGATGCACTGGTATCCATATTTGCTGAAAACTCTCCGTACAGTCGAGAATATATAGTTGCGCCCGGTCATCTCTGCCGGTCCGAAATCACGTGTTCCCTTAGGTATTGATGGTTTCTGTGCCATTTATTGCGTGTTTATTTCTTGTCTGAAAGATAATTGTCAATAGCTGCGGCGGCTTTCCTTCCGGCGCCCATAGCAAGGATGACTGTCGCAGCGCCTGTGACAGCATCGCCTCCTGCAAAGACACCCTCACGGGAAGTCACGCCCTCTTCAGTTGCCACAATGCAGCCGTGGCGCTCGATGTCAAGGCCTGAAGTCGTGCTTGCGATCAGAGGATTAGGGGAAGTGCCGAGAGCCATTATCACCACATCGGCCTCGACTTCGAACTCAGAGCCTGGAATGGCCACAGGACTGCGTCTTCCGCTGGCATCAGGTTCGCCGAGCTCCATCTTAATGCATCTGAGGGCTCTGGCCCATCCCTTATCATCACCGAGAATTTCTACAGGGTTGGTAAGCATACGGAATTCGATGCCCTCCTCTTTTGCGTGGTGAACCTCCTCCGCACGGGCAGGAAGCTCCTTCTCCGTACGGCGGTACACAATTGTGACGTTGGAGCCGAGACGGAGAGCAGTGCGGGCAGCATCCATAGCGACATTTCCGCCGCCGATCACAGCCACGTTGCGGCCGATGCAGAGAGGCGTGTCGCTTTCCGGGTCGAAAGCACGCATCAGATTGCTCCTGGTAAGGAATTCATTTGCGGAGAAGACTCCATTAAGTCCCTCTCCGGGGATGCCCATAAACTTCGGCAGCCCGGCACCAGACCCTACGAACACAGCCTCGAAGCCCTCTTTTTCAAACAGGCCGTCTATGGTCAGAGTCCTTCCTATGACCACATTGGTCTCAATCCTGACTCCGAGCTTGCGCACGTTCTCAATCTCAGGTCCGACGACCTTCTCCTTAGGAAGACGGAATTCAGGGATACCGTACTGCAGCACGCCGCCGGCCTTGTGAAGAGCCTCGAAGATGGTGACATCATATCCCTTTCTGGCGAGGTCGCTTGCACAGGCAAGTCCTGACGGACCGCTTCCTACAACTGCAACCTTATGGCCGTTCGCAGGAGCGGCCTCTCCTGTCTTCACGCCATTCTCACGGCTCCAGTCAGCCACAAAGCGCTCAAGTTTTCCGATAGCCACCGGTTCGCCCTTCACGCCGAGGACGCAGTTGCCCTCGCACTGTGTCTCCTGTGGGCAGACACGCCCGCAGACCGCAGGAAGCGAGCTGTCGTTTGCGATGACAGCCGCAGCCTCTGCAAAGTTCCCTTCACGCACTTTGGCTATGAACGCAGGTATATGAATGCCGACAGGACATTTCTCCACGCAGCGGGGGTTCTTGCAATTAAGGCAGCGTGAAGCCTCGAGAAGAGCCTCCTCTTCATTGTATCCGTAGCATACCTCTTCAAAATTGTGTGCGCGCTTCTCAGGTTCCTGCTCACGCACCGGTACTCTGTGCATTCTGTCCATTGTTATCCTCTCCCTATCTTGCATTTGTGGTCCGCTTCGATCTCCTGGGCCCTGTACTGGCCCTGACGGCGCATCGCTTCATCGAAATTGACCTGATATGCGTCAAATTCAGGTCCTTCCACACAGGCAAAACGCATCTTGCCGCCTACTGACACCCTGCAGCCGCCGCACATTCCCGTACCGTCGACCATAAGAGTGTTAAGACTCACTGTCAGAGGAATCCCCGTGTCACGGAGCGTAAGCATCGTGAACTTCATCATTATCATCGGTCCGATGGCAATTGCCTGGTCATAATTCCTGCCCTCTTCCAGCAGCATCTTGATCTTTTCTGTCACAAGCCCGTGATGCCCCTTGGAACCGTCATCAGTGCAGATGAAGAGATTGTCGCACACAGAGGACATCTGCTCTTCAAGAATGAGCAGGTCCGCCGTCTTCGCGCCTACAATCACATCCACCCTGGCCCCGCGGTCGTGGAGATACTTGGCCTGCGGATAGACAGGAGCAGTGCCTAGACCGCCTGCAACGAAAAGATACCGGCGGCCTTCGAGGGCCTCATCGTCCTCCTCACAGAAATCAGACGGACGGCCGAGCGGGCCGACAACATCAGTGAATGACTCACCCTCTTCGAGAGCGCAGATCATCCTGCTGGATGCTCCGACAATCTGTGTCACGATTGTGACCGTGCCGGCAGCTGCATTGAAATCGCAGATTGTGAGTGGTATGCGCTCACCTTCAGGGCGTGCGCGAACTATCAGGAACTGACCCGGGCGGGCCGCAGCGGCAAGGCGCGGCACCTCGACATCCATCAGACAGATGGCAGGGGTCAGGAACTCTTTCTTGACTATCTTATACATTATTATTCTTGATTTCGTCCTTCCCGGACTTGAAATTCCTGTCTTTCCTGTGTTTGAGGAGCACGAGGAACACTACCAGCGAAGCGACAGCCGCTTCAACCCTGAGGCCGAGACCGACCAGCACGCCAAGAGCCGCCACCGTCCAGACAAGTATTGCTGTGGTGAGGTTGACGATATCACGGTCGCCTTTCTTGAAGATGATGCCTGCACCGATGAAGCCAACGCCGGAGACGATCTGGGCCACTACCCTGGCGTGGTCGTTGCCGACCCTCAGGGAGGCATAGGTGAACAGGTAGGCTCCGACTATCAGGATAATGGTGGAACGCTCGCCCATTATCTTCCCGGCCTCGTGGCGCTCGTGGCCCAGGAGCCATCCTATCAGCACAACCAGAGCAAGGTCAATGATAAACTGAAGTGCGTTCGAAAAATCGAACAATGTGCTAAAGTCTGTCAAAACTGTATCCTTTCTTCTTGAGATATTTGATTATTTCATCGAGACGGTTGTAGAGCCTGTCGGATTCAGGACGGTCCGGATGGATGCCCGGATGGATGAGCAGCAGCGCACCGCCGAGTCCCTCCTCTTTCTCGAACTTGTAGAGTCCGTCAATGAGAGTCTGTGCGGAACGGTAGTTTTTCATTCCAGGGGTTGTATAGTCGGCCGGTGTTCCGGTGCCCGGAGTGTAGTTGACGACCTTGACACCCATTCCTTCAAGTACGTCCACACTGAAGCTGTTGTAGTGCTCATATCCCGGAAGGAACCACTGTGCATCCTCCGGCGCAACACCGAATTTTGCAAGCTCTGCATAGTTGGCCCTGAGGTCGCGCATAATGCTGTCTGCGCTCATAAGGTTCGGTCTCTGAGGACCCCAGTCACAGTAGAGCGCGTGCTTGTCAGAATGGCCGCCCACATAGTGGCCGCCGGCTACAAGACGGTTTACGATGTCTTTGTTCTGTTCAGCACGGAGGCCGTTGCCGGTGAAGAAGAAGTTGCCCTTGACCTTGTTCTTGTCGAGGGTCTTGAGGATGGCCTCACCGCCGTTGAAGTTCACGTCTGCCGTGAAGCAGAGATATATCTTCCTGCTGTCAGGGTTTACACGGACAATGGCGCCGTACGGGTCCTTGGTGAAAGACTCTGCGGAAGCCTTCTGACTGCGGCCCATCTCCTCGAGAGCTGCGAAGTAGTAGGTCAGGCCGGCAGTACCGTCCATTGTAGGCTCGTTGCTGGAGTAGTCACCGATGTCGTCGTGATAGACAGCCTTGCCGTTGTTGAGAGCGGCGAACTCATCCGGACGGGTGAGGGCTCCGCCGGCGCGCTCAAGGAAGAGCTGATGGTCGATAGGACCGTCAATGAGGCCGCCGACAGTGATGTCGCCGTTTACCTGGACATATGAAGAATGAGGGTCGCTCGGGTAGTCGTAACCAGGCATCAGGGTCTCAGGATAGCCGCTGATCATAGTTGTTCCCCAAGGGTTGCAGCCGAGAAGCCAGTCGCGGAGAGCGGTCTCCATCTCGCGGAACTGAGTGTCGCCTGTGGCCTCTTCATAGAGACGGGCCTGAGTGACTGCCGCTGAGGTCAGGTTGTTGGAGCACCAGAGATAAGGCACGCCATGCATGAACGGTTCGTCAGCCGCGCGGTCGCGGAGGTCCTGGAGGCCCTGGCGCATATACTCGGAGAATTCAGCGCTCACCGCCTCGTCATCGCTGGATGCGAGGAGATAGTGGCCGAGATTGATGAACGGATACCACTGGTAGTGGTGATATTCCTTGCCGGGACCGCGTCCGCGCTCCATCCAAGGGGAGACGGGCTCGAGTTCGCCCCAGTATGAGGCCTGCTTCTTCCAGTACTCCTCACCGTTGAGAGAGTACATTGTGGCGGCTGCCAGCTCGATGTCGTCGACCCAGGTGTCCTCCTCATAGAAGTAAGGGGAGATGACGCAGGCGGTCTGGGTGTTGCCCGGAACCTCGAGTGCGAAATCGTATGCATCCTTGACCTTTGCCCTGATCTTTTCGGCAAACTCAGGATAATATTCTCCAATCACATCAGCGCCGAGCGCGAATGTCGATGCGAACTTGCCGGCAGCAGAGGAGACGCCGGTGGTGCGGTTGACCTTGCGGTGCGCGATCTGAGGCTTGCCGGTCACGAAATAGACAGGGCGGCCGAGTCCCTTGCCGTAGCCGTAGTCCACTGAATCCCTGTTAGGGAGGCGGAACCCCGCGTGGTCGCGGTCGTCGGCTATCTGGTAGTACATCTCGCGCGGAGCCGGATTCATCTTGTCGAGCCAGTCGAGGCCCCACTTCACCTCATCGAGGATGTCAGGGATGCCGTTGGCGCCCTTGCGTCCGCGGGCATCGTAGAGATCCTTGAAGACGCTGCGGTCCTTGGCATACTTCCACGCGAAGGCCATATGATAGATGGTCGTGGAAGAGGTGGTCATATACTGGAGGTAGTCGGTTGCATCGTGCCAGCCGCCGGTCACGTCGATATGTTCGCCGGTACGGGTCGGGTGGTCCACGATATAGCCGTCGTGCTGGTGGCAGAGCTCACCCGTGTAAGGGTTGTCGCCGCAGCGCTGCTGGCGCATATAGATGAGCAGGAAGTCGGCAAGTCCGTCATAGACGTCTGCACCGATGCGGAAGACTGGCGACTCCACTCCGTTCGACACGATATAATAGCTGCCCGGGGTCTTCACGCTTGAGAAGTTGAGCCTCCAGGCACTCTTGAGAGCCCACTTTGAAGGGTTTGAAGGGACACCGGTGCTCTTGAAGACCACCTTTCCGGAAAGGGCCTCGCACACGGAGAACTCGCCGTCGGTCTGGTTTGTTGAAATAAGGACAGCCACCTTGCAGTCTTCAGGAAGGTATCCGGCCTGATTGATTCTGACCCAGGTCTGGGCGTTTGCGGAGAGAGCGGCCAGAAGGGCCACGGCAATTATGAGGATTCTCTTCATATAGTCGTTTATTTGCAGTTTACACAGATTTCAGGCATAAGGGCGAATGTCTCTGCGCCCTTCAGGCCGAGGATTCTCTCACTCGCCTTTTCTGCTACAGCTTCCGGAGTATTGGCAGCAGCGGAAGCCTCCGTCTCGTTCATTGATTCCATCAGTTTCTCGAAAGTGGTCTTCGGAGCAGGGAAAGTAACGAGCTGATAGTGATCCAGGCCCGCTGCATCTGCTGCATATTCGATGGCATCCTCCAGACCGCCGAGCTGGTCGACAAGGCCGAGTCCGATGGCGTCACCGCCTGCCCATACGCGGCCCTGGGCGATTGAGTCAACGCTCTCCTGAGACTTCTGGCGGGCACTTGCGACCCTTGAAGTGAAATCATCATAGATGGTCTCGATGGAATTCTGCATCCAGGCCACTTCGTCTGCATCGAGAGGGTTGATCATATCGGCCATATTGCCGTGCTTGTGGGTAGAGACCTCGAATGTATTGAGATGAAGGTTCTTCTTGATGGCCTTGCCGAAGCTTGGGATCAGACCGAAGACTCCGATGGAGCCAGTGAGAGTAGTCTTGTTGGAGAATATCCTGTCGCAGTTGCAGCTGATCCAGTATCCGCCGGATGCGGCATAGTCGCCGTAGCTTGCAATCACTGGCTTCTCAGCCTTGAGGAGTTCGATCTCACGCTCGATGATAGCTGATGCCTGAACGCTTCCGCCCGGGCTGTTGACCCTGAAGACGACGGCCTTGACAGAACTGTCGGCACGCGCCTTTGCAATCTCCTTGGCGAAGTTGTCGCCAATCTGACCTTCGCTCTTGTCGCCCATCACAATCTCTCCGTCAGCATAGATCACAGCGATCTTGTCCTTTGCACGGAAGTCAGGCTTCACCTTTGAAGCGGCATATTTCTGAAGGGAGATGCTCTTCACATCCTTGTATTTCTCCACACCGACGAGCGAGCAGATGTACGCCTCCACCTGGTCGTCATACCAGAGTTCGTCGATGATGCCCTTTGCCTTCGCATCTTCAGCGGACTCGATGGCAAGATTGTCAATCCAGTTGTTCAGATCCTCGGCCGAGAAGTCGCGGGACGAAGCGATGGTCTCTGCCATCGTGCCCCAGATGGTGCCGAGCATAACCTCATACTGCTCGCGGTTCTCAGCGCTCATCTCGCTCTTGATATACGGTTCACCGGCCGATTTGTACTTGCCGTGACGGATAAGCTGGACATCGACTCCGAGCTTGTCGATCAGATCCTTGTAGTAGAACATCGTAGAGCTCAGACCGTTGAACATGCAGTCGCCATATGTGTTCAGTATCACCTTGTCAGCAACTGAGACGAGATAATAGAGACCGGTTGTCATCGAGCTGCAGTATGCCACCACCGGCTTGCCGCTCTCGCGGAAGGATGAGAGCGCAGCGCGCAGCTCCTCGATCTGGCTGACCGTAAGGGCCGCAGGTGTGGCCGGTGTGATGTAGACCATACTGACCGCCGGGTCTGAAGCCGCAGCCTTGATGGCCTTCACAGCATTGTTCAGAGGCATCGTCGAAGCCATTGACGGAGTGCCGGAGATAATATCGAATGAGAAGGACTCGCCGCCTTTCTCCGAGAAGCCTTTCGAAAGGTCTATCTTCAGCACAGAGTTCGGGGCCACTGCCACGGAGCTCTCCTTGCTGCCCGAAGAGGCTATCGAGCCGATGATGCCGAAGGTAAGAAAAGTTATCACCAGCATGGCCAGAAGCGCGCCGATGAAAGAACCGAAAACGGTTTTCCAGAATATTTTCATTGTCTGATAAATTTGAATGTGTTCACTTGAATTTTGCAAATATAACAATTTTATTGTTATTTTGCGGTATGGTCGTTCTCCTGAGGCACATATCCTGCATCGCGCTCCTGTGCACATATATCTTTTCGTATATGGGCATAGGCATCCACACCTGCAGCGCGGAGGGGGTCTCCCACCTCGTGATCCTCACCGGAGACATCTCCTGCGAGACGGTCCACCACCATCACCACGATGATGAGCACCATCACCACGACGGCTGCTGCGACACCGAGATAATCGTCATCAGCGACGCTCAGGACTCTAACAACGGAAATCAGACCCACTTCGTGCCCGACCTCTCAGCAGCACTGTGCCAGATGCTTGCAGCCGCGATTCCTGCAGCATCCTGCAGCACTTCCACGCCATCTTTCTTCACCAGTATCCCGCCCGACATACCACGGGCGTTCATTACTGCCTGGAGGTTGTGATCTCCGATATCCCCAAGGATACCGGACACCACAACCATAACCAGACAAAATGAGAAAAACAGCATTTCTTTTACTATTCACGGCATTTGCCACGCTTCTCCCCGCACAGACCTTTCAGGGAAGCGTATTCTATAAAAAAGCTTCCGGGCAGACAGAGCCGCTGCCTTTCGCACAGGTATTCCATCTCGAGAAATCGAAGATGATCGAGACCGATGAGAACGGCCGCTTCGCCCTCGAAATCAAGCAGACCGCCACTCTTGTCGCCACCTATGTGGGCTATACCCGCGACACTGTCGTCGTCGAGCCCGGCACGGCCAGCGCAAGCTTCTATCTCACAGGCGAGAACGGCCTCGATGAGAGCGTCGTTACCGGCAGGCAGGCAGGACTGTCCAAACTCAATCCCGTAAGGACAGAGGTCATCACTTCCGCCGGACTGTGCAAGATGGCCTGCTGCGCCCTGGCAGAGAGCTTCGAGAACTCCGCCAGCGTCACCGTCGGATTCTCTGACGCCGTAACGGGTGCACGCCAGATCAAGCTCCTCGGCCTCTCGGGCACATACACCCAGATGCTCGATGAGAACAGGCCGGTTATGCGAGGCCTCGCAAGTCCGTTCGGCCTCTCGTTCGTCCCGGGGCAGTGGCTCGAGAGCATCCAGATCGCTAAAGGTCCGTCGTCAGTCATCAACGGCCTCGAGGCCATCACAGGCCAGATCAATATGGAGCACCGCAAGCCGACCGATGAGACACCGCTCTTCGTCCAGCTTTACGGAAGCCTCGACAAAATGTATGAAGCGAATATTGCCTCCGCAATCCAGTTCAATGAGAAGTGGAGCATGATCAATATGGCCCACGTGGGCGGCACCGCCTCCCGTATGGACCACAACAGTGACGGCTTCCGCGACGAGCCGGAGGACCTTCAGCTCAACTTCACCACACGCTGGCTCTACTACGCCCCGAGCGGCATGCAGATCCGTTTCGGTGCACGCTTCATCAATGACGACCGCCTCGGCGGGCAGATGGACGCGACCCGGGACAACAGCTTCAATCTCCAGAAATCCGTATGGGGGACCAGCATCAGGAACAGGGGCATCAACCCTTATTTCAAGATCGGCCTCCCGCTCAATGAAGAGAACTCCGCCAACATAGCCCTTGTGGCCGACTTCAACCACCACGAATTCGACTCCTTCTTCGGAGCGAAGACCTTCAACGGCACCCAGAACTCCGCATTCGCCAACCTCATCTACCAGAACGAAATCAGCGAGCTGCACAAAGTCGAATTCGGGGTTACTTTCAAGCACGACGACATCGACCAGATTGCAGCATACCCAGTCCTGCCGGACCTTGACCTCAGCAGAAAAGAGACTTCCCTTGCCGCATTCGGAGAATACACTTTCACCCTGGACGACAGGCTCACATTCGTCGGCGGCCTCAACCTCGAGCGCAACTCGGTCCACGGCTGGCTCTTCGCCCCGAGGGCGAACGTCAAATGGTCACTTGCCGAGAACATAGTCCTGAGAGCTCTCGGCGGGCGCGGATACCGCACCGCCGACCTTGTCACAGACAACCTCGGAATGATGTCAACTGGATACAGACTCTCTGTCGCCAATGACCTCAATCTTCTGGAGGATGCCTGGACCTTTGGCGCAAACGCCACTTTCTACCTCCCGTTCGGAGCAGAGGACTCAGACACATATCTGAGCTTCGACTACTTCCGCAACGACTTCAACCATCAGGTAATAGTGGACCCGAACCGCTCCCCGGGAGAAGTGCTCTTCTATGATATGGACAGCCTGGACGAAGGAGCGCAATCATATACGAACACCTGGCAGGCCGACTTCTCAGTCGATCCTTTCGAGAGGTTCAACATCATCGCGACATTCCGCTGCACCGATGCCAAGGCAACCTACCTCGGCTCCGGTCTTCAGGAACGCCCGATGACCAGCCGCTACAAGGGAGTGCTCAACCTGCAGTACTCCACACCGATGAGCAAATGGGTGTTCGACTTCACAGCCCAGATCAACGGTCCGATGAAACTCAACGAGGCAGCACGCCTGGCCTGGGGAATGGACCGCTCGCCTGTATACCCCATGTTCTACGCCCAGGTGACCCACAAGTTCAGGGGCGGCATCGATGTCTATATAGGAGGTGAAAACCTCGGCGGATTCCGCCAGAAGGAGGCCATCATAGGATGGAATGCTCCTTTCACAGACGCGTTCGACGCCAGCAACGTATGGGGGCCTCTTATGGGTGCGAAGTTCTACGCAGGACTTCGGTACACTCTTTGGAAATAACATCAACATTCAATAAACAGACACCGCTATGAAACGTTTTCTCACACTTTTGACAGCTCTGCTGCTCGTGGGCAGCTTCGCATTCAGCGCTGACGCTCAGGGCAGGAGGAAAAAAGAGTCCAAGTTTCAGGAAGTCACCTTCGTAACCTCAATCGACTGCAAGAACTGCGTCAAGAAGGTCGAGGCGAAGCTCCCTGACGAAAAGGGCATCAAGGACATGAAAGTCACTCTCGCAGACAAGACCGTCTGGATCAAGTTTGATGCGACCAAGACCGACAAGGAAAAGCTTGCCGCCGCAATCAATAAGATCGGATTCGAGGCTACCGAGATAGAAGCAGCGCCGAAACGGTAGCTGCCGACACTTTGAAGCGGTCGTCGATACGGCGGCCGAGGACGGCGACGATCACTTCGGCGCCGTCTTTCTTTGTGGTCACAACCACCTCGCGGGACTTCTGCTCCACATCGAGCTTCAGGTCGGTGAAATAGTCACTCAAAAGCTTGGACCCCTTCATTCCGAAAGGCACGAAACGGTCACCGGGACGTGGGTGGCGGAATCCGAGAGGAAGGTTGACAAGAGCTGAGTCCACGCACAGGGTGCCGGCAGGCAGGGCACGGGGATCGAAGCCGCGGAGGTCATCAAGGACCTCGATCTTCACGTCAGGGATTTCTCCGGACGCAAGCGGATATACCATCAGATACTCCCTGTCCTTGACGAGGATGTGTGTCGGGGAGAAGAACCTCTTGCCGCTCTGGGAATCCAGGGAGGCGTATATGCCGTCGAGCTGGGCGTCGTTGAAGCCGAACTGGTCAAGGACCCTGAAGAGCCAGTAGCGCGGATGGCCGCCCATCTGCAGCTGGGAGATGTCGATGCCGAAGGCACCGGACTGGTTCCAGCCGTAGAGTTCGCCGGCACGTGCGTTGTAGAACTCATCCATCATCTGCTCCGCCTCGGCGAAACGGTCCATCTCCGTACGGAAAGTGGCAAGGAAGGATGGGTTTATCTTCTCGAATTCAGGGAAGACATTGTTGCGCAGACGGTTTCGGGAGAAGGCAACGTCGCTGTTGGTGCTGTCGGACCGGTATGCGATCCCGTTCCCGACGGCATACCGCTCAATCTCCCTGCGTGTGAAATCGAGCATCGGACGGATAATCCTGCCGTTCAGTGAGCGGATGCCGGCAAGGCCGCGAAGGCCCGTGCCGCGAAGCAGATTGAGCATCAGCGTTTCGCTTCGGTCATTCAGATTATGGGCCACTGCGATGAAATCAAAACCCTTCTCTGCCGCCAGTTCTTCGAACCATCCGTATCTGAGTTCACGTGCAGCCATCTCTATGGAGACAGAGTGTTCCTCCGCCCATCGTGCAGTGTCGAATTCCCTGACAAAGAGCTCCACTCCCCTTTCCCCGCACCACTCCCTTACCAGCGCCTCGTCACCGTCGCTCTCTGCACCGCGCAGCCGGAAGTTGACGTGCGCCACAGAGAAAGAGACGGCCCCGCTGTCGTGGAACAGGGAGGCCATCGTCATCGAATCGACGCCGCCGCTCACAGCCAGAAGCACTCTGCAGGGTTCACCTGCCGTGAAACTGCGCAGCCGCGCGTCAAATCTCTCCTTGAGGGTCATTATTTCTTCTGGTCGCCGATTGTATAGGTGAATCCTATCGAGAAGAGTTCCTTGAACTGGACTCCGGCCGCCTGATAAGTCTCGCCGGTACGGTCGTTGACCTTGGTGAGCTTGATGTTGTCATCATAGATCATATTGGTTCTGAGCGTGACGGAGAAATACTTCGATATCTTCGCCTCTACATTGGCATCCCAGTTGACCTTGATGTTCAAAGGCTTGTTCAGATAGTCGGAGAAGAGGGTCACCGAAGTTGACGCCTTGAAGTTCTGGACCTCGATCTTTCCGTCCATCTTCAGCTGGGCACCGAGTTCGAAGCGGCAGAACTGGTCTTCAGCGTTGCCGTAGGTCGGCCTGAGCTCCGGTATCTTGACCATGACGGTCTTCCCGGTGAGAGGGGCGAAGTTGATGGAGATGTTCTTGCTCGGGGTGTAGTCGATACCGAGACCGAGAGTGGCGTATGCAGGAGCGAAGAATGCGGAGATAGGAGTCTTGTCGGTCTGGCTCTTGTAGCCCTCGGCGAACTGTGACCTGAAGTTGAACACTGCAGAGAAGTAGAGATTCTCCACAGCCTTGTAGCCCACCTTGCTGTCGAAGATGAGACGGTCGTCGCTCTTGGTATAGCCTGTCTCGAAAGATTCTATGAAACCGTAGCCGGCCTGCAGCTCATTGTTCCAAATCAGGTCGCCCTTTGTGCAGTTGGCGTACGCATCAACATATGTGTTGAGGGAAAGCTGGCCATAGCCTCCGGCCGCCCAGTTGGTGAGAGAGAGCTGGGAGAAACCGATTGTAGTGCCGACACCCTTGAGCCACTGCGCCTTTGTGGAGTCAGCAGCAGGAGCAGCATCCTGGGCATAGATTGCCACAGATGCAAGGATAGCGGAAAGTGACAGAATAAATTTCTTCATAGTGTTAATCTTGTCCGTTGTATGTCAATAATTAATAAGCTCTTGCAAAAATAACGCGGCAGTGTGAAGGCTTGCCGCTGTAGACGCACCTGCCCTCCTCCTCGCATACACAGGAATCGATAGGGATGCAGCGGATAGTTGCCTTTGTCTCCTCCTTGATCTTCTCTTCGGTCTCCGGGGTGCCGTCCCAGTGGCAGAGAAGGAACCCGCCTTTCTCAATCTGCTCCTTGAACTCGTCCCAGGTGTCAACCTTGACCACATTGGCATCGCGGAATGCAAGCGCCTTGTTGTAGAGGTTCTTCTGAATTTCATCCATAAGGGCCTTGACCTTGGCTGCGAGTCCTTCCTGGCCGGCGCTCTCCTTGGTGGAGGTGTCACGGCGGGCGATTTCAACTGTGCCGTTCTCGAGGTCGCGCGGACCGATGACGATTCTGACAGGAACACCCTTGAGCTCCCATTCTGCGAACTTGAAGCCCGGACGGAGGTTGTCGCGGTCGTCGATCTTCACGCTGACACCCAGAGACTCCATCTCTTTCTTGAGAGAATCCATCTTGTCAAGGATGGCGTTCCTTTCTGCATCAGTCTTGTAGATAGGGACCATCACGGTCTGGATCGGAGCGAGAGCCGGAGGAAGAACGAGTCCGTTGTTGTCGCTGTGGCACATAATGAGCGCACCCATAAGGCGGGTAGAGACGCCCCAGGATGTTGCCCAGACATATTCGAGCTTGCCCTCCCTGTTCGCGAACTGCACCTCGAATGCCTTGGCGAAGTTCTGGCCGAGGAAATGCGATGTGCCTGCCTGAAGAGCTTTGCCGTCCTGCATCATAGCCTCGATGCTGTAGGTGTCGAGAGCTCCTGCGAAACGCTCTGTCTCAGACTTGTGGCCGACCACAACCGGCATTGCCATATAGTTGCGTGCGAAATCGGCATAGATGCCGACCATCTTCTGTGCTTCGGCGACAGCCTCTTCGCGGGTTGCGTGTGCGGTATGTCCTTCCTGCCAGAGGAATTCAGCAGTGCGGAGGAAAAGCCTGGTCCTCATCTCCCAGCGCACGACGTTGGCCCACTGGTTGCAGAGGATAGGAAGGTCGCGCCAGGACTTGATCCAGTTCTTGTATGTGTTCCAGATGATGGTCTCGGAAGTCGGTCTTACTATCAGTTCCTCTTCGAGCCTTGCGTCAGGGTCAACGACCACACCCTTGCCGTCAGGGGAGACCATCAGGCGGTGGTGCGTAACCACTGCGCACTCCTTGGCGAAACCTTCGACGTGCTCTGCCTCACGGCTGAGGAAGGATTTCGGGATGAAAAGAGGGAAATATGCATTTACGTGACCTGTGGCCTTGAACATGCTGTCAAGCTGGTGCTGGATCTTCTCCCAGATAGCGTAGCCGTAAGGCTTGATGACCATACAGCCGCGTACAGCCGACTGCTCGGCGAGGTCCGCCTTGACCACTAAGTTGTTGTACCACTTTGAATAATCTTCTTCACGGTTGGTCACTTCCTTGTTAGAAACTTCTGCCATATTGATATTGGTATAAATATTGTTTACCTTTGCATCACGTATGAAAATCATACTGGCGCAAAATTACAAAAATTAACATAACACAGGAGGAAAAATGAAAAACAAACTTTTTGGTTCGCTTGCGATTCTCGCTGTTGCGGCACTTGCCGGCTCTTGTGGTACATCGGGTTACTATTCCTCCGCCGAATACGGCGACGGAATCTACTATCGTCCTACCAAGGAATCACGGGCAAGAATGGTGGCAGCTAACACCCAGGCACGTCAGGAATCTGAACGTCATAATGAAGCATATCTCGCCGAAGATGAAAACGGCAACCTTTACCTGGTTTCCTGGGAGAACGGTGAAACCTACGAGTCACGTCTCCGCAAGTTCGACGGTCCGTACTATGTGTACGACGGCTGGGCATCATCCTGGGGCTCACCGTGGTACAATCCGTGGTGGGGTTCCTACCGCTGGTACAATGCCTGGTACAACCCTTGGTACACCCCTTACTGGGCCTGGAACGACCCGTGGTTCTGGGGTCCTGACCCTTGGTTCTGGGGCGGCGCCTATGTCGGATGGAATTCCTGGAACTACTGGAACACCCCTTACATCCACTATGCTGACTGGTACAGGCCTGTCCACCCGGGTCCAGGTCCTGACATCAACCATCGCGGCAATATGATCTACACCCCGCGCAACAGTGCCAACGGCGGCGGAATGTACAAGCGCACAGGCAGCGGCAACTACAGCTCAGGCAGGGCAGTTGCAGGCAGGAACAGCAGCAGTTCATCTGTAAACCGCAGCGGCGGAACATACCGCAACAGCGCTTCACGCACCAGAAGCGGCTCGGCATCAAACTCAGGCAGCACCGTGACACGCAGCGGAGGAAGCTACAGCAGTTCAAGCAGCAGCAGGAGCGGCGGATACAGCAGCAGTAGCAGCGGCGGATACAGCGGTGGAAGCAGCAGCCACAGCAGCGGCGGAGGAAGCAGCATAAGCGGTGGCAGCCACAGCGGCGGAGGAAGAAGATAGTCCGCCCTCATATCCGGCTATTGTCAAATTTTCAAACATTGAATCATTAAAAGAGACTGAAATGAAAAAGATATTTGCAATCATCGTTTTTGCCATCTGCACCGTCAGCGCCTACGCGCAGACAGCGGAGGACGCCCTCCTCTTCTCCCAGGAGAACTTTGAGGGCACCGCACGCACAATGGCAATGGGCAATGCCTTCACCGCCCTCGGCGGCGATGTCGGAGCCCTTTCGATCAACCCTGCCGCCAGCGGTGTGATGCGCTGCTCACAGATCACCTTCTCCCCTGGTTTCACAACAGCCAAGTCCCAGACCTCCTATCTGGGCGACACCAACAGGGACAGCAACACGGCGTTCACTCTTTCCAACTTCGGAAGCGTGCTCTCCTTCGACACCGGCAACTACTCAGGTCTCCTGAACTTCAACTTCGGATTCGCCTACAACAAGAAGAACAGCTACCGCTCCACAATGTACTCGACTGGCCGTACAGACGGTTCGTCATACCTCGCATCCCTCGCCGAGGGTCTGAGCGGCTTCGACTGCCGCGACCTTGACATAATGGACTATCAGGACCCGTTCTTTGACACCAACGCATCCTGGCCCGGAATCCTCGCCTGGAACACATTCGTCCTCTCCGACCTCAACTTCTTCGGCGGACGCCATCTCGGCGACTATGAGCACTACGCAGCCTCAACCGAAAACTACGACAAGGACAACGACGTGTTCTACATCGGCGGTTATCTTGACCAGACCCACAGCCGCGTGACCAAGGGCAGCAACGAGGAGTACGTGTTCAACTTCGGCGGAAACATCGATGACATCGTCTACTTCGGCGTGAACCTCAACCTGAGCAGCATCGACTATTTGATTGAGGAGTCCTATTCAGAGGTGGCAGAGTATCCTGACGATTTCGAGGACGGTTTCGACGGGATGACCAATGAATACTGGCAGCACACCACAGGAGCAGGATTCAACGCAAAGTTCGGCATCATCGTGAACCCTGTCGGAGGACTCCGCCTCGGCGCCACAGTCTCCACCCCGACCTGGTACGATATGACTGACAACTGGGACTACACTATGTGCACCTCTTTCAACAACGGTCACAGATACACCGAAGGTTCGCCTACCGGAGCGTGGGAGTACAAGCTCACCACCCCTTGGCGCTGGAGCGTCGGTGCGGCGTACACCCTCTACGACCTCGGTCTGATCAGCGTGGACTATGAGTGCGTGGATTACTCATCCACAGTTCTCAAGGGTATGGACGGCAGGCTTTCCGAGTATTCAGGCGAGAACAGCTATATGCAGTCCAACTTCGGAACGGGCTCCACAATCCGCGCAGGCATCGAGATAAGGCCTACACCGGTCATCTCGCTCCGCGGAGGATACATCCACTCCAGTGCCCCGGTCTACTACTACAACAGCACCGACATCGTAAGCTGCGGCATCGGGTTCAACTTCAACCAGACGACATCCCTCGACTTCGCCTGGAGCAAGATGCTCGGCAAGACCAGCAGCTACACCCTCTACGACGGTTACAGCGGCATCAGCGCACCTGAAGGTCTCATCAACAGCAGCCTCGGCAAGGTGGTCTGCACATTGGCCCTGAGATTCTAGAGAATATAGGATACAGCATCCGGCCCCTCAGCAGAGAGGAGGTCCAGGATGGAAAGATTCGGAATGAATCCGTTCTGACTGGAGAAGACCTGATAATAGGTCTTCTCTTTTTTATGCTCCGCCATAAGGTTTTCCCCGTGATACTTCGGCTGGATCCGGCTGCGGAAATCGCCATCCGGGTACTCCTTCACGAAATCGTCCGTCAGTTCGATATCAGCCTTCAGCCCCACCATCTCCAGCAGTTTCTCAAGGAGCATAAAGTTCAGGTCCCACAGGAACACAGGCCTGGAGAGGAGTATCTCCAGCAGTTCGTCCTTATAATAGAGCCAGAACGGAGAGGAGTTGTATGCCGCATCGAAGGCACGGGTGTGGCGCTGCAGCCACGGGTCGGAATAGTCGATGCGGATGTCGCGGACAGGACGGCTCAGGCCGCCTTCCTTGATGACAGGCACAGTGAGAGCCTCCGGGCCTGAAGGAGTGCAGATATTGCAGCGGTTGCGGTACGACTGCTTCTGATAGTTCTCATACTGTTCCAGCAGCACCCTCCCGCTCTGTGCTATGGCGAAGAAATATTCGACCGGAGGGAAATAGGCCGTGGTGAGGACTGCCTGCTGGAAGAGGGCCATCGCTATTTTATGATACCCCTGGAAGATGAGACAACGAAATCGAGTATCCTGTCCCTGTGGACAGAAGGCTGGAACTTGCTGCGGATAATCCCGCAGGCCTCAGTGACATTGTGGCCGCTCTCATAGAGTTCACGGTAGATGGAGCGTATCTCCTCAATTTCAGCTGCGCTGAAGCCTCTGCGCCGGAGCCCGACTATGTTTATGCCCTCATAGGCAAGCGGGCTGCGTCCTGCAAGCACATAAGGAGGTACATCCTTCACGGAGTATGTCGCGCCTGACACCATCACGTGTGCGCCGATATGGACGAACTGATGGATGAGCGTGCCGCCGCCGATGATCGCCCAGTCATCCACATCAGTCTCGCCGGCAAGGCCTGCGAAGCTTGATAGGATGCAGTGGTCCCCCACCCTGCAGTCGTGTGCGACGTGGACATAGGACATCAGGAGGCAGTCATTCCCGACCTTTGTCAGAAACTTGCCGCTTGCGCCTGTGCCGCGGTTGACAGTGGCGCATTCACGGACAGTGGTGTTGTCGCCGATCTCCACCCAACTCTCCTCTCCCGCGAACTTCAGGTCCTGCGGGATGGCGCCTATCACCGCTCCGGGGAATATCCTGCATCCTTTGCCTATTCTGACATAATCAAAGATAGTGACATTCGGCCCTATCCAGGTCCCTTCGCCTATTTCGACATTGGCGGCGATGGTTGTGAACGGGCCGACCTCCACATTGGCGCCCAGCCTGGCGTCCGGATGGATGACATTGAGTGCAGACATTACTGATTTATCCTTTTTAGAGCGGCTACAGCCCCGGTATTGGTTCTGTGACCCGGTTTGTATGCTGTCACGCGGCCCTTGAGCGGCATCCCGAGAAGGGCGAAGTCACCGATCAGGTCAAGAAGCTTGTGGCGCGCGCATTCATTTTCAAAATAGAGTTTCTTGTCGCCGAGATATCCCCGGGGCTCGTCGATCACAAGTGCGTTGTCAAGGTCGCCGCCCTTGATGAGACCTCTCTTGAGCAGGAACTCCACCTCCTGGAAAAAGCAGAAGGTGCGGCAGGGGGCGATCTCATCCTCATACCTGATGGTTTCGTCGTAGTGCGCCTGCTGGACACCCAGCACCTTCGAACTGAAGTCGATGGTCACGTCGAACTCAGGTCCGTCCGCCGGGTCAATCACGATGCGGGCGTCGCTGCGGCTGTCCTCATATTCAATATGGCGGCTGACAGTGTAGAACCTGCGTTCCTCCCGCTGCTCGAGAAGGCCGTCGCGGAGGATCGCATCCACAAACGGTCTGGCGCTTCCATCGAGAATAGGCACCTCCGGAGCGTCCATCTGGACAAGTACGTTGTCAATCTTAAGCCCCATCAGGGCTGAGAGAAGATGTTCGGGAGTTATGATGTCAGCACCGTTCTCAGAGAGCGTTGTGCTGCGGTTCGTACGGGAGACATTCTCCACGATGGGGTGTACGAAGACTTCCAGTCCGAGGTCGGTGCGCTGGAAAACCACCCCGTAGTCATCCGGGGCCGGCAGAAGACTCATTGTGACCGGCCTGCCTGTGTGCAGTCCCTTTCCGGTGAAGGAGTATGCGGCGCGCAGTGTATGCTGTTTCATTTCTGTGATCCGCTGCGTTTGAAGAGCGCATAGGCGCGCATATATGTCTGATGGTCGATGGCAGGGTAGCCGAGAAGTGTCTCACCCTCCCTGCGGACTGTGCCGATGACGCCCGTACGGGCGGCGACAGTGGTATGGTCGGCCACTGAAATGTGCCCGAGGATGCCAGACTGACCGCCTATCAAGCAGCTGCTGCCGATTTTGGCAGAACCGGCTATGCCGGAGAGGGCTGCCATCACAGTGTCAGAGCCCATCTCGACATTGTGGGCCACCTGGCAGAGGTTGTCAATCTTGACTCCGCGGCGGACAATGGTGGAACCCATTGTGGCGCGGTCCACAGTTGTGCAGGCGCCTATCTCGACATTGTCCTCCAGCACCACATTGCCAAGTTGCGGAATCTTCTCATATGAGCCGTCCTCTACCGGCGCGAAGCCGAAGCCGTCAGCTCCTATCACTGAATTGCCGTGGAGGATGCAGTTGTCCCCTATCACGCAGTCGTGATAGATCCTGACACCGGGATAGAGGATGCAGTTGCTGCCGATCTTCACCCTCGGTCCGACATAGACCTGCGGGAAGATATGCGTGCCCTTTCCGATGCGGGCCGAAGCGGACACGCTGGTGCGTAGACTGAGTCTTGCAGCAAGCCTGTTTCCGTGGAGCCTGTTCTTTTTCAGGGTGTTGAAATATGAGAGGAGCTTCGCCACAGAGGCGTAGGCGTCATCAACCTTTATGAGTGTCGCGGGTATAGGTGACTTGGGTTCGAAATCCCTGTTCACCAGGAGGATGTCCGCCTTTGTCTGATAGACGTAATGTTCGTATTTCGGATTGGCATAGAAGCATATCGTCCCTTTTCGTCCCTGCTCGATGCGTGCAGGCTCGGAGACTGTCACGGAAGGGTCGCCGACCACTTCACCGCCCAGTACTTCTGCCAGAGTCTTAGCTGATATTTCCATTTGCGGATGCAAAATTAGCACTTTTTTGATAGAGCAGGAACCGCTGCACAAAATATGCCATACGGATTGGTGCAAAAAAAAGGAAAATTTTGTCATATTATTGATAATTACTATATTTGCAACCGATTTGAGGGGGCGGAAGTCCCCTCATTTTATTTACCTGACGCCACATTACACGATATGATAGCAAAAGAGACCGTTGAGGCAATCGCCAGGGAATACCTGGAAAAGACCCCTCTGACACTCGTCAGAGTCAAGGTCAGCAAGGACAATGACATAGACGTGACCATCACCCGCCAGGATGCGGGAGTCACGATCGACGACTGCGTGGAGCTCAGCCGCCACATCGAGTCGAAACTCGACCGCGACAGGGAGGACTTCTCCCTGACAGTCGGTTCGGCCCGCAGAAGCCGTATCGGCGGTGACGAAGACGAAGATGAAGAGTAAGAAAATATCAATATACTAACTTAAAGAACCAAAATGGAAGGTTTGAACCTTATCAGCACTTTCGCTGAATTCAAAGAGCAGAAGAACATCGACAGGCCCACTATGATGAGCGTAGTGGAGGATGTATTCCGCACTCAGCTCGCCCGCCAGTACGGCGATGCAGACAACTTTGACATCATCATCAATATCGACAAGGGTGACTTCGAGATCTGGAGGAACCGCACCGTGGTCGAGGAAGTCGAAGACCCAAACAAAGAAATCTCTCTCGAGGACGTGCACAAGATCGATGATTCCTACGAAATAGGCGAGGAGTTCACTGAGGCGATCTCGATGGAGAGCTTCGGCCGCCGCGGCATCCTCAACCTGAGGCAGAACCTCTCAAGCCGCATCATGGACATCGAGAAGGCCAATCTCTACAACAAATACCGCGACAAGATAGGCGAAATCATCGTCGGCGAAGTATATCAGGCGTGGAAGAAAGAAGTCCTTGTGCTTGACGAGGACGGCAACGAGCTCACTCTCCCGAAGACTGAGCAGATACCTTCAGACTTCTTCCGCAAGGGTGACACCGTCAAGGCTGTCATCCTCAATGTCGAGATGAGGAACAACAACCCTGTCATCACCCTCTCACGCACATCGGGACTCTTCCTCGAAAGGCTGTTCGAGCAGGAGGTGCCTGAAATCTTCGACGGCCTGATCACCATCAAGAAGGTCGTCAGAATGCCGGGCGAAAGGGCGAAGGTCGCCGTTGAGAGCTACGACGAGCGCATCGACCCTGTCGGAGCCTGCGTAGGTGTCAAGGGCGCCCGCATCCACGGCATCGTCCGCGAACTCCGCAACGAGAATATCGACATCATCAACTGGACATCCAACACCCAGCTGCTCGTCCAGAGAGCGCTCTCACCTGCAAAGATCTCCTCAATGAGGGTTGATGAGGATGAGAAACGCATCCATATCGACCTCGAGGCCAGCGAGCTCGCACTCGCCATCGGCAAGAACGGAAGCAACATCCACCTCGCCGAGGACCTCTCAGGCTACAAGATCGATGTCTACCGCCTCGATGAACAGAACCAGGAAGAAGAGGAGGACGTCCTCCTCGAAGAATTCAGCGACGAGATTGACCAGTGGATCATCGACGCCCTCACAGGCATCGGATGCGATACCGCAAAGAGCGTCCTCGCCATCTCTGACGAAGAGCTGATGCGCCGTGCTGACCTCGAAGAGGAGACAGTTGCGGACATCAAGCGCATCTTCAGGTCGGAATTTGAAAAATAACAATCAAAAAACGGGAGAATAATTAAGTATGTCAGACGGAACAATAAGAGTAAACAAGATATTGAAGGATTTCAACATCGGTTTTGGAACCCTTGCAGATTTTCTGAAGAAGAAAGGTTACACCGAAGAGCTCACCGTCACCTCGAAGATCAGTGAAGAGGCGTTCGCGCTCGTAGCCAAGGAGTACGGCAAGGACCAGCTCATCAAGGAGCAGGCCAAGAAGGTCGCAACCAAGGTGAAGGAGATCACTGAGATAGAGTCCCGCAAGAACTCCGCCGAAGAGGAAGAGCCTGAAAAAGAGATCATAATCAAGACAAATGTCTTCACGGAGCAGAAGAAGGTGGAAACTCCCGCACCTGAACCGAAGCCTGCGCCTGAGCCGGTGTCCGTACCCGAGCCTCAGCCGGAGAAGAAGTCTGACATCAAAGTTCTGGGTCATATCGACCTCGAACAGAAACGCAAGCCGGAACCAGTGAAGGAAGAACCGGCAAAGAAGGCTGCGCCGGAACCTGTCAAAAAGGAAGTGAAGCCGGAAGTGAAGGTTGAGAAGAAGCCTGAGGCGCCTGTCATCGAGCACATCGCCACTAACGTCGAGAAGCTCGCAGGTCCGAAGATCAGCGGAAAGATCGACCTTTCACAGTTTGAGAAAAAGCCATCACAGAACTCCCAGAACAAGGACAAGAACAACAAGAACAACAAGCGCGAGCGCATCCACAAGAATCCCGCGAAGGTTGATATCGACAAGGCGAAGAGCAGCGGTCAGAACCGCCAGGCCGGCAACAACGGCCGCGGAGGCCAGGTCAGCGACAAGGGCGGAAAGAAGGACCGTTTCAAGGCTGTACGTCCTGAATTTGACGAAGACGAGATCCAGAAGCAGATCAAGGAGACCTACGCAAGGATGACCGAGGGCAAGGGCAAGACCAAGACCTCGAAGCACCGCCGCGAGAAACGCGAGGAGATCTCCCAGAAGATGCAGGAGGAGCAGGAACTTCAGGAACTCACAAGCAATATCCTGAAGGTTACCGAGTTCGTCACAGTCAACGAGCTTGCCATCCTTATGAACAACACCCCTGTCACCAAGGTCATCGAGTCCTGCATGAACCTCGGCCTGATGGTCTCCATCAACCAGAGGCTCGACGCCGAGGCAATGGTCCTCGTCGCTGAGGAGTTCGGCTACAAGATCGAATTTGTCACCGCCGAGATCCAGGGCGCCATCGAGCAGGATGAGGACAGCGAGGAGGACCTCGTGGCACGTCCGCCTATCGTCACAGTGATGGGACACGTCGACCACGGCAAGACCTCACTCCTCGACTATATCCGCAAGACCAACGTCATCGCCGGAGAGGCGGGCGGCATCACGCAGCACATCGGTGCATACAATGTCGAGCTGGCCGACGGCCGCCGCATCACCTTCCTCGACACCCCTGGCCACGAAGCCTTCACTGCAATGCGTGCCCGCGGTGCCAAGGTTACAGACCTTGCCATCATCATCATCGCTGCCGATGACGCAGTAATGCCGCAGACAGTCGAGGCTATCAGCCACGCACAGGCAGCCGGCGTACCTATGATTTTTGCAATCAACAAGATAGACAAGCCGGGCGCAAACTCTGAGAAGATCAAGGAGCAGCTCGCCAATATGAATATCCTCGTTGAGGACTGGGGCGGCAAGTACCAGTGCCAGGAAATTGCTGCAAAGAAGGGCATCAATGTTGACCTCCTCCTCGAAAAGGTGCTTCTCGAAGCGGATATGCTCGAGCTGAAGGCCAACCCTGACAAGCTTGCAGTCGGCAGCATCATCGAGTCCTCACTCGACAAGGGCCGCGGATACCTCGCGACTGTCCTCATCCAGAGCGGAACCCTCCACGTCGGCGACGCCATCGTGGCAGGCTGCTATGCAGGCCGCGTGAAGGCTATGTTCAACGAACGCGGACAGAGGCTCAAGGAAGCCGGTCCTTCAACCCCTGTTTCAATCCTCGGCCTGAGCGGAGCGCCTACGGCAGGTGACACCCTCAATGCACTCGAGGACGAGAAGGAGGCACGCGACATCGCAAACAAGCGCGAGCAGCTCATCCGCATCCAGGGCATCAAGACCCAGACCCATATCACCCTCGAAGAGCTCGGACGCCGCATCGCGCTCGGCAACTTCCAGGAACTCAACATCATTGTCAAGGCCGACGTGGACGGCTCCATCGAGGCCCTTTCAGACTCCCTCATCAAACTCTCTACCGAGGAGATCCACGTCAACGTAATCCACAAGGCTGTCGGTGCCATCTCTGAATCCGATGTCCTGCTGGCAGTTGCATCGAACGCCATCATCATCGGCTTCCAGGTGCGCCCTATGCCTAACGCCCGCAAGCTCGCGGAGAAGGAGCAGATTGAAATCCGTCTCTACTCTGTGATCTACGATGCTATCGAGGAGGTCAAGAGCGGTATTGAAGGTATGCTCGCCCCTGAGGAGAAGGAGGAAGTCACAGCCAACGCTGAAGTCCTTGAGACCTTCAAGATTTCCAAGGTCGGCACCATCGCAGGCTGTATGGTCCGCGACGGCAAGCTGCAGCGCACTGCGAAGATACGCCTCATCCGCGACGGTATCGTGATCTACACCGGCACCCTCGGTTCCCTGAAGAGGATGAAGGACGACGCCAAAGAGGTCGCAGCGGGCTTCGACTGCGGTCTGAGCATCGACGGTTTCAACGATATCAAGATCGGCGATATGATCGAGGCTTACCAGATTGTTGAGGTCAAGCGCAAACTCTAATCAGATGACACCACTCACCGCCATATCCCCAATAGACGGACGCTACAGTTCACAGACCGAACGTCTGACGGCATATTTCTCGGAATATGCACTGATGCGTTTCCGCGTAAAGGTTGAAGTCGATTATTTCATCGCCCTCTGCGAACTGCCGCTGCCGCAGCTGGCTGAAGCTGACAAAGCTGCCTTCACCAGGCTGAGAGCAATTTATGAGAACTTCACCCAGGACGACGCTGCAGCTATAAAGGAGATTGAGAAGACCACGAACCACGATGTCAAGGCGGTGGAGTACTTCCTTAAACAGAGGTTCCAGGAACTCGGACTCGCACGCTTCTCTGAATTCATCCATTTCGGACTCACGTCGCAGGACATCAACAATACTGCGATTCCGCTGGCACTGCGGGGCGCCCTGGAAGAGTGCTACAAACCGGCCCTCCGGAGCATAGCGGCGCTTCTCGACGACAGGGCAGCCGAATGGGAGGATGTCGCGATGCTCGCGCGCACCCACGGTCAGCCTGCCTCCCCGACCCGTCTCGGCAAGGAACTCAGGGTTTTCGTGTCACGCCTCTGCGAGCAGATGCGCCAGCTTGACTGCTGCACATACCCCGCAAAATTCGGAGGTGCTACCGGCAACTTCAACGCCCACCACGTAGCCTATCCTGAGATTGACTGGTGCGGTTTCGCTGACATTTTCACTGCGGGCCTCGGACTCCGCCGCTCCCACCCTACCACCCAGATTGACCACTACGACAATCTGGCGGCCATCTTCGACTGCCTGAAACGCATCAACACGATACTGATCGACCTGAGCCGCGACATCTGGATGTATGTCTCGATGGAGTATTTCGGACAGAAGATCAAGGCCGGTGAGACAGGTTCCTCGACGATGCCTCACAAGGTCAACCCTATTGACTTTGAAAATGCAGAAGGAAACCTCGGCTTCGCTAACGCAATCTATGGGTTCCTCTCCGAAAAGCTGCCTGTCTCAAGGCTTCAGAGAGACCTTTCCGACTCTACAGTGCTCCGCAATGTCGGAGTGCCTGTGGCACACTCGCTCGTGGCGCTTCAGTCTCTGGGCAAGGGGCTGCGCAAACTGATTCTCAACGCTGACAGGATTGCAGCGGACCTCGAGGCCAACTGGGCTGTCGTGGCAGAAGGCATACAGACCATCCTCCGCCGCGAAGGCTATCCGAACCCTTACGAGGCCCTCAAGGCCCTGACCCGCACCGGCAGGCACATCAGCCCTGAAGACATCGCAGCCTTCATAGAATCGCTCGAAGTCCCTGCCTCTGTCAAGGCCGAACTCCGAGCGATCACTCCACAGAACTATTTCGGGGTCTAGTTCCTACACTACAGATACCAGAGCCTCAGGATATTGGCGCCCTTGCAGTCATATCCTCCGAGGGTGAAGCCAAGTGATACCTGGAATCCGCTGTTCTTGAAAGGAATGGCTTTGTAATTCTTGCTCATACCGACTGTCTCACACAGGTTGAGGTTGCCACTTGCAGCCTTGTATCCCATCCTCAAATTGACATTCAGGGCAGGGATGCGTGATGCAACTTCAACACCGAAGAAAATATCGTATCCATCAAGATAGTTCAGTTTCAATTCAAGATTGGAGACGTCGAAATGAGGCAGATATGAATAGGAGAAGAGGAAACTTGCATCAATCATCTTCCAGACTGCTCCGCCGAGCCTCTGCTCACCGTTGAGGAAAAGACAGGTCCCACTCATCAGATACTTGGAGGATACGTCCGCTAACGCTGATTTATAGAACGATGCCTTGGCGAAGCAGGTGGAGAAGCCAGGCCAGATATAAAACCTCATCAGGCTGGCATCCCCGAACGGCGTCAAAGTACCGGGAATCGAATTCGAGAAATCGAGAGGAGACGCTGCCAGATAATAGTTACCACCCAGAATGGCAAGATTGCCGCTTTCCGAATACGAGAGAACACTTATCTCACTGCTTCCACCCTCGTGAAAATCAAATACTCCCCTGTATGCGAGGTCTTTCCTCTTGGCATCGCCACGCATCTGAAGACCATCCTTATAGCCGGGCACAGGGCCGCGGCTGAACCTCCTGAGTTCATATTCATATTTGCCGTATGGGATATCCACAACAGAATCCGTAAAAATATCGGCCCCTGTTCCGGGGATCGAGACTAAAGCGCCGTCGCCAGAATCCTCCCGTGCCATATAGATGCTGAATCCTGACCCTGGGCACAGTAAACCTCTGTGAGCATCAGAGCGTATGGCCAGTCGGTGAATAGGGCTCATATGCACATTGACCTGCTCTTTTCCGCCGAGCTCAGAGAAATTCCTGGCTATTGTAGCAGGATAATAGCCGGCGTGATCTATAGTAATCACGCTCTCTCCAAGTCTTACCGCTTTGCCCATTACAGGAGTCAGTCCAACGAACTCACCATTAACATATACCTCCGAACCGTTCGGTTCAGAAAGGAAATCAACGTAGATCAGAGGGTCCATATTGATTTCAATGTTCTGGGGCTCAGTTGTAACCTGTATCTGATAGAACTCTTTCTCTGACACATAGTTCTCCTTCTCCACGTAGATCTTGTGGTCATCGGCCGTGAGATACAGTTCGGTAAGGTCGCTGATGACACCTATAGGGGTCGATCCGTCCTTTATGACTGCACCGTTGGCATTCCTGCCGTTGATCAGCCTTACGACGCCCTGCTTCGCCTCCATCTGAATGTCAAGGGATGCTGTCTGTCCCTCAGAAAGAGTCAGGCTCGTGGTGTAGTCCTCAAAATTGTCCGCCTTGACTGTGAAAGTATATGTGCCCGGTTCGAGAGGAAGGAGGTAGTTCTTGTTCCAGTCCTGATAGAACTCAAACACTCTGATGTTGTCGTTGGTGGAGAATGTCCTTACACTGCTGCGGC
Source organism: Bacteroidales bacterium (assembly GCA_045599325.1). Classification (GTDB taxonomy): domain Bacteria; phylum Bacteroidota; class Bacteroidia; order Bacteroidales; family UBA932; genus Cacconaster. The sequence continues at coordinate 6,208 of JAZRVT010000003.1, read as the reverse complement.
CATAATAAGCATCCAGACTCACCGGTCTGTCGTCTATGTACAGCCGCGGGTTTTTGTCATCCAGTTTGCCGACCCTTGATTTGAGAGAGAAGTTAACCATACTGAATCTCGGCACCAGATTGAAAGTATACTCTTTGACGAGTTTCGGATCATCCTCCGCGCTCACGACCACATAAGTATCACACGTTGTAAAATCACGTTTCATTATATGAATCGGAACTTCACCCTCATTGACTGTAAGAGTGAACGGGGAGATTCGTATAGTCGGATCTGCGCCTACGGTCACCTGAGCCCCTTCAGGATTTGTGATGACACGTATGCTCCTGCTTTCCAGAGGTCGGGCAACCTGAAGCACAGGAAGCGTCCTTTTGATGGTCTTGCTGCCTGCACTCATACTTATTACAGCTTCACCTGTCCTCAATTTCGGTTCAGGATTCGCAGAAACAGCAAGCATCAGCTGGTTGCCTTCCTTCACAGGAGAGCACCAGGAAGGGCAGGACTCAATCTGCCACTTTCCCTGGCCTCCCTTACCGGCCGCCACTGTTACAGTATGGGTGTCTGAGGTGCAGGGGAAGTTCACGAACGGTTCTGAGAAAAGAAGTCTTTCGCTCTCCTTCTTCGCATTTGCCTGCTTGTCAAGTTCCCTGATGCAGTACTCATAGTCGGGACGGACCTGACTTACGAAATCCTGATATTTGCCATAAAGCTTGAAGATGGCATCATACTGTGCCTGGGCAGCCGCATAATCTCCGTTCTGGATATGGACTGCCGCTGCATTCTTCATCGTCTCAAACGATTCCTTCTCACCGGCGCTCTGGGCAAAAGAGAATGTGCATGCCAGAGACAGGGCCAGAAGCAAAACAAGTTTTTTCATTATCTTTCAAGTAGTTTTAGGTTAATCTTCTCAATTTCTTCATCTGCCGGGAGAGCTAGCAGAGAATCAAGTCTGTGTATTCCTTCAATGCTGGAAACGATGGAACTGACGAACGGTTCCATATTCTCCTTCGATGTGTATTTCAGCGGTTCATAGAGACCTTTCACAGTGTTGATCCTGCTCTGGCGCAGTTCAGTCAGAGAGGCGATGTAGTCCTCCTTAAGCTGGTCGAAGTCCGGGGTTTCGACTCCGCCGACAGTCCTGAGTTCATCGCATTCAGCCATAACACTCCGCGCCTTCTCAATCAGGTCCAGGCCGAAGGCCAGAGAGTCGTCGTCTGCAAGGCAGGCGCTGGCACGGGTCAGGAGAGCCTCGCTCTCCGCAATGCAGGCCTCCGCACGTGCCTGCTGCTTATTGTGTATGCCGCGGTATATACCCAACCCGGCAGCGGCGAGCACCAGCACGACTGCAACCGGCAGCAGTATCGGGACAAGCGACTTCCTGATGCCGCTTATCTTCTGGCGGTATGTCACTGCCGGCTTCCCCTCCAGTGTGTTCTTTACATTGGCCGCAAGCTGCTCAAGGCCGCTTTCAACCCTGTCTAGGGAATCAATGTAGTTGATGCTCTGGAGATAGTAAGCCCTGTCGCTGTTGTACGCCTCGTCGGAGAGTCTGTAGACGAGGACAGGCCTGTGGCACTTGTCTGAAAAATAGTTGATCTCCCTGCATACCTCTGCAGAGGCATTGGAGGACCCGGAATGGACATAGAGAAGCATTCTGCTGCTGTCCATCGCGTTGACAAGCTGCGCCTGCCATACATCGTTGTGCCTGAGATCCCTGCCGGACACGAAGCAGGAATAGCCGCAGCCCTCAAGATACTGTCTTATCGCGGCAACCGCCTTTTCATCCTTTGTCGAATGACTGATGAATACTGTATATCCCATTATTGCTTCTCTATTTTAAATCCAAGTTTCATTATCAGTTTCAAAGTCTCCATCGAGGATCTGCGGTCATAGTCCTTCTCATATTCGGAGAGCTCAGAATAAGGGACCATATTGGGAGTCCTCCTGGCGGCCTCATCGATTTCTGGGCCGAAGGTCCATCCGTCCGCCATCCTGGCTGCGGCCCAGTTCTCGTGGACATTTTCAGAAAGGCGTTCCGAAAGTTCCAGAAGTTCATCCGGCAGGTTCACGTCAGATGTGTCGACCGGCGACGGCTTATATTCAGTATTCTCACTCATTTTCCTGTTTCTTCTGTGCATAAAGTATCTCGATGGCCTGCCTGTTGTAGATCACCTCGGCGTCCTTGTCGCGGTCAGACTCTGTCAGTGAGTCAAATCTCACAAGGTCGCCGTGGACCTTGTAGGTCTCCTTGTCCGGGGACGAGGCGCCCGGGCAGAAGCGGTAACCCACGATATAGCGGTCGGCGCACCAGCGCAGGTGCTCCATACGGTGAAGCACGCCCCTCGGGACGTTCATCCTGTCGTATTTCTCGAACGTATCGAACATCTCGACCTGATAGCGGTTGGCGAACCTCATCTCCTCCGAAAGGGAATACCACTCCCTTAGGGCCTTCTCCTCCTCAGCGTTTCCTTCGGCTGCGCCCTTAAGAATAAGGTTAAGGTCTATATCCTTGTATACGGCGTTGGCCCACACGGCCATATCGTCGCGGAGCAGATCCCTGCTGACTCCGTCGTCCGTCACACCGAAGATGCGGACGTTCGCGTACTTCTCATTGCCCTGGGCGAGCACTCCGCCCACGCCGTCCTGAGCCTCCTGACGGACAAGTATCCTGACACGGCCGTTCCTGCAGATCTTCCCGTTGCCGTCCATAAGGTAGTATACCTCTTCAGGAAAGCTGAGGGAGGCAGCTATGCTTTCATCCGGGTCGAACAGACAGACTGCAACGGTCAGCAGCTGGTCAGGGTCAAGCGCCCAGGACGCGATGCGGTTCCTGATGGCAGCATCCTCTATGGCTGAGTCCACATACTCTATCTCGATGTCCTCGATATTGGAAATCTGAGAGTACTGTGCCTGGAAACGCGGCAGAAGTTCACTCATCCGCCTGTCAACGACAGTTATCCTTGTCTTCACTCCGTTAGGATAATGGCATATGCGCAGGGCCTCGAGCAGAAGCGCCACGCCCATATTGTCGAACCCCACTATCACGAGATGGACATACTGGCTGCTGCCCGGGACAAGCGGCACGAAGTCAAGGCTGTCGTAAACCCTGCTGCCGTCAGGATTCAGCCTGGCGTAGCGGCCCCAGAGCAGTCTTGCCCAGTTCTCGAAGAAGTTGAACGGCCGGAGATATGTTATCACCTTCTCTCCCTCGGCATACCAGTTTCTTGGTATGGAGAGTCTCTTTATGGTAGAATAAGCTGACGGCTTGTCCAGCTGGATATGGACAGGAAGGACAGCATCCCTGTCGAGACCCCTCGCACCCTTGATCAGCCTGGCGCACTCCAGATTCTTGGAGTCGCGGCCTGCCTCATAGCCTTCACCGAGGATGTAGACCACATTTGCCTCCGGGATATTGAGTTTTGCGATATGCTCCGCGGAGTTCATGCTGCCCGCGTAGATGACTACATTGTCCTCCAGGTCATCGTCAAGCTGAGACTTCAGCTCCGCCCTGACAGCAGGGACATTCTGGTCGGTCAGGAGTATTATCCATCTGTCAGAGTGGCGGGTGAGTTCCGACCGTATCACCGGGAGGGTCAGAGGCCCGTAGCCAATGACGACCGCATGGTCCTTGATGCTCCTGTAGACAGCCAGACCTTTGTCCACTCTGTCCATCCTCCGCTGAAAAGCGTTTGTAATGGTAGCGATGAGCAGGGTGCCGGTGAGGACCTTTCCCAGAAAACATATGACACCGATAATGACCTGAAATGCGGTGCCTCCGGGATAGTATGTGAAGTTCAGGAACTTGTTGGCTGCAAAGTGCCACCTGTCCCAGAAGCCCGGAGCCGCAATGCCCGGCACCTGTCCGCCGAAGAATGCATATGAAAAAGAGATTACAATCAGCAGGAAGATGCTGATAATCAAAAGGAAGAGGAACTGCTTGAGAATTCCTCCTGACAGGATGGAATCAAGCTTCTGAATCCAGCCTCTTCTGTTTCTTCGCCCCATAACCTGTAACTGTGGCAGCTCGCCGAAAATGGTGAACAATGCAGTGTGCCACTACAGATAGTAAAGATAGGCATTTTTTCGCGGACTTCTTGCGTTTCCGAAATAATTCGTATATTTGCGAGCCTTTTCACGAGATGATAAGGAAGTTACTATTATTGTATTAATCATTAACTTAAAGCACACAAATGGCTGTTAAAATCCGCCTTGCCCGTCACGGCAAGAAAAATTACGCATTCTTCAGCATCGTAGCTTGCGACTCACGCTCTCCACGCGATGGTCGTCTGATTGAAGAACTCGGAATCTACAATCCAAACACTAACCCTGCAACCATCGTCCTCGACGGTGAAAAAGCACTCGAGTGGCTCAACAAGGGCGCACAGCCTACAACCACTGCCCGCCGCATCCTCTCTTACGAAGGTGTCCTCCTCAAGAAGCATCTTCAGGGTGGTGTAGCAAAGGGCGCTTTCTCTCAGGAAGTCGCAGACCAGAAATGGGCTGCATGGAAGGCCGAGAAAGATTCTAAGGTCGCATCCAAGAAACAATCAATCAGCAATGCTGCTGCAGAAGCTGCAAAGGCTGCTGTCAAGGCTGAGGCCAAGGTAAACGAAGAGCGCGCCGAGGCTATCGCCAAGAGGAAGGCCGAAGAGGCTGCCGCTGCTGAGGAAGCTGCAAGAAAGGCCGCTGAAGAGGCTGCCGCAGCTGCTGCTGAGGCAGAGGGCGCAGAGGCACCTGCTGAGAATCCGGAGGCTTAGTTTTCGGATGAAGGTATTGAAATCCTGGGGAGCTGAAGGTCAGGTTGCAATCAGCCTGGGCCAGGAAGACCCGCAGGATCTGAACCTTAAGGAACCGGTGTTCATCGAATTCGACGGACTGCCGGTTCCTTTCTTTATTGAAACTGCCGAGCGCAAGGGCAGCAGCCGCGTAATCGTCAAGTTCGAGGATGTTGACACTCTCGAGGGGGCGGAGGAACTGGTCGGACGGGTAATCCGGCTTGAGGGGGATGAGGAAGAGGAGGACGGCTCTCTTGTCGGAATGACAGTCATAGACGCCGCCTCAGGCGCCGTGGTCGGCCCAATCACTGAGATGTATGACTATTCGGGCAATATCTGCATCAGCGTGGACTGGCACGGCAGGGAGGTGATGCTCCCTGTCCACGAGGACCTCATCAAGAAGGTCCGAAAAGACAAAATCACACTTATTATTCCTGACGGCCTGCTTGAAGCCTGACCTTCCCTCTGCTCCTGAGGCCAGCGCACAGACTGGGCTACAGCGCCTTGACGACACCCTGGAGCCTGGTTCCGTTGGACCCCTTGAGCAGGACGGTGCGGTCTGACAGAGGATTTTCCTTCAGGTACTCGACCAGGTCAGCCGAACTGGCGAATACGGCGGCCTTGCCGGTCACGCCGAGGGCCTCGGCCGCCTTGCGGAACTCGCCGCCCACAAGGAATACCGAATCCGTGATCTCAAGTGCCTTCTCAAGCACACGGCAGTGCTCCTGCTGGGAATCAGCGCCAAGTTCGAGCATATCCCCAAGGATCAGTGTCTTGCCTTCGAACTCAGTGGCCTTGAAGTTGCCGAGTGAAGCCTCCATGCTGGACGGGTTGGCGTTGTACGCGTCGATGATGACGGTGTTGGCAGAAGTCCTGACCAGCTGCGAACGGTTGTTTGAAGGTGTGTAGGCACTGATGGCTGCGGCAGCCTTCTCGAACGGGACCTCGAAGTATTCTCCGACAGCAAGGGCTGCCATCACGTTGTCGGCATTGTAGCCGCCCACAAGTTTCGTAGAAATAACGGTATCCTTATACTGGATACGGAGATATGGTTCCTTTGCCGTCACCGGAAGGATTGCCACTCCCTGCTCTGCCACGCCGTAACGCCTTGTCACCAAACCCTTGCGGGAAGCCACCATCTCACAGAGATGAGGATTGCCGGCATTATAGAAGACTGTGCCGCCCCTCTGGCGCAGGATGTCATAGAGTTCACCTTTCGCCTTCTTGACACCCTCGAACGAGCCGAATCCCTGGAGATGCGCCTTGCCCACGCTGGTGATCAGACCGCAGGTCGGGCCTACGATGCCCACCAGTTCAGCGATTTCGCCCGGCGCGCTGGCTCCCATCTCCACAACTGCTATCTGGGTTCTGTCGTTAATGCGGAAGAGTGTCAGAGGAGCGCCTATATGGTTGTTGAGGTTGGCCTCTGTGGCCAC
>JAZRVT010000002.1:0-11984 GCA_045599325.1 Bacteroidales bacterium | reverse complement strand
GTGTTGAATGAGAAGTGCTCGATGTCGTCGGCGGCCTTTCCAATCAGTTTGTGGAGGGCCTTGAGTTCGGCAGGAGTGGCCTTTTCATCTGTAACTGCGAGCTCTTCGCCGTCGAAATAGGTCTTCCAGAGCTTGCGGAGGAATCTGTGCACGCCGTCGATGCCCTTGGTGTCCCAAGGCTTGGACTGCTCGAGCGGGCCGAGGAACATCTCGTACATCCTGAGGGTGTCGGCTCCGTAGCGTTCACAGACATTGTCAGGGTTGACCACATTGTACATCGACTTGCTCATCTTCTCCACGGCGTATCCGCAGATGTACTCGCCGTTCTCGAGGATGAACTCAGCATTTTCGAAATCAGGACGCCAGGCCTTGAACGCTTCGATGTCGAGACGGTCGTTGCTGACTATATTGACGTCCACGTGGATCTCGGTGGTGTCGTACTGCTCCTTGAGGCCGCAGGAGACAAATGTGTTGGTGTTCTTGATTCTGTATACGAAACTGCTCCTGCCCTGGATCATTCCCTGGTTGATGAGCTTGCGGAACGGTTCCTGCTCGCAGACATATCCGAGGTCGCAGAGGAACTTGTTCCAGAAGCGGGAATAGATGAGGTGCCCTGTAGCGTGCTCGGTACCTCCGATATAGAGGTCGACGCTGCGCCAGTACTCATCCGCCTCACGGCTGACGAGAGCCTCGTCATTGTGAGGGTCCATATAGCGGAGATAGTATGCGCTGCTGCCGGCGAAGCCCGGCATAGTGCTGGTCTCGAGAGGATATCCCTTGTATGTCCAGTCCTTTGCGCGTGCCAATGGAGGTTCGCCTGTCTCTGTAGGGAGATATTTGTCAACCTCAGGCAGCTGAAGCGGAAGGTCCGCCTCATCGACCGGCATAGGTATTCCGTCCTTGTAGTAGATCGGGAACGGTTCGCCCCAGTAGCGCTGGCGGCTGAAGATAGCGTCACGAAGGCGGTAGTTGACCTTGCGGCGGCCGAGCCCATTGCTCTCGATATAGTCGATCGCTGCAGGGATAGCCTCCTTGACGGTCATTCCGGTAAGGAAGCCGGAATTGCACATCACGCCCTCCTTCGCATCAAAGCTCTCCTCGGAGACGTCGCAGCCCTCTATGAGCGGGATTATAGGGAGATTGAAGGTCTTTGCAAATGCATAGTCGCGGCTGTCGTGGGCAGGGACCGCCATAATGGCACCTGTACCATAGCCTGCAAGCACATATTCTGAAATCCAGACCGGAACACGGTCGCCAGTGAGAGGGTTGACTGCGTAGGAGCCGCTGAAGACACCGGTGACCTTGCGGGTCTCGGCGATACGCTCGCGCTCTGTCTTCTTCTTCGCCATTGCGAGATACTCCTCGACAGCCTCTTTCTGCTCCGGAGCGGTCAGCTTCGAGACCCACTCGCTCTCGGGCGCAAGCACCATAAAGGTGACTCCGAACACTGTGTCGGCGCGGGTAGTGAAGATTGTCATCTCATACTCCTGGTCACCGTTATATACTTTGAAGACCATTTCGGCGCCCTGGCTCTTGCCGATCCAGTTGCGCTGCATCTCCTTGAGGGAATCGGTCCAGTCAATCTCGTCGAGTCCGGCAAGAAGGCGCTCGGCGTATGCTGAGACGCGCAGCTGCCACTGCTTCATCATCTTCTGCTCCACAGGATATCCGCCGCGTACGGAAAGGCCTTCCTTGACCTCGTCATTCGCGAGTACGGTTCCAAGCTGAGGGCACCAGTTGACTGCTGTCTCACCCTGATATGCGATGCGGTAATCCATCAGGAGATCGGACTGCTCCTTCTCGGAGAGATTGTCCCACCTGCCTTCAGCCCTGAATTTGTCAATCAGAGTTTCAATCGGCTCAGCCTTCTGGGTATCAGGATTATACCAGTGGTTGAACATCTGCAGGAAAGCCCACTGTGTCCACTTGTAGTAGTCAGGGTCGCAGGTCCTGACCTCGCGTGACCAGTCATAGCTGAAGCCGATGCGGTCCATCTGCTGACGGTAGCGGGCCACATTCTGCTCTGTGGTCTTTGCAGGGTGCTGGCCTGTCTGGTTGGCATACTGCTCGGCAGGGAGACCGAACGCGTCATATCCCATAGGATGAAGCACATTGAAGCCCCTGAGACGCTTGTAGCGGCTGTAGATGTCGCTTGCTATGTAACCCAGCGGATGTCCGACGTGAAGGCCCGCTCCTGAAGGATACGGGAACATATCCAGGACATAGTATTTAGGTTTTGAAGGGTCAGTCTTTGTTTCAAATGTGTGGTGCTCCGCCCAGTAGGCCTGCCACTTCTTTTCGATCTCGATGAAATTGTAATCCATTTGCCAGTTTCTTTGAAACTGCAAATATAAGCATTACTCTTTATTTTCGAAGCTTGAAGCCCCCTGAATCCTTTGCAAGACGGAATTCCACCGGAATTGTGATGCGCGTGCGGACCTTGGAACCCTTCACCTGCCCCGGAATCCACTTAGGGGAGACTGAAATGACCCTTATCGCCTCGTCGTCAAGGAGCTCGTCGACACCGCGCTCTATCTGCACGTTCGTGACACTGCCGTCTTTCTCGACAATGAAGCTGACCAGCACGGTTCCCTTGATGTTATGCTCGACCGCAGCCTTCGGATATCTCTGGTACTTGTAGACCCAGCTTTCGAGGAAATGGCGCTCGTCAGAGTGGAAGAACTGAGGGCGCACGTCACATTCGGATGGCGAATATACCCTCTCCTCGCCCATCTTTCCGCTCTGAGCGGAGCCGATGGCAGGGATATCCTCCTGTGATGCAAGGACCTTGAGGAAATGGTATATGAAACAGCACTCGTTCTCCATCCTGTCGTAGAGGACGAGGGACGGTACGTCCCGTACGGTCTGGTACTCCCTTGTCATTCCAGTGGTGAAATGGGCCACAGGTATCTTCTTTTCATAGAACGGAAGGTAATCCGACGCCGCAAGTACAGATGCAGCGAATACGGGTGCCTGTCCGACAGGTTCCTCCATCGTCCTGGCAATCAGATAATCGAAATCCCCGGGAGCCATCTGGGAAAAGACCTGGAAAGGATTCTTCTCGTCGCCGCGGCCTATCATATCGAGATTGACCATAGCTTTCACCTGGCCGATCTGCTCAAAGGCTCGGTTGGCGAAATACCAGGAACCGGCAAGGCCGCACTCCGCTGCACCGAAAGCGACGAAGATCACTGATCGAGGGAACATCCAGGAGTTGTCGCGTACAAGCTTCGCGAGTTCTATCATCATAGCCACTCCGGAAGCGTTGGCATCCGCCCCCGGATAGAGCTGCGTGGTCTTCCTGCCGTTGACTGTCAGCGGATTGACTCCCATATGGTCCATATGGGCCCCGACCACTATATACTCGCCGCGCAGATTCTCGTCATATCCCTCGACAATGCCTACGATGTTCATAGAGGCAATCTCCTGATCGCCGTTTACGATTTTGAAATCCTGGCCTCCCCTGTCGGTCAGCATAACAGCCCCGGCCTCCTCGAGAGCGTCAAAGATATACGAAGCGGCCTTGCGCTCGCCCTCTGTGCCCGCCTTCCTTCCGGAGAACTCCTCGGAGCAGAGCCTGTCCACGTGGCGACGCAGTGACGTGGCCACATTAAAATTCTGTGCGGCGAGATTCACCGCACAGAACATTGTAATCAGAAAGAATGATGTTCTTTTCAATGCTATTTCTTGTAGAACGGTGTCTTGACAACGACTGCCTTCAGGAGCTTTCCGCGAACCTCTATGAAAATCTCGCTGCCAACTTTGTTGTAAGGCACATCTACATAACCCATGCCAACTGCTTTCTTGACGGTCGGACCCATTGTACCTGAGGTGACGTGGCCGATTCTGTTTCCTGCCGCGTCGCAGACAGGCATCTCGTGGCGTGCGATGCCGCGGTCGACGAGCTCGAAGCCGACGAGTTTGCGCTTGATGCCGGCAGCCTTCTGGTCGAGGAGATACTGCTTGTCCACAAAGTCACCCTTCACGTCGTTGAACTTGGTGATCCAGCCGAGGCCTGCCTCGAGAGGTGAGGTGGTGTCGTCGATATCGTTGCCATAGAGGCAGAATCCCATTTCAAGACGGAGAGTGTCGCGTGCGCCGAGGCCGATAGGCTTTATGCCGAATTCTGCGCCTGCCTCGAACACTGCATTCCAGAGCTGGTCGCCGTATTCGTTAGGGACATACACCTCGCATCCACCGCTGCCGGTATAACCTGTGGTGGAGAAGATTGCGTCAGGGATGCCTGCCACTTCAATCTGCTTGAAAGTATAGTATTCCATAGAAACGATATCCTCCTTGCAGAGCTTCTGCATCACCTCGAGGGCCTTCGGGCCCTGGATTGCTAGCTGGCAGGTCTGGTCAGAGGCGTTCACGAGGTCCTTCCCGATCTCCAGCCCGAAGCAAGGGGCGAAGCTGCAGAGATGGTTCCAGTCCTTCTCGATATTGGCGGCGTTCACTGCGAGGAGATATTTCTCCGTGCTGAAGCAATAGACGATGAAGTCATCCACGATGCCGCCTTTGCCGTTAGGGAAGCAGGTGTACTGCGCCTTGCCCGGGAAAAGCACTGAAACATCGTTTGAGGAGACATACTGGAGGAACGGGAGAGCCTTGGGGCCGGTGACCCAGATCTCACCCATATGTGAAACGTCGAAAACGCCGACGCCTTCACGGACACAGGCGTGCTCTTCATTGATGCTTGTATACTGAATAGGCATATTGAAGCCTGCAAACGGAGCCATCTTCGCACCCAGCGCGATGTGCTTTTCTGTAAAAACGGTGTTCTTCATAGAGTATTGTTCGCTAATTCTACAAAGATAGCATAAAAGTTAGAAAAATAGTATCTTTACATCTGAAATGAAGAGGATTCTCATTATGCTCGCAGGCTTGGCCGCCTGCCTTGCCGCCCGCGCCCAGAGCGCCGACACCGTCCGGCTCGCTTTCATCGGGGACGTGATGTCACATCACCCGCAAGTCACTGCAGCGCTCAGGGCTGGCGCCGACCCTGCAGCCGACAGTTCATACGACTATTCCGACTGCTTCAAATATGTCAGGCCATTCTTCGACTCGGCCGACTTCGTCGTCGCAAATATGGAATTTCCTGTCGGTGTCCGCCCATATACAGGCTATCCGCAGTTCTCAGCCCCTCCGGCAGTCGCCTATGAGACCCTACGCAGCGGAGTGGACCTTTTCCTTGCCGCCAACAACCACATCTGCGACAAGGGGCTTGCCGGAATGGACAGCACCTACACCATCTACTCCCGGATGGGGGTCCCTTTCACGGGGTTCTACCGTTCCGAAGGCGAAGAACTGGAAAAATATCCTCTCACAGTCTCTGTCAAAGGGATAAGGATTGCCATCATAAACTTCACCTACGGCACAAACGGGCTGCCTGTACCGGCCCCATACCGGGTCAGCACTATGGACACCGCAGGCGTCAGAGCAGCGGTTGAGAGAGCCAGGGAGCAGAAGGCCGACTACATCATTGCGATGCCCCACTGGGGCGAGGAGTATCACCTGGATTTCAACGCGGGCCAGAAGTGGTGGGCGGAGTACCTCTGCCAGTGCGGAGTGGACGCCATCATAGGCGGCCACCCTCACGTTGTGCAGGCAGTGGAAAGCACTCCCTGCCCTGTGACTGTCTGGTCGCTCGGCAACTTCGTATCCAATATGAGCGTGCCCAACGCCCAGATAGGGATGCTTTTCGAAATGAAGCTCGTAAGGGATGATGACGGCTCTGTCAGGGCCGTCGACCCGAAGCCGACATATCTCTGGTGCGCCAGGAAAGGGATGCTGGAGCAGAACTATGTGGTGCTGCCGGTCAAGGAATGGGTCGGGCGCAGGGATGAATTCCTCGTGAAGGAGGAGTATGACAAGATGGAGCGCGAGTGGGAGGCGATCAAAATGAAATTCGGAATAGAGTAATATTGTATGGAGAAAAAGATTGTTCTTGAAGAAATCGACCCGGTTGACATCTACGGAGTCAACAACAGGCTGTTTGACATCCTTGCCAGCCACTTCCCGAAGATAAAGGCCGTGGCGCGCGGCGCTGAGATAATGCTCGTCGGGCCGCAGGATGAACTGGACAGCTTCGAGGAGAAGATCAATCTCCTTGTCAGGAAAAGGCTCACAAAGAACAATCTTACGGAATACGACGTCGAATCTCTTTTCGACGGCTCAGGCAGCAATGCTGAAGCAGGGCCGGTGGACCTGTCAGAAGACAGGGAATGCATAATTGTGTACAGCAACGAAGGAAGACCTGTCAAGGCACGCACGCCGAACCAGAAAAGGCTTGTCAGTGAATATTACAAGAATGACCTGCTGTTCGCCCTGGGCCCTGCAGGAAGCGGCAAGACCTACACAGCCATTGCGCTCGCAGTGCGCGCACTGAAGAACCGCGAAGTGAAGCGCATCATCCTCACCCGCCCCGCAGTGGAGGCCGGCGAGAGACTCGGATTCCTTCCGGGAGACCTGAAGGACAAGCTGGACCCGTACCTGCAGCCGCTCTATGACGCACTCGGCGATATGATCCCGGCCAAGAGGCTCCAGTCCTTTATGGAAGACGGCACAATCCAGATTGCACCGCTTGCATATATGCGCGGCCGCACCCTTGACAGAGCGTTCGTCATTCTCGACGAGGCGCAGAACACCTCTCTCGGACAGCTGAAGATGTTCCTGACAAGAATGGGGTGCGACGCCAAATTCATCGTCACAGGCGACGCGACTCAGATAGACCTGCCTGACAAGAGCCAGTCAGGCCTTGTGCGCGGCATCGAACTGATCCGCAACATCAAGGGAATAAGCATTGTGGAGTTCGGGAAGGAGGACATCGTCCGCCACCCTCTTGTGACTAAAATTGTGGATGCATTCGAACGCACCTGACAGAGGCGCGGAAATCACTCTTGCTTGTTGCAGCCACAGGGAAACTGTCAAGATCCTTGTAGATATATCTGTAGTAGCCCTGCTCAGCGTTCTTCTCAGTGGATGCCCACCAGAAGGCATATGAACCATAGTTGCTGAAACTGTCGGCCTCTGATGTCGCATTGCCGAGAGGAATCGCATTCCAGCCCACCGTGTTCTTATGAGGGTTGTCAGGCGAGAAAGGCCACATCCTTTCACCGTTCAGACAAGCGTCAGCGGAGCAGTCATCACCGAGCCCTTTCCAGGAGTCTATGAAAGGAACTGCCACTTCTGAGATTGCGCTTGCAAAGTCCACCCAGTCCTCAGCTGTAGGGACACTCCATCCTTCAGGGCAGGCGCCCTGAGGGCCGCAGCCCAGGCCTGAGGCGGAGACGCCGCCGGTGGCCTCAGCCCAGGTGTAGAAACTTCCGAAGAGACTCCAGGCCTCAGGTGAATTCTCATATGGGATGCCTGTTTTCTGATATGCGAGATTCTGAGAGAACCAGTCAAGCGATCCGACGGTCACATAGCCGTACCTCTTGCCGTCCCTTGCGTCCACTATAGACTGACCGCTCCCCCTGAGCCCGCTGAGAGATACGTTGAAAGCGGTGTCGACCGTGGTGACAGTCTTTGTGGTTGTGCTCAGATAATATTCATCGGAATAGGCATAGCCTGCCACCGAAAAGACGCCGAGGCTGTCCGGGAAACGGACTGTAACCTTCGAAGTGTTGAGTGAGTCGGAATAGATGCCCTTGATATACCATCTATATTTCACATCATTCGGAGTGATGATGCCGGATGCAGTCAGAGTGACGAGTTCGCCCTTGAGGACATATGAAGGTATGTCGAAACTGACACTGCCATACATATATTTCTTAGTCTCAAATTCCTCCTCCTCGTCTTCAGCGCAAGCCGAAGCAGCTGCAAGAAGGGCGGCAACCGCCATAAGACAGAATAATTTTCTGAGTATCTCCATTTGTAATACAGATTACAACTTGCAAAGGTGCATATTTTATCGTAGATTTGCAAGAGGCACGTTGAACCAAAACCGTGCCACCGGAATGTCCATTCACAGAACCAGGATTGCCCTCTGGGCCGTTCATCCGATATTTCTGATGCTGTCGCTGCTTTCTTCCTGCAGCAACGGCAATTATATCTTCATTGAGGGATTCGCCCAGGGCAGCACATACCACGTAACCTGCAGCGCCCCCGCCTTCAGGCAGAGGCAGATAAGGTCGCTTATCGACAGCAGGCTCACCGCAATAGACAACTCCCTGAGCGGATACAACAAGGGGTCCCTGCTCTCCCGCATCAATGACGGCGAGGACCTTCCGCTCGACCGGATGTACATAGACTGCTTCAACATCTCCCGCGAAGTCTGGGAGGAGAGCGGCGGGATGTTCGACCCTTCCGCAGCGCCGCTGTTCGACCTCTGGGGTTTCGGATTCCAGAACAGGGGGACTGTGACACAGGAAGCCGTGGACTCCATCCTCCAGTTTGTCGGGATGGGTCTCCTCTCGCTCGAAGAGCGCGCCGACGGCACCCACCTTGTAAAGGCAGACAGCAGGATGAAGGTGAATTTCAACGCAGTGGCGCAGGGGTACTCCTGCGACCTGGTCGCCGCGCTGCTGGATTCACTTGGCTGCAAGGACTATCTCATCGACATCGGCCGCGAAATCCGCTGCCGCGGAGTCAACCCGAAAGGGACTGGCTGGCGCATCGGGCTGGACCGTCCGACAGACGGCAATATGGAAGAGGGGCGGGACCTGCAGACAATCATTGAAGTGACGGACTGCGGAATCGTCACCTCCGGCAACTACCGCAAATTCTACATCGAGGACGGCGAGAAGTTCGCCCATACCATTGACCCTTCCACTGGCAGGCCCGTAACCCACAACCTGCTTTGTGCCACTGTGATTGCGAAGGACGCCTCTACCGCCGACGCCTATGCCACCTGGTTGATGGTGGCAGGTCCGGACAGGGCCCGCGTCATCCTTGAGAGCCGCAGCGGCCTCGAGGGGATGCTGGTTTACGGGCTGCAGGACTCGATGGCAGTATTCAGAACAAGCAATATCAAAACCATAGAACAATGAACAGAAGAGACTTCCTGAAAACCACAGCGTTCGGTGCGGCAGCACTCGGCATCAGCACCCTTCCGGGATGCGGAGTGACAAAAGACTCGTTTGACACCATCATCAAGAACGGTGTAATCTACACCGGCGACGGCAAGGCCCCTATCAAGGGCGACATCGCCATCCGGGACGGCAAGATTGCCGCCATCGGCAAGAACCTCGGCAAGAACGCCCCCACAATCCTTGACGCCCAGGGACTTGCAGTATCCCCTGGTTTCATCGACATCCACACCCACACTGACACCAACCTTTTCCTTGCACCTAAGGGCGACAGCCGTATCTTCCAGGGCATCACCAGCGAAGTAGGCGGAAACTGCGGCGGCGCACCGTTCGTCTATTCCGACGAGGCGTGGGAGAAGCGCAAGGACAAGACCCGCTACGGCTATCCTGCCTGGAGGGACATCGACGGATTCTATGACGCCCTGTCAGCAAAAAAGATCGGCATCAACTACTCCTCGCTCGTAGGTCACGGAGACATCCGCGATGCAGTTGTGGGACCATACAATGTACCTGCAACTGACGACCAGCTTAAGAAGATGTGCGACATCCTCGATATGGAACTCGAGATGGGCGCGGTGGGCATATCCTACGGACTTGAATATGCTCCGGGCTGCTACTCCGACACCCGCGAGATGGTCGCCCTCAACAAGGTCATCGCAAAGCACAACGCACTCTATTCAATCCATATGAGAAACGAGGACGACCGCGTCCTCGAAGCTATGGACGAAGCCATCGAAGCCGCCCGGCTCTCAGGCGCACGCCTCGAAATCTCGCACCTCAAGGCCCAGAACCCGGCGAACTTCGACAAGATTGACCAGATGCTCAAGAAGATTGACGACGCCAAGGCCGAGGGCATCGACATCTCTTTCGACCGCTACCCTTACACAGCATTCTCGACAGGATTCACTTCATTCATTCCTATCGAACTCCGCGACGGCACTTCAACCGACATCTACGCACGCCTCAACAACCCGGCAATCTGCGAGAAGATAAAGAAATACGCTTACAGCCGGCTCGAGCGATTCGGCGGTCCTCAGCAGGTTGTGGTAGCAGGTTGCAGCGACCCTGCAAATGCTATCTATGCAGGCAAGAACCTCGCTGAATGCTGCAAGATTTCCGGAATGGACGAGTGGAGCATGATCCGATACCTGCTCATCTCCGAGAAACTCTCTGTCAACCAGGCCACCTTCGCAATGAAGGAGGAGAACCTCGAGAAGATCTATGCGCACAGCCTCTCGATGCCGGCATCAGACGGCAGCGTCTATTCTCCTGAGGGCGAACTCGGCAAGGAACTTCCGCATCCGCGCTCATACGGCACATTCCCGCGCTTCTTCGAGATTGTCCGCGAGAAGAAGATCATCGACCTCCCTACCGCAATCTACAAGTGCACCGCTCTTCCTGCATCCCGCATCAAACTGAAGGACCGCGGCCAGCTCATCCCGGGCTATGCGGCAGACATCACCATCTTCAATCCTGACACCATCGCCGACGTCTCGACCTACGCAGAGCCGCACACCTTCCCTACCGGCATCCAGCACGTCTTCGTAAACGGAGTCTGGACCATCCGCGACGGCCAGCACACCGGCGAACTCGCAGGCGTCACCCTCGGCAACGACTGCCTCAGCAGATAACTGAGTTACTGGGGCTCCGCCCCAAACCCTGCCGCTGCTGAAATCAGCTCATACCACAAAAAAGAAGAGGTCGACCCGACCTCTTCTTTTTTGAGAATTGACAGATTTCCGCTTAGTCCCTGTCCGAGCGCCTGTATGAGAAGAACTTGTCGAGGAACTCCTCCGTACATTCCTTCGCATCGCCGCCGTGCTTGACATCAGGGCAGCGCTTGTAGTAGATAGGGAAGCCTTGGTCTGTCAGCTCCTTGACAGCCTCAGTGGCGTCACTCTCGCTGCTGGTATTGAAGAAATACACAGGTACAGCCGTCTGGTGAGGCCGGCTGCAGGACTGGGAGATCGCCGCTGCGAAATAGTCAGGATAGTGCTCCACATAGTCCCAGGTGCCGACTCCGCCGTCAGAGGAACCCGCCAGATATATTCTGTCAGTATCCACATATCCTTTGTCGATGTAGGCGTCCATTATTGCCTTGACATCGGGATAGCAGTCATACCAGGAGACTGCGTGCTCTACGCTTGCCTGATGGCAGACAGGGAAGAGGGCGATGGCCTTGATCCCTTTCTTTGTCAGGTAGTTCATCACGCTGTCATCAGCTGCGCAGCAGTCAAGGTGATTGAATTCAAAGAGGCTGTGCTTTGCAACATCCGACACTCCGCCGTGAAGCCAGAGGAAGAGGATGCTCTTGCCAGGCTTGTCCTGATTGATGCCGACCACCTTGCAGGGGAGATTATATACGAATTCACCCTCAGGGATACTTTCAGATGAAGTGACTGCAGGTGCCTTATGGCAGCAGCCGCAGGTTATGGCAGCAGCGACGGCAAAGGCGGCCGCGAGCAGAAGGGACTTCTTCATACAGCGGACTATTTGAACTGAGCGAAGAAATCGTTGCCCTTGTCATCCACGAGGATGAAGGCAGGGAAGTTCTCGACGCGGATCTTCCAGATCGCTTCCATTCCAAGTTCAGGGTACTCGACACACTCGATGCTCTTGATGTTGTTCTGAGCAAGGATGGCCGCAGGGCCTCCGATTGAGCCGAGATAGAATCCTCCGTGCTTCTTGCAGGCATCAGTGACTGCCTGGCTGCGGTTGCCCTTTGCAAGCATTATCATACTGCCGCCGTTGTCCTGGAACTCGTCGACATAAGGGTCCATGCGGCCTGCAGTTGTAGGTCCCATTGAGCCACAAGGCATTCCGGCAGGGGTCTTTGCAGGACCAGCGTAGTAGATAGGGTGTTCCTTGAGGTACTGAGGCATTCCCTCGCCTGCATCCAGACGTGCCTTGATCTTCGCGTGGGCGATGTCGCGGCCGACGATGATGGTGCCGTTG
>JAZRVT010000001.1:0-16949 GCA_045599325.1 Bacteroidales bacterium | reverse complement strand
CTTGAGAAGATGGACGTCTACATCATCAACACATACGGCCCTACTGAGACCACGATGGGCAGCAGCGCCGGAGTGCTCAACGGCACGCGTGAGATACACGTGGGCAAGCCTTTCACCAACTATACTTACCAGGTGCTTGACAGCGACAGGAACGAACTTCCTGTCGGTGTGATGGGTGAGCTCTGCATCGGCGGCATCGGCCTGGCCCGCGGTTACAACAATATGCCTGAGCGCACCGCCGAGACATTCATAGAGTGGAACGGCAAGCGCATCTACAGGACAGGAGACTATTCAATGTGGACAAAGGACGGCAACATAATCATTATGGGCCGCACCGACAATCAGGTGAAACTGAACGGACTCCGCATCGAGCTCGGCGAGATTGAGACAGTGATGTCGCAGCAGGAGGGGATGCGCCAGTGCGTGGCGGTGATCAAGAAACTGGGCAGCATCGACAAGCTCATAGGCTACTACACGGTGGATGAGAGCGTATCGGCCATTCCAGTGACGGAATACGAGGAGAAGATGAGGGCTGATATGTCCGTCAAGCTTACTCCTTATATGGTGCCGGGAATCTTCGTCCGTCTGGACGAGATGCCGCTCACTCCGGTCGGCAAGACTGACATCAAGCGCCTGCCTGTGCCTGATATGAGGTCAGGTGAGTATGTGGCTCCGAAGAACGACGTAGAGAAGACTTTCTGCGGCATCTTCGAAAAGATACTCAAGCAGGAGCGGATAGGCGCAGACGACAATTTCTTCGAGCTTGGAGGCACCTCCCTCGTCGCTATGCAGCTCATTGCCGAGGCGGCCAAGGCAGGCTACACGATGGTCTACAAGAATATTTTCGACAACGCCACTCCGGGACTCCTTGCCCGTCTGCTGAAACCGGAACTCTACGTCGGCGAGGAGAAAGTGAACAGGCTGCCGATGATAGATGAAATCGAGGGATATGACTACAGCCAGCTTGACGATATTCTGTCCGCCAACACGCTTGACTCTTTCCGCAAGGGCAAATGCTACGACAGGATGGGTGATGTCCTTCTGACAGGAGCGACAGGCTTCCTGGGCATCCACGTGCTGCACAACCTCATAGAGCGCGACGACGTCCCTCACATATACTGCCTCGTCCGCGGAGGGAAGTCCATCTCCGCTGAGAGCCGCCTACGCACCCTGCTGTTCTACTACTTCGGCCAGAAGTACGAAGAGCTGTTCGGAGAGCGGATAGTTGTCATAAACGGTGACGTCACCGACGCGGAAGTGTTCAGCACCTTTGACAGGCACATCGACGTAGTGATCAACTGCGCCGCCAACGTGAAGCACTTCTCGGCAGGCACGGACATAGAGGACATCAACATCAAGGGGCCTCAGAACTGCATCGACCTCTGCGTCAGGACTGGAGCCCGCTTCATCCAGACTTCCACCGGCAGTATCTCCGGGGCTTCGGTCAGCGATACTCCGGTAGCCCCGATCATTTTCACGGAGAGGGACCTCTATCACGGACAGGAGCTGTCCACGAAGTATGCAGCCTCCAAGTTCCTTGCCGAGCGTGCTGTGCTCGATGCAGTGAAGAACCGCGGGCTCAAGGGCAAAGTGATGCGCCTCGGCAACCTGTCGGCGCGCTCCACTGACGGCGAATTCCAGATCAACTTCCGCAGCAACAACGCTATGGCGGCGCTCAAGGCTTACCAGACCCTCGGATGCATTCCATATGAGCGTGACTTCGGATACTCCGAGTTCTCTCCTATCAACGAGGTTGCGGATGCGATAGTCCGGCTGTCGCTCACTCCGGATTCCTGCACCGTATTCCAGCCGGGCAACGTCCACTGGCCTCCTTACGGAGATATAATAGAGTGTATGAACCGTATGGGCATAACCATCGAGAGGGTTGAGACGGAAGAGTTCCAGAGAAGGCTTGCGGCAGCGATGGATGACCCTGAAAAATCCGACCTTGTGCAGAGCCTTGTCGCATACAAGGAAGCGAACGACGGCCGGTTCCGTGTCGGGAACGGGTGGGACACCAAGGCATATACCGGCCAGGTGCTTCTCCGCCTGGGCTTCCGCTGGTCATTCACGACCTGGGACTACATAGAGAATTATCTTCTCTGCCTGAAAGGACTGGGCGTGTTCGACAGTGATTTCAAACGGTAAAGAATAATACGAACTGATTCATATGGAGTCATCTTACATAAAAAGGATAATCGACAACTGCACAAGCCATCCGGAAAGGGTCGCCGTTGTCGACAATGAAGGTACCAGGGAGACCACATACGGCCAGATCCTCGACCTGGCGAAGCGCACCTCCGCATATCTTGATGCCAGAGGCATAGGCCCGCATTCATTCATCACGGTGAAACTTCCTCCGTGCACGGAATATATGGCCGTGGAGATCGGAATCTGGCTTTCAGACTGCGTGGCTGTGCCGCTTGGTGACAGATTCCCTCAGGAAAGAGCCGACTTCATTGTCTCCCACTGCGGCAGCGCCCTGACCGTGGACGGCGACGTGCTGTCGGAGATAATGCAATTCGCGATACCGGAGGACTTTGCCTTCAGGTATCCTGACTCAGGCGACGGGGCTCTGCTGATCTATACGTCGGGAAGTACGGGCGCCCCGAAGGGCATACTTCACAACCATTCCACCCTCATTGACAACAACCCGCGAATGCCGGCTGAACTGGCCCACAATGAGGAGACCCGTTTCGGAGCAGCGTCGCCTTTCTATTTCGTGACCATCATCGGCAATTTCGACGTCCTTTACGGCGGCGGAACCGTCCATATCCTCAGCGACGCCTACAAGGCCAGCGCCAAGGCCATCGAATATTATATCGACGACAACGCCATCACGGTCTGCCACATCAGCCCTGCTGTGCTTACACAGTTCCACAACAGGAGCAAGTCGCTGCGCGCCGTGATCACAGGCGGCGAGCGTCTCACCACTCAGCATTCGCAGGACGGCTATGCGCTGTACAATATGTTCGGAATGAGCGAGACCGGCGGTGCGGTGATGTCCTATGAGGTGAAGGAGATGTCCGATTCCGCCCCTCTGGGACGCGGAATCAACCACAATGTCGCGCGTGTGGTGGATGCCGAAGACAGGGATGTCCCTCCGGGAACAGACGGCGAACTGGTGCTGAAGGGCTCTTTCTGCGCCTGCTATTTCAAGGATCCGGAGCGCACGGAACAGCTGTACCGCAACGGTTGGCTGCATACAGGCGATGTCGCCAGAATCGATGAGGAGGGCATAATCCACTATGTCAACCGCAAGGACTGGATGCTGAAGATCAACGGCCAGCGCGTGGAGCCGGGCGAGATAGAGTCTGCCATGAAACGGGTGCCGGGCATAACAGGCGCCATAGTGCTTGGCGTTGACAACGGCCGTGGCAGCAAGTATCTGTGCGGCTACTACACCTCTGAGGAGGGACCGCTTGAAAACGAGACGATAATCAAGTCCCTTGAGGAGCGTCTCCCTCATTATATGGTGCCTGTCCGCTATATCCATATGGATGCATTCCCTCTGAATGCGAACGGCAAGATTGACCGCAAGAGTTTCCCTGCTCCTGAGAACGACAGGTCTGACCTGCAGCCGCTGCAGGGCAACCTCGAACTCAAGGTGGCCCAGACATTCTGCCAGATCCTCACCCTCCGGATCGAAGACGTGGGCGCAAATACGAACTTCTTCGAGGTCGGCGGCGACTCCATCCAGATAATGCGTCTGTGCGGAGAACTCAACAAGGCGCTCCACAAGGAAGTGACCCCTGCCAGGATCTACGAGAGCCCGACCGTGCGCGGGATTGCCGGCATCCTGGCGGAAAAAGATTCCGAGGCTCCGCTTGATTATGTCTACTCCTCCCACGGGGACAAGGCTCCGCTCGTGTTCATACACACCGGAAGCACAGGGAGCGAGGCGTATTACGCCCTTGCCGGAGATATCAAGGAGTGCTGCTCGTTCTCAGTGATAGAGCAGTACAACATCTATCATCCTGACGACATACAGGAGGGCATACCTGCCATCGCCGCAAAGTATATCGAGATACTGAAGAGACGCCAGCCTCACGGTCCTTATAACCTCGGCGGCTGGTGCTATGGCGGTATGATCGCATACGAGATGGCCTGCCAGCTCAAGGAGGCAGGCGAGGATATGGGCAGCCTCATACTGGTGGATGCTTACATAATAGACAGCGATTTCGACCGCCGTCTTGTCATAGCTAACCAGGTTGAGAAGGTCAACAGGGAGTATTACGAGAAAAGCCCTCTCTTCGAGGACTTCCGCGGCCGCGGAATGATCGAGCAGATCATTGAGAACTCGAGGCGCGTGGGAAAGAATATGGCTGATTTCGTTCCCCGTCCTTATTCCGGCCGTGTCCATTTCTTCAAGGCTCTCAACATAGACAGGAATATGGAAGGGCCGCAGCGCGCCCATATGGCCCACGTGATCAATGAGATTGCCGGAGGCCTCGAAAAATTCGTGCCTGCGCATCAGCTGACTGTGTACGAGGTGCCGGAACACCACGACGGAATGATGTCGGAGACCGGACGCAGGATCATCAGCAACAGGATAAGGAACATAATGGAGACAGAGCGCCTCTATATGGAGGCCGACCGCCTTTTCCTGCAGCAGACGCAGAACAATGATTAATAACAAATAACAAATGGATATGAAGAAAAACTTTATTGGAATCATCATTGCGGCGGCAGTGTTTGTGCTCGCTGCCGGAACAGCACAGGCTCAGGAAATCACTTCGGGCAAGTATCACAAGGCTTTGATCATCGGGGCCCATCCTGATGACCCTGAATCGATGTGCGGCGGCACAATGCTCGCTCTCAAGGCCATAGGATGCGAGGTCGTCTGCGTCTATTTCACTCAGGGCGAGGGCGGCATCCCCGGCAAGAGCGAGGAGGAGGCAAGGGCCATCCGCCATCAGGAGGCTCTCAATTCCTGCGCGTATATGGGCATCCGTCCGGTGTTCATGACCCAGGTCGACGGACGTTCCGAACTCAACAAGGAGGCCTATGCCGAGATGAAGGCCATCATCGACGCTGAGAAGCCTGACCTCGTCATAACCCACTGGCCTATCGACCAGCACCGCGACCACCGCCACTGCGGAATAGCAGTGTTCGACGCCTGGAGGATGAGCGGCCACTCGTTCGACCTTTATTACGCTGAGGTGATGACAGGCAACCAGACCCTCACATTCTCTCCGGACACATATGTGGACATCACTGATTTCCGCGACCAGAAGCTCACTGCATACCTCTGCCACAAGAGCCAGATCCTGGAGAAGAACATCGCTCTGTACCACGACCCTATGGAGGAGATGCGCGGCCTCGAGTTCCAGTGCAAGTATGCCGAGGCCTTCGTGCGCCAGAACTGGCGCCAGCATTGACAGCGTCCGTTACGGCCTGACGGCCACATCTTCGAGCGACATCAGGAGCGCGACTACCTCTGTGTAGTTCTGCACTCCTGATGTTACTTTATTCGATTTCAGGAATGCGTCATATATCTTCCGCTGAGCGGCGGCAAGGCTCTTTGACCTGAGCGACAGCCAGTGGCTTCTCTCAGACTCGAAGTCGGCCAGGACCTCGGGACGGATGGTGCCTGTCCAGGCCTCGAACTCTCCGTCATCCAGAATCCGCCTTGCATTCACGGCAATGTGCTGGAGGATATAGAGGCGGGCGCTGTATCTGACCGCAGGATTGACGGAACTGGCGCAGGCCTGGTATCCCCACCAGTTGGCCTCAGCCTCATTGCTTACACCGAGCAGATGGGAGAACTCGTGGGCGCAGACAAACGGGTATTCGACCTCCAGGAGGTCGCGGTTGAGGTGCGGTTCGCAGAAGAGGGGACCGATGTATCCCTGAATCCCCATCTTGGAATAGAAACGGCTGAATGTCATCGGCTTGGGTCTCTGCCACTCTTTCGGAACGCAGAGCCCGTACGATTCCGGCACAGCTGCATAGAAGGCTCTGATCTCAGCCTCCACGGCCTGCCTGTTACAGGTTGGTGTCTCTGTCCAGGAGGCGTTCAGCGATTCTGTGTAACTCTCAAGATAGCGGCAGAAACTCTCTTTTGAAAACGCCTCCGGCGCAGTTCCTGTCCGCGAAAGAATGCTGCTTCTCGAATAGTTGATGCCCCATCCGGCATAGACCCAGATGAAAATCCAGAGTGCCAGGCAGGCCTCTCTGAGGATGACTTTCCACCAGCGGCTCCTGTTCCTGACTCCGAGGATGATTATCAGTACGGCGGCGGCTATGAGTATGGCAATGGCTGCGTCCTGAAGGGAGAAGGGGAGTGCGGCGCTGATGCGCGAGAGAAAGGCTGAGACTCCGGGATAGAGGCGAAGCGCGTAGAAGTCAGCCAGCCTCCGCGAGTGCCTGAACGCCTCCACTGCGGCCAGCAGGACTATGCCCGTGCAACCTGTTATCCTGAAGAACCTTGACATTGTAAGTGCTTACATACCGAGCGCCTTGTAGAGCATAATGGCGGCCTCTTTGGCCTTGTACTGGCTCTCAGCTGCACCGAGCTGTGCTGAAAGCAGCTTCTCCTGGGCCTTGATGAGTTCAAGGTAGTTAGTCTTTCCGTTGCGTGTGAGGTCTCCGACGATGTCGCAGGCCTTGGCCTGGATTTCCTGCTGGCTGAGATAGAGCGCTTCCATATCCTTCTGGAAGCTGTAGTCGGCAAGTGCCTGGCTGACCTCTGTCGCGGCCTGGAGAAGTGTCTGGTTGAACTGCTGGCGGGCAATCTCCTGATCCATTTCAGAGATGTTAACTCTGCTCCGGATTGCCCCCTGGTTGAAGACCGGCTGGACAAGGGAGAGCGCAGCCTGGACCAGAGACGGCCAGCCGGCCTCTCCGTTGAGGCTTATGGACGGGAAGAAGGCGCTGCGGGCCTCTGATGTCAGATAATAGGCTATCTCAATGTCCCTTTCGGCGGCGCGCACGTCGGGCCTGCGGCGCAGCTGCCCGAAATCCACTTCCCCGTCAATCAGCATAGGAGAGGTAGATGAGTCCGCTGCTGACCTTCTGACGGTCCGGTACGGCTCCGCAGCAAGAAGGCACACGGCCCTCTCCACAGTCGCTATGTCGGCCCGGACCTTCAGCAGCTCCTGCTTTGCGTCGATAAGTTTGCCCTCCATCTGTGCCACAGCTCCGTAGAATGTCTTGCCGAGATTCAGGAGGTCACGCTGGAACTCCATTGAATATGTCCATTCCGTGATGGTCTTCTCAAGAATCTCCGCTTTCCGGTCCAGCATCTGCAGCATATAGTAGTCTGCCGCTATCTGGCTGATCAGTTCGTTGCGGACGGCGTCAAGATTGTCCTGCGACTGGATGCGCTTTGCCTGTGCCTGATGCTTGCGTGCGAAGAGCGCCCCCGGAGAGCCGAAGTTCCAGCCGATGGCGAGCGGCAGCCCGTAAGAATAAAAGGCATCGCCGCCTCTGCTGACAGCAATGCCGCCGTTCGGCTTGAAGAACAGAGAGGGGAGATAGGCCATTCCCGCTGCACGCAGGCTCTCATCCGCCTGAAGAAGCCTTGTCTCTGCAGCGGAGAGTGCGGTGTTGCGGACAAGTGCGGTGTCTATCAGCTCCTGAAGACAGGGGTCAGTGAAGAACTCACGCCACGAAGGTATCTGTGCAGCGGCTGCACCGGTGCCTTCTCCCTGATATTCCCGGTAAACTCCGCAGGAAGCCGGCAGCAGCACCGCAAGAAGCAGAATTATGCAGCGTATCCTTCCCATATCAATAGTTGACGAAGGTTGTCATACCCGGACGCAGTTCAGGATGGCTGCCCTCTATCCTTGCTGTCATCACGACCATCCCGTTGCTTTCCACATTAGGGGCGATCGAGAGCAGTGTGGCCCGGTACTTCGTGTCTCCGAAGGAGAGTGTCGTGAAATCAAGGGACATACCGATGGTGAAGGCCGGAATCAGGGTCTCGAGCACCTCGAACTGGACTATGAGGTTGTCGGTGTCCATAAGGTAGAAGAGCGGTTCCCCCTTGCGTGCGTAGCAGAGCCTGCTCACATTGAAGTCAAGTATGCTGCCGTCGAACGGTGCCTTGATGACGTGGCTTTCCAGCTTCTTCCTGAGATTCTCTATCTGGACCCGGGTGTATGAGTAGCCGGTCATCGTCTCCGCCGACTTCCGCACATCTGCAGGCACCTCGTCGAGATGGTCGCGCCTGTAGTCCATTCCTACCAGAGCGCTCTGGACATCATATGCCTTCCTCTGGAGCTCGCTCTCCAGTTCTGCCAGACGCAGCTTGGTCTCAGTGTCGTCGATTCTCGCCAGAACCTGGCCTCTGCGCACCTTCTGGCCCTCGATGAGGTTCATTTCAACGATGACTCCGTCCATTACGCTGTAGACGGGCACTGTATTGGCTGACTTGATCTTCCCTTTGCCGGCCACCTTGTTTATGTCAATGGTGTTTCCACCTAGTCTGTGGCTGTTGTCCTCCTGTACAGTCTGCTGCTGGGGAGGGGCAGGGGTGCCCTTCTCCCGGCTGCAGGAAGAGATGCAGCATATTGCGGCCGAAATCAGGAGTGCTGTTCTGAAGAATGTGTCCATTTTCATCTTGATGTCAATCTATCCAGGTCTTTACTCTGTTCCCGGCCATCCTGGCCTTAAGGAAGAGATACTCGAATATTGAGTAGGTGTGTGTTATCACGATGGCGTCGCAGAGAGTGCCGGTGCTCATATCCGGATGGTACTTCCTGTCGAATGTCCAGTCAAGCCCGTCAGGATTGTCAGGGTCTGTCCCGAGGGTGACGCCGATCTCATACGATGTCACGCCTTCGGGTATCAGTTCGCTGATATACTCCTGCACCTTGATCTTTCTGGCAGCCTCGACCTTCTCCACCGGGAACCTGCCCACACTGGAGACTCTTCCCCGCACATATCCCACCTCATCGGTCTGCTCATTGCTCGGCCAGACCTGGACCTCCTGGCCTTCGGCTATGTCCTTCAGGTTGGTCAGGTCGGAATAGGCCAGCAGCATCACCGAACCGCTTCCTCCCGATTCGTTTATCAGGCTGGCCACCGGCTCGAAGGCCTCGAAGGTCTCGTTGTCCTGCTTGCAGCTGAAAACCACGCCGTCGCTTGCGGAGGTCACGACGCTGTATGATTCACCCACAGAGACGAGGGCGATGTTCTGTCCTGCCTGCACCTGCTGCCCTTTCTGCACAAAGACGCTCCTGACCACTCCCGCCTTGGGGAGGCATACGTCGCTTGTTCCCCCGGCCGGGAAGACCACCCCCTTCAGGCAGGCCTTCTCCGTCACAGTTCCGGCGAAGAGCCAGACCACGATGGAGAGGACCAGGAACAGAATCGTGCACATAAGTACGACAGAGGAGGAGGACATCACAGTGATGTTCTCGTTCAACTGGCTGATATCTCTTTTTACCAACTTGTTTTCCATAGGCTTCTACAATATCTGGCGTCTGGCTATGTCTGCGAATATGCCGCCTTTTGCGAGCAGTTCGCTGAAAGTGCCCTCTTCGGACACTCTGCCCTTGTCAATTACTATTATCCTGTCACAGTCCTTTATCGTTGAAAGACGGTGAGCGATTGTGATTCTCGTGCATTTCATCCTGCCGAGGTTCTCGATGACCCTGGCCTGTGAGATGTTGTCGAGCGCCGACGTGGCCTCGTCAAGGAACAGGACGGCAGGCTTGTTGAGCACAGCGCGGGCTATCAGTATCCTCTGGCGCTGTCCGCCGCTGAGTCCCTGGCCGCTGGCATCCAGCCTGTATTGGAGACCTCCCGGCATATTCCTGACATCTTCGTCGACTGCTGCAACCCGCAGAGCCTCCCAAACCTCCTCCTCGCTTGCTACAGGATTGGAGATCCTGACGTTCTCCAGAATTGTTCCGCTGAAGAGCCTGCCTCCCTGGAGGCAGGTGCCCAGGTGCTGGCGCAGCGAGGATTTGTTCACATTGACCACACCGTACTGGTCGTAGAACACGGAGCCTGCCTCCGGGGTCTCGAATCCCAGCATCAGGCGCAGCAGGGTGGACTTGCCGCAGCCGGAGTGGCCCACCAGAGCCACATATTCACCTGGCTTCACGTTGAGGTTGAGGTCCTCGAATATATACGGCATATTCTCGTTGTAGCGGAAGCGGAGGCCGGTGACGCTCACGTTGCCCGAAAGCTCCCTGACGATCTTGGAGCTCTCCTCCACCTCCGGCTCGGCCTCAAGGATCGGAGTGATTTTGTTCAGGGTCGGCTTGATGTAGGTGAACTCGCTGGTATAGAGTCCCATCTGCGAGATTGCCACGTTCAGGCCGCAGTAGGCGCTGAAGAAGGCGGCGAAGTCAGAGATGCTCATATCGGTGGAAGGAATCAGCACCACCATCAGCAGGATGGCCGCAATTGTGAAAGTGCCTGACAGTTCGGGCAGCACGGTGTCCCATAATCCGAAGACTTCTGTGTATTTGAACTCGGATGCCCAGAGCCGGAAGGCCCTGGCCTCGGCTCCGTTGGTCTTGATCTTCTGGATGCCTTGCAGGAGATTGTACATCAAACCGTTGAAGTGGGATGTGGCGGGTATCCTGTGCATCTTGATGTCACTGATGATCTTGAATCCCTTCCAGATGCAGTACACGTTCAGCCCCATAAGCAGGTAGAGGCACCAGGATATGGCGGTGAAATGGCTGTATATGCCGATCTGGATCAGATACGCCAGGCTGACAATGAATGTGAAGACCACTGTTATGATGCCCTCGGAGACGCGCTCGCAGGCCTCCGACGCACCGAGCACCTGGTTTGTCACCGAACCGGCGGATTCCTTGCGGAAGAAAGCCGGCTTGAGGCGGAACAGCCTTTCGAACAGGGCGGCCTGGGTGTTTACCGACACCATATTCTTGATGCCGATGAATAACTTGTTGCGGACGGTGGACAGCAGCCCGATGGAGAGCGCTATGTTGATCAGCACCAGGGCCAGGGCGGCGAGGCCGCTGCTTCTGCCTGATGGTATGAGCTGGTCGAAGATGAGCTTCGTGGCGTAAGGCAGGCTCATGCAGAGCAGGGCTATGACCAGCGAGATGGCTGCCACATAGAGGAAATGGAACTTCGGAATGCTCTTTTTGATGAAAACGGACAGATCTTTCATCGTGAGCCTCTTCTGCGGCAGCGTCTTATAGAAGCAATAGGCGAACTCCTCCAGGCCGGAGGCTGTCTTCCTGCCGACTTTCACGGTCTTGTTCGTGCCTTCCTCATCCTGAACTCCATAGCAGTAGCCGAATCTTTTTGACCTCAGCGGTATGAATGTCCCCGAGGATTTGAGCACGCCCAGCATATGGCCGTAAGATTTCCTCCACCATCCGTCCTCAAGCCTGACCACTGTGTAGGCATAGCCATTGGCAGAGATTATCTCCTTGAACTGGTTGAGTACATCGTTGCCTTCAGTAAGTCCGTCATTGCTGATGCCCAGCACGTCCAGCATATCCAGAAGAGCGCCGCGGTTGCCGAGTCCGTGGTTAGGCATCTTGTCCGTCGCCTTGTTCACGATGCTCTCAAGGTGGCGTCCTGCCTCGTCGAAAGCGGAAAGGTCGTTGACTATGCGCTTGTGCAGCAGTTCTGAGAAAATACCGGCCATGCTAATTCATCTGCATAAGTTTGTAATACAGACCGTCCGTGTGCTGCATCAGCTCGTCGTGCGTGCCGCGGTCCGCGATGCGGCCGTGGTCGATCACGAGGATTTCGTCGCAGTCACGGATAGTTGACAGCCTGTGGGCGACTATGACTGTTGTGATGCCCTGTTCCCGGATGCTCTCCATAACTTTCATCTCTGTGACAGGGTCGAGGGCCGAAGTGGCCTCGTCCATCACCATTATGGTCGGCTCCTTTGCGATTGCTGTGGCAATCTCGATGCGCTGGCGCTGCCCGCCGCTGAAGTTGCTTCCGCCGCCTGTGACGGGGCTGCCATAGCCTTCAGGCCTGCTGGCAATCTCGCTGTGGATCTGGGCCGCTCTCGCGGCAAGCACCATCGCGAAGTCTTCGGTGACATCGTCCCACATCTTGATATTGTCTGCCACAGTACCGTCGAACAGCACAATGTCCTGGTTGACGACTGACAGCGAGTTGTAGAAGGAGTATCTGTTTATCTCATCCTTTTTCTTCCCGTCATAGAGGACTTCGCCGCTCCAGGGCTGGTAAAGGCCGGTTATCAGATTGGCGAGTGTCGATTTCCCCGAGCCTGACCCCCCCACGAAGGCCACGCTCCTGCCGGGAGCGATGTGCAGCGACAGGTTCTCAATCAGCGGAGGCAGCTCCCTGTCGTATCCGAAAGTGACATTCCTCAGCTCGATATCTCCTTTCAGTTTGCTGAGTTCATCTTCCGGCACAAGTTCTATCCCGTCACTGACGTCGGTCGGGGTGTCCATAATGTCCAGCACTCTCGAGGCCGCGGAGGATGCGGTCATTATGAGCTGGTTGGTGCGGGTAAGCGAGCTTATTGGGATCAGGAACTGGTTGAGGAATCCCTGGAACGCCAGCAGAAGGCCCACTGTCATTTCGCCCCTGATGATGAAAAATGCTCCCAGACACAGGGATATGATGGTGGTGGCCTGCTGCAGGAACTGCGGAATGAAGTTGAGGTTCACAAGGCTCCTGCTTACATTCGAGGACTTGTTGATGTAGTTCGAGAATGTGTCCATCGTCCTGCGGAAGAATGCCGCTTCGGCACCGGCGGATTTCAGGGCCTCTATGTTGCTGATTCCGGCGGCGACTGTCGAATGCATCTCTGCCTGGGCCTCATCCATCGCCCTGCTTATGCTTTTCTGCTTCGATGCCACCATCCTGAGGGAAATCACGTTCGCGATGACGCTCACAAGGCTTATGAGGGAAAGGACCGGTGAGTAGAGAATCATCAGCACGAGCATTATCAGAATCTGGACGCCTGACACCAGAGTCGGTATCAGCATCGCCACAAGTCTGGCAAAGGTGATGTTGCCGTTGTTCAGCCTCAGGCTGAAGTCGCTCGGCGACATTTTTCCGAATGCCTGCACCGGAAGCCTGATGGCGTGCCAGAAGAGGCCGGAGGCCTGGTTGACGGTATATTTTGCCTGAAGCGCCCTTTTCTTGTAGTAGCCGCAGAATACATTGACGACAGAGACGGCCAGGATTATCACGAGGAGTATCGTCACAGGAGCCTCCCATTCCGGGTGCTTGTGTGTGATGATGCTGTCAACGAAGACCTGTGAGAAGACCGGTGTGGCCAGATTTATGAACATAGTGACGGCCAGCACCGCCAGAGTCCATATGATCAGAGGCTTCGAAGGCGCCAGCAGGCGCAGTATGGGGTTGCGGCTTGACATCAGCGGTCACTGTTCGTCCGACAAAATTATCAATTATAGGTAAATTGTACAAATTACAGTTTGTTATCACTACCTTTACGGATACATACTTGCGCTGGACCAGGGGACCGGCAGTTCCAGGGGAACGAGCCTGAATCACTTCCTGTTGAACAGTCTGTCGGTATGCTTGAAGAGCATAGGGTAGAGTCCCATCGCTGCGAACGATGCGACAGCGTAGCGTATCACATAGACGAGGTGGGCGGCGAAGCTTCCGCTTCTCAGGAACTCGCGGCTGAAAGGAAGCTTGAGGAGGATTCCCATAACGGTAAATATCGCAAAGCCTCCCAGCAGTCTCAGCAGTGATCGCCAGGAAAGGGGTATGTTGCTGAAATGGACGACCTTGTCATCGAAATGGAAGGCCAGGAACATCCCCGTCATCATACCGTATCCCACAAAGAATTCAGTCGTATGGCACAGGAACCAGCCCGGAAGGGCAAGCAGTGCCGTGACAGCGAAGATCACCAGCCAGTTGCTGTATCTCCTGAGGACAAGGGTGACTGCTGCGAGGGCTACGATTCCGATCAGCCAGCCGATCAGGACATCGGTAGGGTAGTGCGCTCCCAGATAGACGCGTGACAGACCTGATGCAAGTATCAGGACCAGCATTGCGATCTTTGCCCATCTCTTGCGGAACCAGGCGCAGAGCGGTCCGAACACTGTCACGGAATTCGCTGCGTGGAGGCTTGGGAATGAATATCCCTGGGCGGCGATGTTCATCGGGTCTCCGCTTCCGGACGGCGCCCTGAGGCACTTGATCTCCGGGTTGTCGAAATATGGCCTGCGGCGCAGGAATGAGTTCTTCAGGAATGCGCCGCCGACGAGAGTTATCATCATTCCGGCAGTCATTGTGCGTCCCAGCTTCTTGTCCACGCAGAGATACATGAACAGCAGCAGGAGAATTATCAGTTTCTCTTCGCCAATCATTGTGATGGCGGTCATTATGCTGGTCAGGACAGGGGAGGCCAGGCTCTGGATTCCGGCCATCAGATCCACTTCCCAGTTGTAGAAGAATGTTATTCCGTCCATATTTCGGTTTATTTAATGTTCGTAAGCTTATAGTTCATATATTCTGCCCTTTCCTGCTCGGGAAGCTTCTCCAGAGCATATCGGAGCGCTGTCCTTGGCATCACGCAGCATCTCGGCCTGCCGCAGCCGGGGGCGGGGGACTCCAGGAATTCTTTCAGTCTGGCAACGTCACGCTTGCCGGCTTCGCGGAGTGTCCAGCCGACTGCCTTGTGGATGAGGTCGTGTGGGTGGAGGAGCAGGATGTCGGCGATTGCCATCGCGTCGTCGAGCTCTCCGTGCCGGATGAACTGCAGGCAGGTGACCATTCCGATGCGCTGCTCCCAGATTGTCCTGCCGTTGCGTGCAAGGTCATAGAGGATGTCTCTCTCCTTGTCTATCAGCCAGTCGCCGAGCAGCTCGTAGCAGCTCAGGTCGACGAGGTCCCAGTTGTTGATGTACTCTGTGCTGGAGAGGTAGAAATCGATGCACTTCTGCTGCAGGTCCCTCTCTCTCTTCGCGTGCTTGAATATCTGTACGAGCACGAGCAGTGTGCAGAGCCTCACTTCGTGCCAGGGACTGGATATGGCTCCCTTGAGTTCCTCGAAGGTGCACTCTTTCCATATCTCCTTCACGACTCTGCGGGTGACGGGGACCTTGATGCCGAGGAACAGGTCGCCTTCGCCGTACTGCCCCCTGCCGGTCTTGAAGAACCTGCTGAGCCCCTCCACCTGCGACTCGTCCCGCAGCGCCGTCATTCTTTCTTCGATCATAGTGTAGAATACGTAATAAACTGGTCTGCAAAAATAAGAAAAAGTCCGAGGAGTTTTCCGGCAAAATCACCCCGCCAAAAACTTTGCCGGGCATCCTTTATGACACAGGAATAATGCTTTGTTGCTGTCCGGCTTGAAAAAGCCTGTTAAATGTCCTGAAAACTATTAAATAAAACCGCCAGGGATAGTTGATATTATAGAATTTTGTACCTTTACTGCGCTTTGGACAATACTTTTTCAAGGCCCTTGTTTATCAGATTGTCTGGTACAAATTTTTAGAGGAATCAAGTTTTATGAATAAATGAAAATGGAAAAAAGGGAACACTATTACTCACCTTCAACGAGGGTGATTGAAATCAAGTCACTGGGCATCATCTGCACTAGTACTGACACTTTAGGCATCAGTAGCGACGCTGGTTATACAGAAGAAGAGTGGTAAATCAATGTCTAAAACTAAAACACAAGGAAAATGAAAAAGACATTTTGGAGTCTGGCAGCACTGATGTTTATGGCTGCACTTTTGATGACCTCTTGCAATAAGAACCTGGATGAGGCACAGACCGAGCAGGTTGACGGCAATACTGTAACCCTGACCATCGCTGTACCTGTCTACGAGGCCGAGACACGCGTGGCCGTAGATGGCACTTCTCTCAAGATTACCGGATGGGAACTGAATGATGAGGTGATTCTTTATAAAGCATCAATAAGCAGCGGCAGCGAAATGATGCCGGCCGGTTATTCTTCTTCAATATCCGGTGATGGCGTGACATTCGCGTGCATTGATGCAACAAACGGCACATTCAGTGGTACTTTGCCAGATGGCAAAACGCTTGAAGATTATAACTTTGCTGTATTTGGAGCAAGTGCTGTGAGCAGGAGTACCAGTGGTCCAACACAAATACATCTTATTCCGACGACAAAGTGCTCTGCAGCTCTGAAAAGTGTAGTGATGATGGCAGCTCTGAAGAGCGGTGATTCTTATACTATGCAGGTCGTCAATGCTGTAATGAAGGTTAACAACAACACGGGGGCTGCTATGGAAGTGGCTTGGTCCGGCAAAACAGGTGGTGGCCAGGGTCCCTATTTCTTTAACCCGCAAATCAGATATGAGCAGGGGAAATGGATGGGTATAGATGTCAATAATGGAGGATGGACTGATTCCCATTTCAGGCTCGCATCAGGTGATTGTTACATTAATATGGGTTTGATGGGCCACCCATATGATAGCTGGGGTATTGCAAAGGAAGATGGTACACAGGTTATTGAAAGGAAGTCGGTTGGAGATAGATCTTATTATGGCGCTATCGGTAAGCTCTATAATGCAGGCACCATCAATTAACCGCCAAAATGTCCGAAGATTCCCTGCTTCGGTGACGGAGTCGTGGTCCACCACGGCTCCGTCCCATATAATGGCAGCACGGGTATTGGATTCTTGAAATTTTCCGCGGGGCTGCGGGAGGAGATGATTCCAGGCAAGTGCTCCCCAAAACGGCCCTGCCACTAGTGAAGTTGTCGCCGGATTCCAGAGGTATAGTAAGACCGTGGATGCTGTCAGTTCAGTATCAAATTAAAAGAACAACCCCCGTAGAATTGCTTCTACAGGGGTTGAGTGAGGTGCGTGGCCACCGCTGTTTGTTTAATTCAATAATAACAGATTATATTTGTAGAACGAACAACAAACACAACTTGTTATGAACGAAATTGATAAGCCTACGTATCTGTACGAGGGAGAGAGTCTGGAAATCCAGAACTGGAATGAGAAGAAGGAAATCACATTTGACGAGCTTGTCAAAGCCGTCAGAGTGACCAGCGAAGCCTCACAGGCTTC